>NZ_FLYE01000023.1 GCF_900093605.1 Candidatus Terasakiella magnetica
GGTGTCTACAATACTAGGGGCTTGCCATTTAGCCATCCCAAATGAGTTATCTAGGGAAGGTCAAATAGCTGTATCTCGTCAAATCGCGAAGCACATTTCTGATCAAATTGGGGTGGCTTGCGACATCAATATTCATGATGAAAATGACGAAACAGAAACAGCCAATATTCATTGTCATTTGATGATGATTACACGAGTTGTTGAAGATGATGGACTTGGTGCCAAAACTCGCTTTCTAGATAATAAAAACACATCTAAAGAATACGTTTCTAATTGGCGAAATGAATGGAAACAAATGGTGAATAGTCAGTTTGCTTATGAAGGCATTGACGACTCAATTTGTATGGATTCCTAACAAAAACAAGGTATTAGTAAGCTACCTTTGAATAATATAGATGTTGAAACTTACTACACAAAAAAGGAAGAAATTCTTGCATTGCATGACGCAACAGCAAGTAGGAATGCTAAAGCCGAGGCATTCGAAAACCATCTCATAAACGAGATAAATTTAACTAATAAACAAATCGAGGAGCTAAAGAAAAATATGGCTAGAACAGATAATGAAAACAAACAAAAGAAATATGATGAAGACAAAGTACCCGCCCAAACTGGATACGTTTCTAAATCTAAAAAACCACAAACAAATAAGAAGAAGTCTTCAAAATATAGTGATGAAGAAAAGCAAAATTGGAAAGCTAATCTAGTATCTGATTATTTCGATACTGACATGCAACATCATGCTTCACATATCAAGCAATTCAGAGCAGATAAACCAGTAGCTAGATTACAGCTACAGGACAATTCTTGGTTAAAAGATCATACAGACAAGGATAAAATTGCACTGCATGGAAATGTATCTGATCAATCAATGAATATGCTTGCTGATATGATCCAAGCTAAAGGTTGGGAGCCAGTGACCCTTGAAGGTACAGACGAATTTAAAGCAAGGGCATGGTTAGAATTAGGGCAGCGGGATATTCAAGTAGATGACAGCTACAAGCCATCTAAAGAGATGGTTAAGGCATTAGAAGCCGTTGGAGCTATCAAGGAGTCCAAAGCGGAGGGAAACGACCCGAAGCCGGAACCCCCTTTGCCTTCCAATGACAATGATAAGGATAAAGAAGTCGAAATTCCTGCACCAGCGATGGGAATGTAAGCTATGCCCAATATCTTAAAATCTAAAACTTACAACGGAAAATCCGCCTGTATCATTAAAGACAAAGTGCCTTTGAGGATTCAATTAGATTGTTTACGTGTGATCAAAGATAAAGAGATATCAGAAGGAAGACGCAATCGCATTGCGTCTTTCAATTCTGACTTAATCGAATTCTTTGAACACAAAGTTGAAGCACAAAAGTCATTTGAAAATGCTCTAGATCATGCGTCAGAAGAAAACCCTATTGATTTATCTGATGAACCTTGGATTGACTTTGAACGTGTATCACGTTGGGGAATTGATGATAAAATCCCGCAATGGATAGCAGAGATTAGATTGATAAAAACAATCTATACCGCTTCTGATAGGGGTATTCTTCACGAACCAATCCTAACCTCTGAAAATGATCAAAATGAGTCCTCAGAGCCATCTGTAGGGCTTCATCAAGCTGATGGTTTTGGCGATATAGAACTATCTGATTTTGATGAAGATGATTTTGATTTTGGGGGTAGTAATGATGACAGCATTCATTAATTCAATAAATATCTATCACCAAGGGGAATGGATTGAGCAATCTATATATGCACATTCATTTAAAAATGTTGAATGGCAACCTTCAAATTCTGCCTATTTTCCATTTGCAGAAATGTTAAGAAATCAGATTGAAACTTTAATAGATACTATCAATCCTTCTGCGGTTGTTAGGTTTGGTCCCCGCCTAAAATTTCAGGGTCAAATAATGGGCGGTGGTTGCATCAATAGAGGGCAAATTTGTGTCTCTCTTTGCAGTTCATTTCATCCACTAGAAACACTAAGACACGAGCTATTTCATAGTGTCTTTGATTTGCTTACAGATGAAGAAAAAAGCATCTTAAATGACGATGAAGAAACCTTAGCTAAAGCCTTCGAGTCGAGGGAATCCGTAGCTTACAGCGATAATTTAGAATTCTTTTTGATGGTAGAAAGTGGTGATATTTTTAAAAGAGATAGAGACTTCTTATCATAATCTTCTTCGACACATTGCCCGTCATTTACCGTGTCTACCCCTTTCGCTACAAAAATAAATATATCCTCCGCACCACTTCGATAAATCGAACCGTGAGGAATATTGATTTTCTTCACTGCAAGGTCTTTATCAACACTATGACGGGCAACGCGACGAAGAAGATTAAAAACTGACAGCCCATATAATGCCCCTAGACGGGGCATTTTTTCTTTCTTCGGGGCTTAGCTCAAAAGAAGTCCTTTTGATAGAGAGCTATTTACTAAAATGACCTATTAGCAATTCACGCCGTTGAGGTTTGTTTGTTGTCTGCGGGCTAGGCCTTCGGGTTCTTCGTATTTCCCGTGGACTCCTACAAAGGACCCTTTGGGGTGATATTTTCCATCATTGCCAAGGAAAGAACCTTCAATATGGTACCTACCATCTGTACCTAGAAATGATCCAGCATAATGGTACTTTCCATCATTTCCTAAAAAACAACCCTTAGGGTGATATTTTCCATCATTCCCTAGGAAGGAACCTTCGGGATGATATTTACCATCATTGCCAAGAAGAGAACCCTTTGATTGATATTGTCCGTTATTACCTAAGAATGACCCTTTGGGATGGTATTTACCGTCATTACCTAGAACTGACCCTTGCTTATGGTATTTGCCATCGTTTCCTAAGAAAGAACCTTTAGGGTGATATTTTCCATCATTACCTAAGAAAGAACCTTTAGGGTGATATTTTCCATCATTACCTAAGAAGGAACCCTGAGAATGATATTTACCGTCATTACCTAAAAACTTACCAGCCATTTTAGTCCTCTATTTTACACATACTGATGATAGTATTCGTGTTTCATAATGTTGATTTATCTCATGTTTCGCATTTGTAAAGGTCAAAGCCATAATTTTTTTAAGGGTAAAGTCAGTCAAGTAAAATTGAAAAGAGAATCAATAGTTTTTGTCTTGGTAAGTAAATGTTTTCATATGCTTTGAATAAGCAATCCCCAAAATAGTAAGCATGTAACTATCAGGTGTGTTATCAGGTTTCATTAAATTATTTCTCAAGAAAAATGATCTCCATTGAATGTAGTCAAAATTAATAAATTGGGCTGGGTATATGCTTCTAGCCTCATTGTAGAAACGTAATAGATTTTGATCATTAATCCGACTGCCATTAGTGAATGAAAACATGATAGCTCTATGTTGACTGCCATATATATCTCTGTAAATTCTTTCAATATTTAGTAGGAAAGTATATTCCTGAACCGCATATTTAAGAGTCTCAATGTCGCTTTCATTCTTTAGTTTTTCGTTGGTATTTAATTCAGCTTCTACTTCATCATGTAAGATTTGACTTTTATAACCATTCTCAGCGTTCTGATTATTTTTAGGTTCAAAATCCAGTTCGATATTCCCTTGAGATGATTGAGGGTTTAAATCAACTGTTGTTTTGCCATGAGAGATTTTAGATATACTTTTTTACCAGCTCTCCAAATGGTTCTTTAAACCTCCAAAACCCAACAAGAACAACTAATGGCCATAAAGACACATCTAATATTTTTACCCAATCCATAACCATATCCCCAAAACTAAATAATTAATGGTGAATACAATATAAAATTGAGCTTATTTCTACCAGATAAATGTAATATTGAAATGTGGAAAAGCTGCCTGACAAAACATGCAGAAGGTAATTAGATATTATTTCAATTACCTGACAAAATACCTGACACAAAAAAATCCCCATTTAAAATAAATGGAGACTGGCTTGCAACCTCTTGAATTTTAAGAGGAAAATGGTGCCCGATCCCGGACTTGAACCAGGGACACGCGGATTTTCAAGGCGATGCTCTTTGTTTATTTTCAATGACTTAAATTGTCTAACTTTTGATTTAAGCTCATAGTTGTTCATTATGGGTTCTCAAAAATGTCTAACTTTTTTCAGGATGATAAATTAAGACAAATGTATTTCTTGTCCAAAAAAAAATCCCATGAGATAGGTAGCTACTCAATGAAATGGACATTATATTGTAAATTATTTTTATGCTAAAATATGTGATGAATTGACCCTGTAAAGGGTTGTTTATAGCAAAAGCATATACGCAAACACAATTTATTTGAAATGACGCATGAATATCTTTAAATGTATTAACTCTATATATTTAATCTAAAGGTGATTCTTGAAATTTCTACTGATCCTGAGTTTTGCTATATTGCTGAGCGCATGTGCAGCTCCGCAATTTAATGCGTCTCCACTTAAGTATTCTGGTTCCCAGATTGTCGTTATAAAAGACAATGATACACGTGAGGGTTTTTTACAGTCTATGAAAAGTTGGTTGGCCCAAAATAAGTATGATTTTGCAGTCTCAGAAGATGGAAGCAAACATGATCATAAAAAAGTTACTTTAGAATATGAGGGGCATTGGGGTTGGGATTTAGCTTTATACCTAAAGGATGCTGAGATTAAAGCATACAGTGATGGTCAAAGAATTGGCGAAGCATCATACAAAGTTCCTTATACGGCCAACCCAAATAAATTTAGCGTCGCAAGTGAACGTATTGCTAGTATGATGGACCTCCTCTTCGGGAAGAAGAGTGTTCAGGAAGCAAATTCAGAAATTAGAAGTTCAAAAAAATAGTCTATCTTTAGACAAAGGGGCTAATCATTACTGCTCCTTTGTCTAGTTCTCTTAATGTTCAAGCGTTAGCTAGGGCAGCTTTGATTTCTGGGTCATCTAAAATGACCTGAAGTCGTTTTGTATATATTTCAGTAAACATATCGAAGACATTATATGTGGAGCTTAATGGAATTTCTTTATCCCATTTTGCAAAAGTTTTTCGAACTTTGATGCGCCCTTCAATATCAACAATCGCAACTTCGAAGTCATATTGATAATCTGCACTTAACCAAAATGCATATCTGGATTTTTTCATTATTACGATTATTCCAGATGATCCTTTGTCTGTAAGTGTTTGAATTGAGGCCTCGAGACTTTCCCCTTTGGGCAATTCAACAATTGTCACATTACTTCCTGCCTTGGACAATGACGTTTGGATCATAGTCGATAGATAATATGCAAAAGGGCGCCCTTCAGTTGGTCCATTTCTTTTTAATGACGCAGGGATACCGAAAGCACCATGCATAATTCCCTCAAACCAAGGTTCTTTATCGCCATTTAATATGAAATCACGATGATCAGTTACAGCAACAGACAGATCAGCAGTTAATGGGTTACTAAATTTTGGATAACGTGCTTCTTCTGGTAATTTCTGGGCGCAGGCTCCTAAATAAGCGATACATAGAATAAGGGAAAAATAACGGAAAAACTGTTTCAATTTAAACTCCTATGAGAAAGGCTATCTGCTCCTGAAGACTATGCCCTTTATCAATCGGATAAAGCAATATCAATAGTTGTAAAAAAGTAATAATTCATAATTTAAAGTGACTTGTCAGGAAAGCTCTATAAAATACCCTGACCTTCAAATGCCAGTTGGTTCATTTAAACCTGTTAAGTTCAGAAAAAGGAAAAGTTGATGACGCGTGGATGTCCAGTTCTATCAACAACAATAATTGTTATATCTATGTTGATTACAACGATTTCTTTAGCGGCAGAGCCTTTGCCTTCATATAAAGTAGACCTTAAAGAAACATCTGTATCGGGGCTATCTTCCGGTGCCTATATGGCTGATCAGTTTCATGTCGCTTTTTCAAGCACGATTAAGGGGGCTGGCATTATCGCAGGTGGCCCTTATAATTGTGCTGATGCTTCACTTATGACGGCTTTGGGTCGGTGCATGAAACCATCGTTCTTTTCAGGTTCTCCTGATGGCAAAGAATTGGCGGCCAAAGCAAATAAAATTGCTGCAAATAAGATGATTGATGATCTGTCAAACCTAAAAGGTAACAAGGTCTATATCTTCAGTGGCACCAAGGATGAAACAGTAGATCAAAAAGTTGGTGATCAAGTTAAAGAATTCTACCAAGCTGCTGGTCTGGAAAAAGATGACATTCGATATGTAAACGATATTGCAGCAGGTCATGCAATGATCACTCAAAATTATGGCAATGGTTGTTCAACCGCATCAAAGTCTCCATACATCAGCAAATGTGATCGTGATGAGGCAGGGAATTTACTCAAACATATTTATGATGGCGCTTTAAATACCCCATCTGAAAAACCGGGAGGCAAGGTGATTGGTTTTGCCCAAGGAGAATTCCTAGCAAACCCGACGAGCCATTCTCTTGCTGATGAAGGCTATGCCTTCATCCCAGAAGCTTGTGAAAAAGGAGAGATGTGTAAAGTCCATATTGTTTTTCACGGTTGCCAACAAAATGTAGCAACTATTGGCAAGGAATATATCGAAAATGCTGGATATAACCGCTGGGCTGATTCAAATAAAATAATTGTTCTCTATCCTCAAACCTCTTCAAATTTATCCGGTAATCCAAAAGGCTGCTGGGATTGGTGGGGCTATGACAGTGATCATTATTACACCAAGAAAGGCAATCAAATGGCAGCCGTCAAAGCCATGTTAAGCCGTCTGTCAGGATCAGAGTAGAAAATGTTATAAAAGCTTGTCCCAAAGGGGACCGGTCAAACCTGCTTTATGCATATCATCTATGGAGTTCAGGCTGTCAGAGACGGGGAATATTTTTGTTGGCTCAGGTGACCAAGCTTCTTTGATTTTGCCCTCCATGAGCGAGCGTTCAATCTTTGGAGAGAAATAGAATACAGGTTCTAACAGGTCATCTTTATTTTGGATGATACCTTCGTTAATTGCCCGTTTCTGGATAGGTGCGTTTGGTAAAATTCGAATGCCGCTAAAACCAAAAATAGCAGCGCCTTCCAATTTCTTTAGATTGCCTAAACCTTCTTGGAGGGTGTCTGGTGTTTCTTCAGGTCCGCCAAAAATGATAAAATGTGCTGAAGGCACATCAAAGTCTCGAACCAGTTGATGCGTTTGATATACATCTTCCATCTGGAAGGCTTTATGCATCCCTCTTAAGGTGGCATCACTGCTGGCGTCGGTGCCGAATTCCATGGCATGAAGGCCGGAACGTTTCATAATGCTCATGGCATCGATGTTTAAATGTGACGGGCGAAAATAAGCGCACCAAGGTGTTTTGTTTTCTCTTCGGATGAGTTCTTCACAAATCTCCAAATAACGTTCCTTATGATCGTTAAAAACGGAGTCTGTAAAAAATAGGTATTTGCAGCCATAGTCTTTTTTTAATCGTTCGACTTCATCGACAACTTCTTTTGGATCGCGATAGCGAAATTTATTTCCTTCAAGAGTTGGATAAGAACAATAATCACATTTAAAGGGGCAGCCCCGCTTTGTTTGAACATTAAGCATGCCACCACGCTTGCGATAATACCCTGTAATGCGTTCATCATATGAAACAGGTAACCACTTATCTGTTAAAGCTGCTGTGCCTTGAAGGATTGTCCCTTTTGCAGGTGCGCACCCTTGTTCAATCTGATTAACTAGATTACAGACCGTCTGTTCACCTTCACCAGTTATGCCGTAATCAGCATCAAGCTTTTCCATGATCAATTTTGGGAATAGTGTGAAAGCCCCGCCGCCAAGAATGATTGGGACAGCAGAGAATTGTTTTATTTCATTTATGGTTTTAATCGCTGCTTTTATGAAAAATTGAGGGTCAGCACTATCGACAGTATCTATATTCCGAATAGATATGCCGATTACGTCAGTTTTGTGTTTTTCAAAGACAGGAGGGAGGCCTTCAATGCCATCTTCAACAAGAACATCATATTGTTTTACATGGTGTCCATCTTGTTTCAGAGCTCCTGCAATATGAGCCATTCCAAGAGGGTGGACCACATAAGGCGTTTTTACTGTATTTATGGAGATTAAAAGACAGTTTAGAGCCATTTAATCAATAGTCTTTTTGAAGATCAAGGACGTGTTGATGCCCCCAAAAGCAAAGTTATTAGACATCATATATTCCATGTCCAGATTTCTGCCTTCATTAACGATGTAATCTAGTTCCGCACATTCCGGGTCAAGGTTGTCCAGATTAGCTGTATGGGTTAACCAACCTTCATGCATCATTTCAAGTCCAAGCCAGGCTTCGATAACACCGCATGCCCCTAAACTATGACCAAAATAACTTTTTAAGGAATGAATGGGTGTTTGATTACCAACAACGGCTAGGGTTGCATGACTTTCAGCAACATCACCTCTATCTGTTGCTGTGCCATGAGCATTTACATAATCAATGGCACCGGCATCAAGGTTTGCATCTTTCAAGGAAGAACGCAGTGCCAGCTCCATGGTTGCTTTTGTTGGTTGTGTGATATGCGCACCATCAGAATTTGTTCCAAAGCCAACAATCTCAGCATAAATTTTGGCTCCGCGCGCGATCGCACGGTCATAGTCTTCCAAAATTAAACTACCGGCACCTTCACCAATTACAAGGCCATCACGGTCTTTATCAAAGGGACGTGGCGATAATTCAGGGGTTTCGTTCTTAACCGATGTTGCATAAAGCGTATCAAAAACAGCTGCCATGGATGGGCAAAGCTCTTCAGCACCACCTGCAACCATCACATCCTGCATGCCATACTTGATGGCTTCATAAGCATAGCCAATACCTTGAGAGCCTGAGGTACATGCACTTGATGTTGGAATAACACGCCCTTTTAAGCCAAAAAAGACGCCGATATTTACCGCAGCTGAATGGCTCATCATTTTCACATAACTCGTGGCAGTCAAGTTACGCATAGTGCCTTCGCTCATGAGTTCTGCAAAAGCCACGACGGGTTTCGTGCTGCCAAATGAAGATCCGTAGGATACGCCCATACGGCCACTATCAAAGAGCTTCTGGTCTTCAATCAGTCCCGCATTAGTCAACGCCATTTCTGTCGCATAGACAGCCATGCGTGAGACAGGTCCCATGCTGCGTAATTTTTTTCGTGGATAGCGCTTATCGACATTAAAGTCCTGAACGGGTCCAGCTAGGCGTGTATTGAGATCAATATAACGATCCCAATCAGCCATATGTTTAATGCCCGTGCGTCCTTCTTTAAAAGCTTCACGGATGGTTGGCCAGTCATTACCAAGGGCTGTTACCCCGCTCATGCCTGTGACAACAACTCTACGCATTAGAACATTCCCCCGTTAATTGAGATCACTTGTCTGGTGATGTAGCTGGCATCATCAGAACAAAGGAATGAGACCGTTCCTGCAACTTCTTCTGGTGTTCCAACGCGACGCATAGGAATGGCCTTTTTAATTTCGTCCATGGGCAAGTCATCTAGCATCTGTGTGCCGATCAACCCTGGTGCAACGCTGTTTACAGTAATTTTTCGCTTAGCTAATTCAATGGCCAAGGATTTTGCAGCGCCGATTAATCCCGCTTTAGAGGCTGCATAATTTGTTTGGCCTCGGTTCCCCATGACACCAGAAACAGAAGACATAACAACAATACGCCCCCCCTTTCTTGCTGAGACCATAGGCATGGTGCAGGGGCGTAATACATTATAAAAACCATCCAAGTTGGTGTGAATGACCCCGTCCCAATCTTCATCTGTCATAGCTGGAAAAGCCGTGTCACTTGTCACGCCTGCATTCAGAACCACGCCATAATAAGCCCCATGTTCTTCTATATCGGCTTCTAAGGTAGATTTACATTGCTCACGATCTGAAATATCAAATGAAATGATCCGACCAGAGGCACCTAACTCATTAATTTTAGTTAGTGTTTCTTCAGCGCCATTTTGATCTCGTCCATAATGAACAAGAATATCAAAACCATCTTTAGCAAGACGTAACGCGACAGCCTGACCAATACCCTTGCTGGCCCCTGTGACTAAAACCGTTCTACCCATCGGCTTTTGTCTCCATTTTTAAATTATCGTTACTTGGTTGATATACATTTAAACGTGCTTTTGCGACTATTTTTTCGCCTTTTTTAGTTACGCAATCAAATGAGGCCATTTCCCCATCATTATAGAGTGCTTTTGCCTCTATATTAAGGTGATCCCCAATGAGAAAACCATCACCTAACAATTCAAGTCTGCGCGTCCCAAGTAGAAAACCAATACGGACGGCTTCGCCTTTTTCTCTTGCAATGATCCCGCTATAGGCCGCAATGGATTGCGCCATATATTCAACGGCGACATAGCAAGGGACTTTACCGTCAAACATGAATTGTGTGTCTTCCTTGATGGTAAGGGAGGTTTCAATCATTTCATCACTATGAGAGACAACATGGTCAATTAAGATCATCGGGTGGCCATGTGCGATTAAGTCTTCAATGGCAAAATTCATAACGGGCTCGCTTTTTTCACTGCCAGACAGATGTTGTTTCCACCAAACGCAAATGAATTGCTTAAAAGTACCTTATTGTCTGTTTCTAACTTATCATCAGGCTTTACAAATTTTAATTGGGCTAAGGCATCGTCTGATTTTCCATCCCAAATATGGGGGGGAAGTTTTTGATGAATTAGAGACAACCATAAAAAACCGAGTTCATTGGCACCTGCTGCCCCAAGCATATGTCCTGTAAGAGACTTTGTTGAGCTGCATGGGACATGATCGCCCAAAAGCTCATTTACGGCTTTTGCTTCCATGGCATCGTTTAATTGGGTGGCAGTGCCATGAAGGTTAATATAGGCAACTTCATGATCTCCTTTTGCCAATTTCATGGCTTTGATCGCTCCAAGCCCTTCAGGGGATGGAGCACTGATATGATAGGCATCAGATGTTTCACCATAACCGCAGAATTCAACAAGGCCGGGTTGGCGACTTAAGACGAATAAAGCTGCCCCTTCACCAATATTTATGCCATCACGGTTGTCACTAAAGGGTAAGCACTTCCCTTTGGAAAGTGAGTCCAGTGCGTTGAACCCGTTTAGCGTTAGGCCACATAAACTGTCTACACCTCCAACGATGGCTGCATCACAGATGCCTGCCTCAATCCACCTAGCTGCTGAGGCAACTGCCTTGGCTCCTGAGGTGCAAGCGGTTGAAACCGTCATTGCTGGGCCGCTTATATCCAGATAGTTCTGAATGAATTGGGAAAGATCCGAAGTGGCTTGACGTTGGTAATCGTAATCAGGTGGAAATGTTCCATTAATTACTTTTTCTGCAATAGCGGGTTCATTTGATCCAATTCCAGATGTGCTTGTTCCGACAACAACGGCAATGCGCTCATTACCATATTCAGAGATGAGGTTTTGAATATCAGCCTCAATCTCTTGTAAAGCCATCATGGCCAGTTGATTATTTCGACTTTTATGTAAAGAATGCTTTTCTGGGATAACTGGCAAGTCAGTATCAACTGTCCCGACATACACAGATTGGTCCGGGATATAAGTGTCGTTTTGTATCAGACCATCTTGAGATCCTGCGAACAAATTTTCAGCAACTTGATCTTTTCCACATCCAAGCGGATTCACAATCCCAAGGACGTTCAAATATAAAGTCATTTTGGCCCCTTTATTTTCTGAGATTGAACCTCAATACGATAGGACCTGTGATGGTTCTCAATAATCAAGCGCCCCTGCCATCTGTCATGTACATCCAGTCTTGAAATTGTGACACGGTTTTCTCCATCGCGTGTCACAAGGCGTTTATATTCCCCCTCAATAATAATATCTGAGGGTCTGTTTAGGGATTCAAGCGGCCAATAAGCCAGCATCAGGTCATAGAGGATATGTTCCCCTTTTAGCTGATCAGGCATCCAAGGTGCTTTTTCACCATGCACCCCATCCTTATCCCATTTCACTGTAAAAGCTCTACGTCCCATGGCATCTAATCCGATGAGGGATAGACGTTCTTCCTGCAGACTAAGGGCGACTTGAAAGACAAAATCTTTGTCCCCATGCTTGCCTTTTAAAAGCTGGACTACTTCCACCGGGGCAAAGGGCAATTGCCATTTTCCAAAATCATTACCTTCAGGTTTAAACTTGGTTGCACAGCTAGAAAGGATAATAACAGCACAACAGATGATAAGGTTTTTTATGGACATTGGGCTGCCACCATTTCTAGATATTTCTTAGGCTGGGTAACAAACGGATTTTTTTCATCCCACGCATAACCCGCCAAGATAGAAATAATCATATCCCGGATGGAATTATCTCCTTCAGGTGGATTGAAAATGATCTTTTGTAGCGATCCTTCATACCAGCTTTCCACAAATGTTTTAAAACATGTAACGCCAATTTTTAACGGGTCTGCATACTCTTTTTCCCAGTCAACTTTTTCTCCATTGAGCTGCTTGAGTAAGGGGGGGACCACCAAATCAGCAGACTTTAAGGCTATGGTTACGCCTGAAGAAAAGACTGGGTCCAGAAATTCTCCAGCATTTCCCAACAAAGCATATTTATCTGAACATAAGCTTGAGACATCACAGGAATACCCGGAGAGCTGGCCCACAGGGCGTATTTCTTCGGCACCATCAAGTAAAGCGCCAAGTTCTTTTGCTTCTCTTAATAATGTCCAGAGCTTTTCGGAATTATCACCTTTGTATTTATCTAATACTTCGGGGCGGACCACAACACCGACTGACGACGTTCCATCTGAGAACGGGATAAGCCAATACCAGATATCATGTTGTTCTGGATGAACGGTTATAAGAATTTTGTTGCGGTCAAATTCCTTAATGCAAAGCTGGTCTTCCATATGTGTAAACAAGGCATTGCGTACAGGAAAACTGGAAGGGCGTTCAAGGTCTAACAATCGAGGCAGCACCCGCCCATACCCGCTGGCATCTAAGATGAATTTACATTTTATTTCGCTCTCATTGCCTTGTGCGTCCTTGACTTTCAGGCGTGATATATCTTGTGACAGGTCAATGTCGATCACTTCATGATTATACCGGATATCAGTTCCTTTAGCCGCCGCTTCCTTTGCTAACAGGTGGTCAAAAGAAGCGCGCTGGACTTGATAAGTTGTTCCCCAACCTTCAGAGTACTTCAGGCGGAAGTCAATCAAGCTGCTTTGATCTGCACACCCAAAAGCCGCACCATTCTTAAACTGAAACCCATGTTCAATAACGCCTTTGAGTAAGTCTGCTTTTTCAAGAAATTCCATTGATTGGGGTAACAGGCTTTCCCCAATAATAAAACGAGGGAAGTCCAGTTTTTCAAGCATAAGAACTCGAACATCATGCTTTGCCAATAGGCTTGCGGCAACGCTTCCGCTTGGCCCTGCACCAATAATCACAACATCAAACATATCATTCATAACTTTTATCTTCTTGTTTTTTTATGTGAGTTAAAGGGGCAAGAGCATAGGCAATGGAAATGCCGATCAGTATGGTCATGCCAAATGCATGAATGGCATACATGTCACTTAACGCTAACAGGCCAAATGCCATGATTGTTGAGGCAGCTGATAGACCATTGGCAATCATAACGCCTGAGTATTTCTCAGAACTCGCTTCATGACTGAAAAGGGCATAATCCAATCCGATTGCCAAAACGAGAAGGAGGGCCATGGCATTGAAGAAAGTAAAGCTTTCTCCGAAAATAGACGCAATGAAGGGTGTTAGAACAACAGCACTTATGGGAACGCTCAAGATAATACTTGCGTTTTTAAAGCCATAATTTTTCACTAAAAATGCCCAGATAATTAGGCAAGAAAAACCAATGAGAAGTATGGCGCGTTCACGGTATTTACCAAGTGTTTCACTAATGTTTTTTACTTGATCCACCAGTCGAACATTTTCATGGTTTGAGGCAAGGTCTATGAGAGCCTCTGTGTTTGTCACACCACTTAGTCGAATAAGATGAACTGATGGGGCAAGTCTAAATTCGGGAAGAAAGCCTTCAGGGTCTAAATATAGGGCTTCACCATAAATATTATTCTTCCTCGTCATGCCAATATGGCTGAGATGTTTATCAAGCTTTTCACCGAGAAGGGTATTTTGGACAAGATCACGGTTTTCTTTTTGTTTTTTGATAGAAGGGATGAGCTGTGCCATAGCTTGAAAGCCAATGATGTCACCCTTGCCTTGGATATTAGATAATTTGGGCAGCAGGTTTTCTTCTAACTGCAAAACGTCTTGTTCATTTTTCCCATGAACAAGAAGAATGCGTGTGGCGTTATCCAGCCCCGTTATGTTGCGAATTTGATCTTCTTCAGCTTTTAGATCAAGCGGCAGGCTTTGCAAGCGACGCACATCGTCATCTATATGAAATAGCGTTGCCCCGGCCAGTGCCCCGAGAATAGATACACCAGCGATAATCAAGCTCCAGTTACGATCAAAACCCCACAAGCGTTTAAAATGCATAACGCCAGTGCTTTTATCAATTAGGGGATAGATACACATCACCGTCAGGTAGGCCATAATAAGACCTGCTGTTGCAAAGATTGCAATCTGCTGCAAGCCTGGAAAAGGCGCGGTTGCAAGAATGAGAAAACCTAATGAGGAACTTATGACACCAAATGTCAGCGGACGTGCAATGTTTTGTGTTCGCAAAACACTGTTAGACTTTTCTTCGCCCAGACCATCGCAGCAATAATGAAAGGTATAATCAACCGCTATGCCAATAAGGCCCGCACCGAAAATAAAGGCCATTAGATGAAGCTTGCCAAATAGAAGGAGGCAAACCCCAAGGCCACCGATGATGCCAGAAGAAATTGCCAACAGGCTTAACAGAATAGGGCGGATACTCCTTAAGAAAATAATATTTAGTAAGATAATTCCAGAGAGTGAGATAGCCCCAATCAAAGTAGCTTCGCTTTGTGCTTGTTCAATCCCTCTTTGTCCATAAAAGACAGCCCCTGTCTTTAAGATCTCAACCCCGTTTGGAGTTTTCAAACTTTCGTAGGCTGAAACAAATTCATCTTGGAAGTTTTGGTTAAACGCTTGGCCTCTTAATTTGAAAACAAGGACAATATGATCCCCAATAAGATCCCATCCATCCTTTATTTTGAAGTTCTTTTTCAGTTTTGGGCGTGAAGCTAAATAAGCAGGTAATAGAAGATAAGGGTCTTCTTTAATCAATTTCCCATCACTAAGCCCAAACGGTGACATGATTTGTGCTAAGGCGCGTTTTGAGACCTTTTCACCTTGTCCATTTCCCAGCCACTTCCGGTCCTGATCAGATAGAAGGTTTGCGCGATATTTGAACAATGTTTTTCCAAAGTCTTGAATTTGATCTTGCTGTTTATTTAAATCAGCATACGGTGCCAATTGCTTAACAATCTCATTTGCAAATGATTTGGCGGTTTCAAACTCTTTAGCTTTTACGAGAATGACAACGCGCTGGGTGACTTCCTCTTTCATAAGTGAGTTTGCTTGTCGTACCCACTCGCTTTGTTCCTCATCTGGTAACAAGGACAAGAAGTCTGTTTCAATAGGAAGCGTGTTCTGAAACCGTAGACCTATTATAAAAAGACAGAGCAAGAGAACCAGTGCCCATGTGATTGTCCCTAGCCGTCTCATTATTCCACCTGTAAGACGGTTTGGTTATTAAAGTTAATCACATCCTTGTCACCTTCCGGCTTAACAATGATCAGTTTTTTTAGATGTTTCGCGCCTTTAAGGTAAATTGATTTGAAGGGGGCATCTTTTGGCGCTTGAAATGATAAGGACCAACCTGTTTCAAGAGGTGTGAGCTTTGCCTCGAATTTTTCTTCCAGAAGACCCCATTGGCCTTGCATGGATAGGGACAGAACATCGTGTAATGTTTTCAAAGCCGGGAATTGGCTTGTTGAAACCTCTATTGTTGCCTGTCCGCCAACACTTTGGCTCATACCTGTTTTGTTAATTCGTAATTCTGTCTCAAAAGGGCTGGAGGTCTTCCAGATAAGTCCTTTGGTTTTCTCAAAATAAAACTCACCCTCAGATGTAATGGGGTGATCAAAGCCGGACAAAAATCTCTTTTGAGAAAAGGTCCCACTTAATGCTTCGTTTTCTTTCAGCTTGATGGGGCGTTCTTGAGCTTGAGTCATTGAAGACATAAAAAGAAAAGCAATGATTATGAGGAAGCGCATGTTGCCTCCTTAATCTTTTTAAAGAGGATGGCTGGGCTTTCATAAAGCATTTCTTGAGTTTCACCATCAACAGCGACCTGAATGGTAAAGCCTTTTGTTATTTTCCCACCTGTTTCAACGTCTGTGATCAGATAATTGATTTTGAGGCGGTTTTCATATTCCGCGATGGTGGCTTCCACATTGATGTTCTGTGCGAAGGTGACAGGACGTACAAATTTCACCCGCATATCAACAACAGGCCACATATAGCCACTGTCGCGCATCTGAGGATAGTTGTAGTCAATCTTATCCAATAGTGCACAGCGTGCTTGTTCAAAAAAGCGAACGTAATTGCCATGCCAGACTACTTCCATAGGGTCTAGATGGTAAAATTGTGCTTGGATTTGAACAGATGCAGAAATCATATGCTTACTCGTATAAGGACCAATGTTGGTTTGAAATACGGTTTAATAAAAGCTTTAAGACATCTTCTAAAGGTTCATCCTCATTAACAAACGGGATATCGGCTTCTAAAGATTTCTGGAAGTCAGCCACCTCATTTGTAAGTTTGTCAAAACTGAAATCACCTTGGCGCACACGAAGACGAAGGGCCTGGCAACACGCCAGCATATGCCCAACAACAGCCTGTTCTGTTAATTCGAGAACACGCAAGCAATCGCGCGCAGCAATAGTACCCATACTCACTTTATCTTGGTTGTGACATTCTGTTGAACGCGAGAACACACTGGCGGGCATTGTGTTTTTTAATGCTTCTGCAGTCCATGCTGATACACCAATTTGCAAGGCTTTCAAACCATGGTTAATCGGGGCCCGTTCACCTTCAGCACCAGATAGATTAGAAGGCAGGCCGTTATTGAATTTCACATCCACCAGCGATGCCATTTGGCGATCAACCAAATCAGCAAGATTTGCCACAAGGTTCTTTAGGCTATCCATGACAAAACCGATATGTCCGCCATAGAAATGCCCGCCATGAAGGACACGTTCATTTTCCACATCAATGATAGGATTGTCATTGGCGCTGTTGATCTCGGTCTCAATGATTTGCCTGAATGTTGGTAACATGTCTTGCAACACGCCTATCACATGTGGGGCGCAGCGAACAGAATATCTATCTTGTAGGCGATGAAGTGGCTCTTCACTCACACCGCCATCTAAATCTTCGCGCACACGTTTGGCAATTTCGGCCTGACCAGGGTGTGGTTTGGCAGAGAATAGAACTTCATCAAAATGCTCTGGATTTCCAAGCAAGCCGATTGAGGTCAAGGTTGTTAGGCGAGAACATAGTCGCGCAAGATAGTCCGCACGTTGAAAAGCAAAAACAGCCATGGCTGTCATGACTGCTGTGCCATTCATAATAGCCAAGGCTTCTTTGGGGCGCATCACTAACGGTTTGATGTTAAGTTCTTCATAAACATCTTTTGTGCTGCGGCGCTCCCCCTTATAGAAAACGTCACGCTCACCAATAAGAACAGCAGCTACATATGAGAGAGGTGTTAAATCACCACTGGCACCAACAGAACCTTCTTCCGGGATGACTGGGGCGATGTCATGTTCTAATAACAGTTCAAGCTGCCTCATGAGGTCCATGGAGACACCAGACATACCTTTTGTCAGGGATGCCAAGCGAACGGCAACGACCGCGCGCGATTGTTCAGGGCTTAGGTTTTTACCAAGTCCAACACCGTGAAAGCGAGACAGGTGAATAGGTAGTTCATGCACAAGTTCTTCTGGAACGCCACGTGTGCAACTGTCGCCATAGCCCGTTGTAATACCGTAAAGAACACCTGTTTTTTCAAGAACACCACTTAGGAAGTCTGCACCGGCTGAGATTTTATTTATAAAAGCTGGATCATCAGAAACCTGACTTTGGGCGCGCCCCATTGCTAAGGCATGGATGTCTTCAATAGAAACTGGCGTTTCGCCAAACGTAATAACAGGCATATGGAGCATTATATTCTCTTAAAAAATTATTCGCTGTTAGGTTTATTGATCTTCAGCCCAAAAGTCAAAAAAGTTGTACCACTGTAGAGGATATTCTCTACAGTTGCGTTCCAAAATATGTACATACTTGGTGATCTCTGTGGTTAATGCTTCGTCACGGGTCTTGCGGGGGAGTATGATTTGATCAGAGATTTTTTCAAAAATGATACGGAACTTATCCCTTTCTTTCATGCAATGAAGGGAAAAAACCGGACATTTCAAAAGGGATGCTAAAATCATTGGGCCTTGAGAAAAAGGGGCCTCTTTGCCAAGAAACGGGATGTATGACAGGCGTTTTTGTCCTTCAACAGGTGTTCGATCTCCTGCAATCACGACCCATTCACCCCGATCAAGGCGTTCTTGAAGCTCTATGGCGGTTGCGGGCCCCATGTCATTGACCTGAACAACATCCAAAGTGGCATCTGGATTATAGTCCGCAAGGATTTGATTGAACTTCACCGCATGTTGGGTATGGGCAAAGACTGTAATCTTAATTTTGCTGCGCCTTTTTGAAAGTGCACGACAAATTTCGACATTGCCAAGATGAGAGGTGAAAACCAATACGCCTTTGTCTGATTTAATCACCTGATCAAACTCTTTTTCATTCGGGATGATCAAATCTTTGATTTCTACCTTACCCATCCATGCTGAAAATTTATCCAAGGCCATTCGCCCAAAAGATCTGGTGTGTGACCATAATTGAAGCAACCCGGGTTTATCTTTCCTGCCTTGTAGGGCGTATATCTTCTCAAAATACCGTTTAGAGGCTTGGCGCTGTACGCCACCTGTTAGGAAGAAATATAATAAAATTGGCTGCATGATCCACCAACAAACGTTATAGCCCAAGGCCTTATAAGTGGTGGCGAGGAATTTTAGCCCCCATGTCATACCACGCTCATCTATGGTCGCCCATTTGGAGGCGATTTGAGGTTTCTTGGGGCGATTTTTCAATACGCTTGGAAGGCGATAGAGCATATTGAAAACAAGACGGGTGTGCATTTTTGTAATGCGGATATTATCGGCGACAATATCAAAGTTTGAGGTGTTGTTTTCAGGGTAGGTGACTTTCACTGGCGTCATGATGGTGGGGATGCCACGCCAAAACAGGCGCACCATGATTTCTGTATCAAAATCCATGCGCTGGCCAATGGTTTCTTCATCACTAACTGCAAGGCTTTGTTTAAGGGGATAAACACGATAACCGCACATACTGTCTTTAATCTGAAATGAAAGTGTCTCAATCCACACCCAGACATGAGTGAACCATCTGGCGATTTTGCGTGATTTCGGGATGGTTTCATCATAGATGGGTTGACCAGATATCAGTGCCTCAGGGTGGTCCTTTGCAAGGCCTAACAGTGTGGGAAGGGCTGAGGCATCATGTTGCCCGTCTGCATCCACCTGAACGGCGTGGCTGTAGCCTGCCTCAAAAGCGATACGAAACCCTTCAATGACGGCACAGCCCTTGCCTTGGTTTTCATCAAACCGTTTAACGATAATATTTTCATCAGGGTTATGCAGGGCTGCAATGGTTGATTTGGTGGGCTCAGTACTTCCATCATCAATGATAAAAACGGGTAGGCCTTTTTCGCGCAAACCGTTTGCAACATTTTCTATGACAAGATAATGATTGTGGCTAGGGATAATGGCGCAGAATTTAACACTCATTGGTCGGATAGCTTAATAATGCCGGAGGAGAAGGTCTTCTCACCAGAGGTATAGGAAAATACAACCCTGTTCTTTTCTTTCTGGAGATCGAGTTTCAAAGTGATTTGAACTTCTGGCAACATGAGATCTCGGAATTTCAGTTGAGAAATTTCAGCAATGGTTTGTGTTAGAGAAAAACGATCTGTGGCAAAGCGAACAGCCCAATCCAATTGCCCCACACCCGGTAAGATTGGTTGTTCTGGGAAATGGCCCTGGAACTGGAAAAGGTCAGATTGCGGGCATAGGTCTAGCTCAATAAGCGTGCCTTGGTGGCGCTCTGCCAGAATATCCGGTTCTTGTTTGCTTTCTTTCCACATTTGCATGAAGCCTAATATAAAGAAAGCAGGTCAGCCATCAAGCGTTTACCTTGAGAATTCACAGGTATTTTTGCAACAAACCGCCAGCGTCTGGGTAAGGCGACTTGGTCTAGGTCATTGCGCATCTCTGTTCGTAACAGACGCCCCATCCGAAACTCACCGATTTCATCCAGTTGAACTTGACCTTCAGGCGTTAGGACAATGACACAAGATAAAGACTGTCTTGCATCATCCGAAATTAAAGCAGCAGCTTCTTTAACATAGGGAGATTGTAAGGCAACGGCTTCCACCTCGGGCAAGGAAACACGTTTACCTTCGACTTTAACGATCCGGTCAATACGTCCTTTTAATAGGAATTTATCATTTTCTAGGAATTCAACCTTATCACTCATCTCATACCAATGATCATCTCCAAGGTAGGGTGAACGGATGGATAAAACACCATAATCATCGCTTCGAACATCAATGGCACTAAAGGGTGTCCATGGGGTGGCTTCATCGGTTTGTTGTCGATAAGCAATTCCACCAGTTTCCGTACTGCCGAAGACTTCCATGGGTGTTTTTGAGAGAAGGTTTTGTGTCTCAATGGCTGCATCAATGGGGAGCGGACCACCGGATGAAAAGATCATCTTTGGTGATGCTTCAATGTCTAATACAGGATAACGGGTCAGATGTGCGGGGCTAGAGATAATGAAGCTGTCTTCACAAATTTTTGGAACAAGATTTTCCCAATACTCAAACATCTCATCATAAAATGGGCGCCCTGCAGATAAGGGCCATAAGACTTTAAATAACATCCCGTAGATATGTTGGTGAGAAACTGTCGCGAGTGCGATTGAGCTCCCTAACTGCTCCCCGAAAGTATCTTCCAGCACTGTTATCTCATTCTCAATTTGTCGTAATGTTTTGCGGATACATTTGGCTTCCCCTGTTGAACCTGATGTGAAAAAATCAAGGATGCAGTTGTTTATATCAAGGGGCTGAAAGTCAAAATCAGTCTGTTGTCCTAATTCAAGAACAAGGCGATGTCCGTCCAGTTTTTCTAATGTTCCGGGCTGTGCATTTGGCGGCAGAGAAACCCTGCACCCTGCATGTAAAGCAGCCATAAGGCCCACAGCAAAGGTATAGCTGCTATCTTCGAATAAGATAACGCTCTGGCCTGAAAGCTGGGAGGCGTTATGGGCAACATCGTTCTTAAATTGTACGAAGGTGATGTCATTGGTGATCTGGTTTTCAAGATCATTGAGGAGAAGTTGAGACAGAGAAATCATGAATGTGTTCCCACATGTTTTTTCTTCACAAATTGGCGCACAACAAACTCAACTGCAAAAAGGCAGCCCATGAAGATGTAAGATAAAAACCCGTTGTAAAATGTCCATGTTTCTAAACCTGTATATAAAGCCGTCCAAAGTGAGATGCAGGCATTTAGGATAAAGAAAATGATCCAGATAATTGTGACGTTTCGGGTGTAGCGTACACCACTTTCGTTTAGGTCAGGCTCCATCATTCGGGCAAAACGCTCAATGATGGTTGGAGAATGAATAAGGGAATATCCAAAGACAGCTGCCAAGCTTAAACATAAGGCGATGGGGTAGGATTTTACAGCCAGCATGCTGTCAACAAAGGCGAGTATGCCAACAACACAAATGGTCAGGCCTAAGGAAACAAGATGTATGGTTTCTTTTTTATCATGCCATTGCAGCACAATGCGAAACCCTAGGAAAACCATTAATCCCATAGAAATGGCTAAAGGGGTAAAAACCTGAAGCCCAAAATAAACCGCAAACGGGTAGGCCACACCAATAACACTGGCGAGAACCATGAGCGGTTTAAATTTGATGGGTGGTTTCATTCGGCCTTATTCGGACACAAGACTGTGTACACGCTCAATAATATCATTAACGGTGCGAACGGTTTTGAATTCTTCCG
The DNA here is from genome assembly GCF_900093605.1 of Candidatus Terasakiella magnetica. Classification (NCBI taxonomy): domain Bacteria; kingdom Pseudomonadati; phylum Pseudomonadota; class Alphaproteobacteria; order Rhodospirillales; family Terasakiellaceae; genus Terasakiella; species Terasakiella magnetica. The sequence goes on from NZ_FLYE01000023.1 coordinate 22,060, forward strand.
GTGGGATTTTCTTACCTGTGAGTTCTTGAAGCTTCACTACAAGGTCAACGGCGTCGATACTATCAAGATCCAAATCTTCAAAGAGTTTTGCATCAGGGGTGATGTCTTCAGCAGGGACTTCAAAAAGATCCTGTAAATATTCATTCAACTTATCTGAAATTTCTTCACGGCTTAACATGGTTTTAGCCCTCCTTCTCAGATGAAATGAATTTTGCAAGATTTGCAACTGAGGCAAAATGCGTCTTTATATTCTCAGTCTCAGAATTGATTTTGATGCCGTATTTTTTCTGAATTTCCATGCCCAATTCAAGGGCATCAATGGAATCCAGGCCGAGGCCTTCTACGAACAGGCGTTCGCTACTTTCAATCTCTTCTGGTTCAAGGTCTTCGAGGTTTAAAGCTTCTATGATGAGCTTTTTAAGTTCGAGTTCTAATTCATCCATGAGAGACTTTTCCGCTGAAATGTTGTTCTAAATCTCGGGTCAGTTTTCTGACCACTTTTGATCTCGGTTGATGGCCTATATATGCCTGAATGTCTAGTTGTTCTTCAACCCAAAAGTTGAATTGCATTTTTTTTGGTGGGATTTCATACCATTTTTGTCCTTTAGCCAAGCTAGGGGGCAAGCAAGAGATTGTAATGGGTTGAATATCACAGGGCACAAGGGCTGCAATATTGGCAAAACCTCTCTGGAATTTCAGGTCTTTTCCGGGGACACTACGTGTTCCTTCAGGGAATATCACAATGTCATGGCCTTGTTCGATGGCTTGCTTACATTGTTCAAATAAGGCTTCGGGGTTTCCATCATTGCGAATATATCCTGCAGCTCTCATCACACCACCAAGATATTTACTATCCCATAATTCATGTTTCACAATGCATTGGGCTTTTGGCAGCATGGAAATTAAAAAAACAACGTCCAGAAGTGTCGGATGGTTTGCAACAATAAGTCGCCCCTTATCGTCTTTTAAGCGTTCTCTATCATAAACATCACAGTTAAGAATTCCTGTTATGCGCAGCATAAAGACAAAGAACCTAAAACAGAAGTGAACCATTCTTCGGGTACGATTAATACGTTTTTCTTCAGTTTTTGAAAAAATGGAAATCGCAGGGAAAACAGTTAATGTTAATAATAACCCACCAAGGCTAAATGAGGCGAAGGCAAGACCTGTGAATACTAAGCGCTGGAAATAATTGAGTTTATTTAACATGTTGAAAATTCCATTGAGTACGCCCATCACTCCAAAACCAGTTTCTCTTTTTCTTTAAGAAGCCGTCCATAAAATTTAAAGCCGCATCCTCTTTGTTTCCATTTCCATCAGCTTTAGATACGGAATATGAAATTTGTTCTGAATCGCTCTGTTGTATAACTAAAGCCATAGCCATTGGTTTGACTGTCTCATCACAGAATCCCTCATAAAAATCTGGTAGGGGTTCATCATAATGGACCAACAAGACGGGTGTTTCTGGATTAAGCTGCAACATGGTGCCAGCTTCTAATAAAGCATTGCAGAAGCTAGCGGGCCCGGCAGAAACAGCCGTATGGGGTTGTATATTTTTTGATGTAATTGAAAATAGGCCAGCTAATCCATTATGGACTGACATACTGAAGTTTGCGGGGGACAAAGGTTCTTTTTGTGATAAGGACCTAAGCATTTTTACAGTTTGCGCACTTTCTCCATAACGTGATGAAAAAACCATAGGAATGCTTTCCACGGCATCTAAATCATGTGTTACGCGCATGACCATGCGTCCAAGACGGCTCAAACGTCTGCGCAGCATCATGGGGAGGTCTTTCACATCCGGTACGTCGTCGTTTTTTTTCAGTGTTTCTGAAATATCCTGTGACGACATCCATTTTTGGCAGGTTTCAAGACTTGGCCCCCAAGCAGACCAGTTTGAAACGTTAAATGCAGCTGACATTTGTTATCGATTCATCGCAGATTTTTGCAAATTCATTTCAATGTCTTTTTCTAAATTTGCAACCCATCGATTATAATTTCGATGGATACGGCTGCCGTTATATAAGAGATCGACACTATTCAAATACTTAATTGAATAACTTGATTGGTCAAACGTAACTTCAATAACAGCTACATGTGTTTTTTTGCGGAATGTTAGCTTTAACAAGCCGGGGTATTGCTCTTCTACAAGCCATTTACGGTTCATGGCTGAAAGCTCAATGACTTCACTAATTTCTCTTAGAGACATAAATTCAGCAGAGGAAGGTACAGGATGACTAAACACTGAATAAACAGGTTGAACACGCCCAAAGCAACCACTGAGAATTAAACAGGCTACAACGACCAGCCCACTGCGTTTAATGAAATTAGCCATAATAAAGAATGTTCCCCCAATAATATCCATAGTCTTCACAATAAACCTGTTTAAGCTGTATTGGTCAAGCCAGATATCGTTTATGTTTTGGTATATTTAAGCAGCATGTTAAAAAGTCACCATGCTAAAAATGTCATACTTATCTCTCTCTGACCCGACGACCCATGAGTTTATTGAGAAATGGTGCGCACAGGAAGATTATGATTACGCATTGAAATTTAAGAAAAAGCAGCGCCAAGAACAAAGCCTTGCAGGACGGTGCCTTGTCAGGATGCTTTATTCTTGTTTTTGGGCAACGACTGAATGTGATCTAAAAATCATAGTTGGTGAAAATGGAGAGCCATTAATTCGTAGTCACCTGCAATCAATGCCATTATGGGTATCTATCAGCCATTCAAATGATTTCGTTTGTGCGGTTTTAAGTGATCATTGCCCTGTAGGTGTTGATTCAGAATATATAAAAGCCAATAGAGATATAACAACATTGGTTCATAAGCTTTATTCAAGCTTTAAAGGCAGTGAAATAAGTGCATATAAATTTTGGACTTTGAACGAGGCCTATGGAAAAGCAAAAGGGGTCGGTGTTGATTTTTCACAAGCTGATTCGATTTATCAAGCAATCTCACTGGCATATGATTCTGGTAACAGTTACAGCTTTAGGACGATCATGATTGGGGATTACGTCACTTCAGTATATTGCTTGTAAAAGATGTGAAAGAACACTTCGAACAAAGGGGCAAGATTGAAAAGGTTTATTTTGGTTCTGTGAATGAACAATGAAGAAATGTTGTAAACGTAGAGTTTTGATATCAGTATCGAACTTATTATAGCCATTTAGTGCAGGCATAATGTTAGTTTTTAAACAACACGTGATGCCGATTCAGTTGAAAGCCTAAAATTATACAAAGCATTAAAAAATAAGAAAAAAGGAAAACAAACGGTAATACCTGCGTTTGTTAGTGCCCAAGCCACACTATTGACGATTTCCTATATGTTTTATTCAAATGATCGAACAAAACACAAAACCCCAGTTGGGGTTAAATACGGAAACTTTCCATCCGTCCAAAACTAATCTGTCCACCCTGATATCCATCTTCATGACCCCGATCTTCATGCGGATCGGGTTAACGCCTTTTAAACATCACATTCTCATATAGAGCATCAAGACTGAAGAAAAAGTGATCGCAGTCATAATTAGTCATTTTGAATTATGACCGCGATTTATGAATAAGAAATCAGTCATAAATGGCAGTTTTCCTAGTGCTATAGGGAATTTGCCAAAAAAACATTTCAAACAAAAGCATAAATGAAGAAAAGGATTTAAATATGCTGAATATCGTAGAAATTGATGATGTGAAAATTGAGAATTTGATTGAAAGTATCTCCGCGCAAGAACGTTCTGCTGTGAACTGCGTGCTAACCAATTTGGGCATAGCAAGTGGTAAAAAAGGGGATGAAAGTCACTATCATGTAACAATTCCAGATGAACTGATTGTTGCAGCAAAATCTGAAGAAGAAGCCCGAGACCATTTCAAAAGCCTTGTGCCTTCCAAGTACCATAAGAACTATCCAACTTTACTGCTTAGGGTTCGTTTACAACTTATCGAAGCTACAGCAGGCATTTTGCATAGTGACCATGATATACAAACCTTTTGTGGAGGGCTCCATATCGCCATGGAACGTATTTTTGGCCAGAATTATGTTTCTAAAATGAGAGTGAGATATGGGCATACAGTATATAACTGGTTACGAGGCCTTCGTTCACCAAGAGGGACAGAAGTAAATAGAAACAAACTGTCCCAAATAGCTATGGATGCTGGCTTGCAGGCGGAAATCCTGACCAAGCACTTACCTGTACAACGTAAACTTCTAAAGAGAACTTCTGGTCGCGGTAATGCGAGCAACGAGGAGTATGGCATAACGAAATATGGTTATGCTCGGCCCTTCATTACTGAGAGCATGTTAAGTAAATATAATACTGAACGTGTACGAGTTAAAAAGGGTAAGGCACAATTATTGTCAACCCCATTGAATGCTGAGTTTGCGGACTACTATTTCTATAAAACTGCGAGACAGTCTGTTTTACGATTAAAGGACCTGAAAAGAAATTCCAGGCAGAGTTGGAAGGACCCTATTAATGACAGGGGCAATCTGGCCGGTCGGGCCAATGCCTGTTCCTATGCATTATCCAAGTATTATGGATTTCTTTTATCTGCTGGCATCCCTGTGGAAGAACTCAGGTTGTATATGATTGCTGACCCTGAATTGCTAAATGATTATTGGAACTTTACAACCCGTCGTAATAACGGGAATGAAGCGAATTCAGTAATTGAAGCGATGTTTCATATTGCATCAACATTAGTTACTGTCGCAGGTCGTGAGGCAGAAGAAGGTTACTTACGTCAAAAGCCTGCACTTGTACCTGTAAATATACCAATGAAATGGATTGAAGAGGCATACGAGAACCTATGCCAGATGAAAACAGATTGGCTAGCTGCAAAAGCTAAACTCCCTAAAGATCCGAAATTAGATCCGTTGATGCGCATTGAACCAATTCTAAGGTTGGATAATCCAATGCAGTATCTATATGACATGCTCGATAATATGATCCAACGACGTAAATCATATGCAACTGGAACAGGTCAGCGGTTGATACTTGAATATGATATCGCACTTCTTGCACTTCATATACAGAGGCCATTTCGTTGTGCCACAACAGCTCGCTTGACAGTGGATAATCTCATTCTTGATCCGGTATCAGGAAAACTACGTTTCAATACTCCTGCTAATTATTTGAAGAATGAAAGGTATTTGCCTCAAAATATTTTGTTGAGCGGTATTACGACGGAATTTTCTGAGCCTTACAATACGATTATACGCGAATGGCTAGAAGTCTGGCGACCAAAGGTACATGGAGCGCAAAAGGGGTCACACGCATTGTTTCCTATTCGTCTTGAGCACAGAGAAGGTGATGCATTAAAGCAGCCTCTTACGAACACCATACGAAATCATTTGTTTAAACTGACCCAAATATATGCACCGCAAGGAGTATTTCTTGATCAAGACGCTGCTCAGTGGCAAGGAGAATACGGTCATTGGATTAGGAAAGTACAAGCTGTTGCGATTATTAAAGCAACAGGTCGTTATGATTTAGCAGCAGCTCAGTTGTTAGATAGTGAAAAGATGGTTCGAAGGGCATATCACCGTTTCAATCCTCACGATCACGATCAGCAGATATCCAATTTAATCACTCCGTCCACACAACAGTGATTTTTTGATTAGTGAAGATTAAAGGCTCGTTATCAAACGGGCCTTTTTCTTTTTACTTCCTTCCTTTCGTTGTTCACGGGGCTAGGTCGATCTCAAACAAATGAGATCAACAGAATGAATAAAACGAATATCAATGTGTCAAAACTAATTAATGAACTTGATGGCCCATACAAGGCGCATTTGAAATTGAAAAAATGCGGTTATGACATCTCTGAAAGTGGGGTGCGAAAATGGGTTAAGAGGAATTCAATTCCTGCACATCGCCTGATTGAAGTTATCGATACTTTACAGCGGATAAAATATTCCCCTCCACCTATGTCAAAATTTATAGAGAGCACAGAAGAAAGTGAAAGTTCGTAAGTGTTTCTATTCGGTAAGAACACTCACGAACGGAAAAATAATAAAAGAAAAGACTACATAAAATATTGATTCCAAAAGTTTTTAACTTGCAAGCAAAGGAGTCAAATATGTTTGCTACAACTCAAAATGAAACTTCACCCATCCATACGTGTAAGAAGTTTCATCGATATGTACGCCCTGTGACGTCACTCGTTAATTTGATCACGATCATCAAGCTTTTTAAAGTTGAACAGGTTTTGATTGGAGAGATCGACAGAGATGAAACGACCTTTATCACAGTCGATAATGAAAGGTGCAAATCAATTTTGGGTGTCATGTCTTCAATTATTCAGAATAGGGGAGATAATGTTGACCAATATAAGAGGATGGTAGCTTCATTGAAGAAACGACACCTTTACACGACAGTTTTTATCACTGAGCAGCAAGACAATAAGGTTAACACGCTCGTTTTAGCCGTTGGGCCTGTTGAGGACAAGATCACATATGTCAGTGTTACAGAAGACCTTCTTTTAAAGGCTTCATCTAAAGTCCAGGAGCTGTAGAGAGATGGAGTTACAAATCCCAAAGACTTTGTCTGACGTAATTACTCAGCACAAAGATGAACTTACACTTAGTATTACGGATATCGGAAAATTAAAAGCAATGGTTGACCGTCGATTGGATGGTCAACTACGCGGAGAGATCAGACCATCTTATTTAATTGAGCTCATTTGGTATCCTGACTCTGAGAAAGAGAAGAAAGATATTCATGTGCTCGGAGAACACGTATCACTGAAAAGTGCTTATGCAACTTCCAGAATAGTTTCTGCTTCACTAGACTTGTCTAAAGTCCGAACTCTATCAGGTAGCATTTACAACATTTCAAACATCACGACATCTGAACCTCCCCAGAATTTACTTCTACATATGTGTGCAACACTCAATTGTTGGCGATTAGGAAGATATTTCGGTGTGCTGGATGTCTTTTACTGAATTCCCTTTAATGGCGCGCATGCATACAAAAGTATGCGTGCCATTTGTGATGGTAACAGCAGTCAAATATTATGAAGAAAAAAACAAAAAAATGTTTTCTTTGTTTTCAATGAGTTAGTTGGTTTGTGCAAAAAAAGTGGCGTGTGCGATTCCAAAAAATGGAATTACGAGCCTTTTCCTTAGAACCACACATAAGGAAAGGAAACTCCCACTATGCCCCATTCAACAAAAACGATAATTGATATGTTGAACAAAGAAAATCATGAGAAGTGTTTAGCACTTCCGCATGAACAAATCAAGCATATCGTTTACGGCGCTGAGAAACTTAGCTTCGATGAAAACCTAATTTCGGTTCGTTCTATTCGATCAGTACTGAAAGATGAAGGAATTTCAGCTGGTGAAAATAAGCAACTAGGCGTTGCGGTTAAATCACTTGTTCAGATTATTCAGAAGCTAAATGCTCAGAAGAAAATTGATGAAGAAAATCTTCTAGAAGCGGTGCTCCCTCTTCAGGTTACTGAAAAGTTTGAGCAACTCGCTGAAACATACGCTGCGTCATTGAAAGAAGTTCGGTTTGCTGCAGCTGAGGCTATTAAAGAGCAAAATACTAAAGCATTTGCTCAGATGAATCAGAGTGTTGGACTTGCAGCTGCTGAATATGAAGAACGCATCAAGCGCCTTCATATCGAAAATGACGACCTTCGCAAACAAGTTGAAGAACAATCTGAAGCGATCTCGTCAGGAAATGAAGAAAGACAGCAGCTAACAGTCACAGTTCAGAGTTTGGAAAGTGAAGTTGATATCTTGAAGGAACAAGTTTCAGGAAAAGACAAAGCAGAGAAGGAAGTTGAACGCCTTCTAGGACGTCTTGATGTCTACGAGAGCTTCCCCAAACCAACAGCACCACGACGCTCTTCATCAACAAAGAAATAACGCCGTAACAGCGTAACGGATTGTTATCGCGTTACGCAGTTACGCACAGATTTTTATTACGAATTTATTTTTAAGGAATTTTATTATGGCTCAAAAATTAGCACTAGACGAACTGCCAGATTGGCCCTTGCTTTTAAATATAGAGGAAGCGTCACGATACATTGGAATATCGTCAAATATGTTTCGTGACCTTGACCCTGTTGAAAAAATATATCTTAGCGAGAAAACGGTTCGTTATCATCGTGACGACCTAAAAGCATGGGTTGAGTTTTTAAAACAAGGTACTTCCAAAAATACGAATAGCTCGCTGATTGAAGGGATGCTTAACTAATGGTCAAATTTCACATCAAAGGCATCAAGACCTTCGTAAGTAAAGGTAAGCGTTATTATTATGACCGTAAAACCAATACGCGAATTTATGCCCCCTATGGAACTCCTGAATTTGCGATAGAAGTTCAAGATATTCGTAAAGCTGCGGGTGAGAAAGGGCCTATAATTAAAAAAGGGACGCTTGGTGCCCTGTTACAAGAATATCAAATGTCTTTGGAGTTTGGGGCATTAGCACCACGTACTCAGAAAGATTATCGCAGTTATTCAAAAGATTTGGATAAAGTCAAAGGCCTTGTCTTAGCCGAATTAACGGCGCCGCACATAACCGCAATCCGTGATCATATTGCCAAGAAACGCACAAAGGATCGTGCAAACCGCGTGAAGACTTACCTGACAACATTATTCAATTGGGGAATTCCGCACGGCCATATCACGGATAATCCAGCGATAGCTGTTCCAAAATTGAAGAAATCACGTGAAGAAAAGAAAAAGAAAGCGAACAGGCCTTGGAAGGCTGAAGAGGTACAAGCATTTCTGGATAACACTTATCCTGAAATGGGTACAGCGATAGCATTGGCAGTAGGAACATCTCTACGCGAACAAGACGTTATAAGGCTTCCTTGGACAGCAATAGAAGATGAACGCATCGTTTGGACGCACACAAAGACGGGAGTTGAGATTGATATTCCACTCTCTGAATCTTTGAAAAAGGTTTTGGAAACATGCAGAAAATCAGCTGATACGATTGTGGTTGGTCGCCGTGGCAAATCATACGCAGGTGAGGATGGTTTTCGTGCAAACTTTACAAAAGAGCGAAACAGGTTAGCTGAATTAAAATTGATCGGGAAAGACTGCACTTTCCACGGCTTACGCCACACGATCTTAACCATGATCGTGGAAGCAGGTGGTACAGCAACAGATGTGATGTCTGTGTCTGGGCATCAAACGGAAAGCCAGGTTGTACGATACACGGAAACGGCCAATCGCTCTAAAGGGGCTAACAATGCTGTTTCTCTGATGAATCAACATGAAAAAGAACAAAGAAAAAAAGCCAAAAACAATGAAAGGAATAAAAAATGACAAATGTTATGGCTACGCAGAATGTGAGAACATTCGATTTTGATTATTATGTAGCGCCTACAGGAAAGGATTCAGGATATTATCTGCAGAGATTAACTGATGATACATTCTTGACTCTAGAAGCTACGAACGATGATTGGGGTTGGGGGCAGGTTAACAATTCTAATGGTATATTCGTTATAGGTCCGAAGTTGGGCAGCGAACGAAGTGTATCGACTTTCTCTGACCAGCAACTAGCTGATAATACGAAGATGATTTCCAAAGCTGATATTATAGCAAATATGGAAAGACATGTCCGAGAGACAACAGGATTAATGCCAGAGTTTGATGGGTTTGTTGTTTAATTATCAAATAATAGATATCTGAGAAAAAAGCGTTAGCCCTAAGTATGGGCTTACGCTTTTTCATTATGTGGGTTTTCTGCTGACCTGAAAAATACTTACTTATGACGTTATTACCCCAATATCAGTCATTCTTTGTATTGCTAAAATGTCGACTTCTACCCCTTCGTGATGGATGCTACTCATTGCATGAGTGGCTATGATCTGAGAGAATTGTTTGTTGGTTGTATTAGAAGACAGCTCTCACCATTCAAATCATGGATGAAATTGGAAAATTATTCACATTAAGGTTGCACGATGAAGGGTAGAAACCGAAATGCACCTTGCTGGTGCGGCTCTGGTAAAAAGTTTAAAAAATGTCACCTTGACCGAGATGAGCAGTCGAAGGAAAATCCATGGACTGCTGTAGACAAAAATCGACAGGCATTTTCAAAGAAGAAGTGCTTCGCATTCGACATCGGTCTGGGAAGTTGCGATGGTAGCGTGATCAAAGCTCACACCGTCTCACGTGGCACTAACCTTGCCAAAATTGCCAAAGATGGTCATGTCTTGAAATACGTTACCAGCATTCAGGAAATGAAAAAGAACGGTGGCAAGTTATCCGTGAAGAAGATCGGTATTAGAGATGGGTCGGTTTTCCATGGTTTTTGCAGCAAGCATGATCGAGAACTTTTCTCATGTATCGAGAATGAAGCATTTATCGGGCGACCCGACCAATGCCTTGCTGTGGCCTATCGCACGATGAGCAGAGAACTCTATGGAAAAGATGCTTCAGCTCACTTGCGCGAGACGTTGCGAGGAGCCGACAAAGGCTTAAAACCATTCGATCAATTAATGCTTCAGAAGATGTTAAATGAAATAGACATGGGCAATGAAGCTGCGCGACGTGAACAAAAGGTTACGCATGATGTGTTGACAACAGCATTGGCGAATGCTCGTCTCGATACACTAAGGTCGGTCATATTTGAGTTTGCGGGTCCTTTACCATTCATGTTTGCAGGCGCTTGGTCACCCTTTACTGACTTTCATGGCAGAGAGCTTCAAAAAGGGTATGCAGACGAACTTCTTGAGCAGTTTTTTGTGTCTTCATTCGCTGGTGAATCCGGAGCGAAAATATGTGTTTCGTGGCTGAATACTGATGACGCGCCGGGGTTTGTCATCGCAGAGCAGCTGATGGCGCTGCCGGGTGATCAACAAGCTTCAGCATTTCTTCAATTTGTGATGAAGCATGTTGAGAACATCTTTTTCAATCCCGACTGGTTCCAAGCCCTGAATAACAAACAGAGAGAACGGCTCGACCAGCTTGCAGCCGACGGCATCGATCCGATGGGCAGTGTTCCATCAATAGCTGTTAATTTAGATGTAGACTTCCTACTGCCTACATCATCGAAATTGTTTCACGTTCAACCACGAAGCCGCATTTCGTCCTAGCAAAACGCAGTTCGTCATAATTGCAGACGTTGCTACGGACGAGGTGAATTTCCAAATTGGCTCAAAAGCAGATATTTATTCCCATTAGGTAGGACGCTGGCTAAGAGCATTTCAACAGACAAGTGAGAGAAAATATAATACATGGAAGTATTTATAGATCGATTGGAAATCTAAAAAGAATAGGTTCTCAAGAAGCATTCAGAAAAAGTGTCTAACTCGATTGTCTAACTTAGGAAAAAGCACCTATGTGCTTAGGCACACATTCCAAAAAGTCTTTTATTTTCAAGGAGGAAAATGGTGCCCGATCCCGGACTTGAACCAGGGACACGCGGATTTTCAATATCATTTTTTATCTGCTCATAGCGGAACATAAGTGAACATAGGGTATGGCTAAGTATTTGATATAAAATAACTAATTGAAGTTTTGTTTAAATTTGCATAACATAGGTGAATACGGTGAAAACACCCAAATGTGTTACCTAAGCGTTACCTATGGAGCGACATGCGGATGCCAAAAACAAAGCTTACATCTCTTTCCGTTGGCAAGTTGCCAATCCCGCCAAAAGGGCAAGTTGACTATTTTGATACCTCCATGCCTTCCTTTGGTGTTCGTCTCTCATTATCTGGTTCACGCACATATTTCGTGATGACCCGAGTTTATGGGAAAGTGGTTCGTCTTAGTATTGGTCGAGCCAAGGTTAATACGGATGATATTGGTTTCTCCTTGAAAGATGCACGAGCAAAAGCCGGAGAGCTTGTTGATATCGCGTCTAAAGGTATCGATCCCCGCCAACTCAAGAGAATTGAAAAAGAAGAAAAGGAAGCCGAAGCGAACAAGACATTCAAAGCGGTGGCTGAGAAATTCATCAAACGTTATGTCGAACCCCGCCTCGCTCCATCAACTAAACGAGAATATGATCGTGCCTTGTTTGGTAAAGAAGTGAAGGCGTGGCAGTCCCGCCCCGTCGATGTGATTACCAAAGCTGACGTTCGAAACTTGTTAGAGAAAATGGTTCGTCGTGGGAGTGCTGGGGCAGCCAATAATCGTTTGGCTTATTTGCGTAAGTTTTTCAACTGGTGTGCGGAAGAAGATTATATCGAACATCCGCCGACTGATCGAATTCGTCCTCCGGGTCCCAAAAAGATTGGGGAGCGTGTTTTAACTGAAGACGAGATCAAATTGGTTTGGGCGGCCTTTGATGCAGAGGGCGGAACGTTCGGGGACTTGTTCAAACTCCTTCTTCTAACAGGTCAAAGGCGTGCAGAAGTCGGAGGTATGAGACGGGATGAACTGAAAAATATAGATGGAGGAAATCCAACTTGGGAAATCCCAAGCCACAGGACAAAAAACAAACGTCCTCATATTATTCCGCTTTCCCCACAAGCTGTTGCGATTATAAAACATCGCCCCGTTTTCGGGGATGAAGGATTACTTTTCACAAATACAGGAGATACTCCCGTGTCAGGCTATGGGAAAATCAAGAAACGAGTTGATGATTGGGTCGCGAAAAACCGGGAAAATGCGTGTCTATCACCAATGCCTTCCTGGGTACTGCATGATTTACGTAGAACCATGGTTACTATAATGAATGAAAATTTGAAAACCCCACCCCATGTTGTGGAAGCTTGTGTGAACCATGTTTCTGGAGCGGCTAAAATGGGTGTCGCAGGTGTGTATAATAAAGCGTTATATATAGAGGAACGCAAAAAATCCCTTAATGCCTGGGGCGTATTTGTGGAGAAGTTAACCTGCTTGTGAAAATAAAGCTTACAACTGTGGTAATGCAGATCGTTAAAAATGCAATAAATATACTTCTGTAAAACTCTGTCACACTTTTATCTTCGCATGATTTCGATTACGTTGATATAATCGCACCTATGAGTACTTCACAGCACATACTTGTCGTAGACGACAACAAAGAAATTCAAGATTTGGTTTCCCGTTTCCTGACTAAGGACGGGTATCGTGTTTCTACAGCCGGCGACGGTCGGGAAATGAAAAAGATCATAGCGGATGCCCGTATCGATCTTATTCTTCTAGACCTAATGTTACCGGGTGATGATGGCTTAACGCTTTGTCGTGATATTAGGGCAGATTCCAATATTCCAATTATTATGCTGACAGCTAAAGGTGAAGAAATTGATCGTGTGATTGGGCTTGAGATGGGGGCTGATGATTACATCGCCAAACCATTCGGAACCCGTGAACTTCTTGCACGTATAAAAGCCGTATTACGACGAACGGGTGATGTGGCTAGCCCCGCAGCGGCACCGGACACACCCAGTAATTATCTGTTTGATGAATGGAAACTTGATACAGCGAAACGTGAATTAAATTCTAAAGATGATGTCATTGTTCCTCTAAGCACAGGTGAGTTTACCTTGCTTATGGCCCTGGTCGAACGGCCACAACGCGTTTTAAATAGAGACCAGCTACTGGATATTGCACGCGGGCGCGCATCAGTTGCTTTTGACCGCAGTATTGACACGCAAGTCAGTCGGTTGAGACGCAAGATAGAAAAAGATGCCAAAAACCCTGAACTCATTAAAACAATCTGGGGTGGTGGATATGTCTTCACACCTGAAGTAACAAAAGAATGAGAAAGTTTCTCCCTAAGACATTAACATCTCAAACGATTTGGGTTTTGCTTATCGGATTAAGTGTCTCTCACTTTTTGAGCATGGTGATTTATTCAGGTGATCGCACTGAATCTCTTTCCATGCTGGGTGGTCGCAATATGGCGCAACGTATCGCCAGTGTTTCCCATGTCATTATTGAAACACCATCAGAATGGAGAGGCCGAATTGTTGCAGCATTAAACGAACCAACATTCCGGGTTTCCATCAGCCCTGAAAGCACGTTGGTCAATCAACCAGATGAAGGCGAACAACTTGCATTATTAAAACGTTTTTTGCGCTTTAAAATTGGCTTGTCGACTGAAACCCCAATGTCTGTACAACTGTTTGAGAAACCACATGACGGTGGTCTTTTGAGTCAATTCAATCCCAACCAGTGGATGCACATGCGAATGATGAACCAAATGCATGGCATATCGGCACATCAATCCTTGCGGGTTTCATTCACTCTTCCTGATGGTAAATGGCTGAATTTTGCGACTGACATTCCTGAAAGTAACCCATTCTGGTCACCAACATCACTTATGTCACTTATATCAATGGCTGTTGCCGTTATCGTACTGTCCATCTGGGTTGTTCGTCGGCTGACTGTTCCTTTGCGTTCCTTTGCACATGCAGCGAGGCAATTAGGTAAGGACGTAAAGGCAGAGCCAATGTTAGAAACGGGACCATTGGAAGTACAAGAAGCGGCTAAGGCTTTTAATGAAATGCAGGGACGATTGCAGCGTCTGATTGAGAACAGAACACAAATGCTGGCTGCCATTTCACATGACTTGCGGACGCCCATTACATTAATGCGATTACGCTCTGAATTAGTCGAAGATGAGACAGACCGCCAAAAAATGCTCGAAACTTTAGATGATATGGAACATATGATCTCACTGACCTTGGAGTTTGCAAAACAAGAGTCAGAAAATGAAGAGCGTAGAAATGTTGATATCGCGGCACTTGTTGAAAGTATATGTGATGATATGGAGGACACGGGCAAAGACATCTCTTTGGAACGCGGTGAACAGATCCTCTATGAGTGTGCTCTTGTCGGCATGAAGCGCGTTGTAAACAACCTGATATCGAATGCAATTAAATATGGCGATTGCGCAAGGGTCTCAATAGGCGCGAATGACAATGAAATTGAAATTGTAATCACTGATAAAGGCCCTGGTATTCCGGAAGACCAACTTGAGAAAGTCTTACAACCTTTCTATCGGTGTGAAGCATCACGCAATAGAGATACAGGGGGTGTTGGCCTTGGTCTAAGCATTGCTCAATCAATTATTGAGGCTCATGGTGGAGAACTACTTCTGGGTAATCGAAAAGAGGGAGGCCTTGAGGCCAAAGTACTGCTCCCCCGTTAAATCATGTCATCGTGCCTCTACAGCTTTGTGTAACCACATGTTATTAAACCCCGCCCTTATGGGCTTTTAGGTTTTCTCGCATTGGTTGACAATATGGCATGCGTTCTGATCTTGGTTCGTTACAAAGACGGTGATGCCAATGTACGTTCGGTTTGGTTATGTAGCCGCAATGATGCCATTGGTAATGTCGCTGTCCTTATTGCTGCCATACTTGTTTTCTATACGGGTTCTGCATGGCCTGATTTGGCTGTTGCTGGTGTTATGGCAGGGTTGTTTTTGTTGTCAGCCTCTCAAATCGTTATGCAATCCATCAAAGAAATGAATGAAACTCCATCCTGTGAAATAGAGGCAAAAACATGTCAGAAGTAGCTGTTCCCAAAAAACAAATGAATGCTCTGATTTTGTCTTGGGTCATTGCCCTTATGGCAACATTAAGTGCTCTCTTCATTGGAGAGGTATTAGGGAAAACGCCTTGTCTTTTATGCTGGTATCAACGTATTGCGATGTTCCCATTGGCACTCATTCTTGGGGTGGCCTCTTATACAGGTGACTTGGCGGGTCGAAAATATGCACTTCCCCTAATCATCATAGGCACATTGATAGCCGCATGGCATAGTTTGGTTTTTGCAGGCATTGTACCAGCAGAAGCTCAACCCTGTTCTCAAGCAGGACCATCCTGCTCAGGTGAGGGGCAAATCTTGTTTGGCATATTGCCTTTACCTTACCTTTCCCTCTTAACCTTTCTTACTCTTCTCGGCTTACTAACCATTCCATTCAAAAAAGGATAAAAAAATGAACAGACGCGCTCTCATCGCATCAACTGCTGCCGGAGCTTTGGCTCTTTTTACAGGTGGAGTGTTCTTTTACAAGCCGTCCGGTGGTCCTGCTCAAAAAATGTCAGAAGATGGTCCTCTTCTTCGGCCCTTTGCCCCAACGTTTGGTCCTGACGATGCCCCCGTTACAATTGTCGAATTTTTTGATCCTGCCTGTGAAGCCTGTCGAGCTTTTTATCCCATTGTGAAAAGCATTATGAGAAAGCACAAAGGCAAGGTTCGCTTGGTGTTGCGTTATGTGGCTTTCCACGGCCCATCCGAAGAGGCCATCCGTTTATTAGAAGCTGCACGAATACAAGGTGCATTTACCAAAACACTTAAACGTCTTTATGAAACACAGCCTAAATGGGCACCACACGGTCGTCCCGCAGCAAATGTTTGGGCAATGGTTGAAGATTTGGGGTTTGATATGGAAAAAGCTCAGATTGATAAAAACCTGCCAGACATCCAAGCTATTCTTAATATGTCTGTTCAAGATGTGGAAGCTGCAGGCGTTCGCCAAACACCAACATTTTTCGTTAATGGGAAACCCTTAACAAAGTTTGGGCGTACTGAACTTGAAGAGCTTGTCCAAGATGAAGTCGATGCCCTGTAGATAAAAAGCTCAAGTTATTATTTAGTTTTTTCATCAATAAATTTTCATTCCCCCACCATTAATCAGTTTTAATGGTGGGACTAACAGCGGCTTATTGCCATTATCTGTTTTCGTCGAGGATTTCTTTGATACGCTTTGCCATATCTTTGCCGGAGAGGCCATGAGCGAATTTACGAATAAACTGTCCTGTAGGGCTCATAAAATAAACACCTGCAGAGTGATCGATTAGATAATGTTCATCTTTATCGTTTGTACCAGGCACTTTTGAATATTTTACTTTAAATAAATCTGCCGTTCGTTTGATGAGCTTAGCTGGTCCGGTTAAGCCGATGATCGATGGATGGAAGTTTTTAACATATTCACGCAGAACTGTCGTTGTATCGCGTTCTGGGTCAACTGAAATGAAAAGCGGTTGGAACTTTTCTTCCATGCCTTCCAGTTCGTCCATAGCCTCTGAAATGTTAGAAAGCGATGTAGGACATACATCTGGGCAGAATGTATAACCAAAAAAAATTATGCGAAATTTACCTGTAAAATGTTGATCTGTGACGAACTCGTTAAAATGATTGCTCATTATCCATTTGCCACCGATGGTCCTTTTTTCCTTGGCTTCCCAGTCTAATTGTTGAGCATGTGAGACAGTTGAGAAAAGGATAAATCCGATTATAGCAATAAAGAATTTCATGACATTATTTCCAGTAATATTTTAGTTTACACTTCTTATTGAGCAATCTTGTTTAAAGGCTTTGCACCCCTGTACTTGGCACCGATAGAAGCATAGCAATTCGCAATGGTGTCATAATTATATTGCATCATATCAACGTATAAATCTGGCCCTGCAGGCAGGCTCAAGCCGAATGATTTTAATGTTCCAACTTGAACCTGTTCTTTATTAATGGCGAGTGACATGTTCTTTTGGCTCAACCCTTCTTCAACAAAGAAACAAATCTTATCAAAATTATTTAATGCGGCTCGCATCTTAAAGATATTTGCTGTTTGTGCGTTTTCTGACGGATGCTCAGACAAAAAACCAAGGGACTTGAAGGCGTATGATTGTTCAAAATATTGATGTGTATCGTGATACATCCAAGAAATACCCGCAGCAATACCTCTGAACCCAAATTCAAACTTTCGATCTAAAGCAGTGATCTTGTATTTTAAAGTGTTTCGGTTTTTTTTGAAAATTTTCTCATTCTTGGGGTCAAGGGTAACTATTTTTTCATAAAGAGAATCAAGGAAAACCTCAGCATTTCGAACATCCAGCCACATATAGGGGTCACGCAAATTATCGATTTTCCGATCTGGTAAAACTTTGAACTCGGTATCACTGAGCATTTCATAATCTTTTATTTCAGGCGTCAAAATCTCTGCGACACTTTTCTCAAGCTCCGGTCCCATCCAGACGACCAAATCAGCACGTTTCAACAATGCCTGATCTTCCGGCGATGGTGAGTAATCGTATGGTGTTACATCTTTCATCAATAAGATCGGTTCTCCGGCTCCTTTCATCAATGCACTAAGAAAAGAGTGAATAGGCTTGATCGTTGCAACAACTTCCACAGGTTTTGCAATCGCCATTGAAGTCAGTGAAAAGATAGCTATCCAGAATGTTAAAAATAACCGCCAAAACATATTTGTTCCCCTTGATTTTGGATTTCTGATCTATTGTAGCCCGTCATTTGAAGAGCATTGACATTAGTCAGATGTAAGTAAGATATAAATCTAATTCCATTATCCATTCATTCAAAACTATCGTTACTAAGCCCATGTCAAAAGACAGGCTAAACTCCAAGATGGAAACTGTTTGAAAAAAAAGCTATGAAAGTGAAAATGGAAACGACTCTTGATACCGGATGCACGCCTATAAAGGCCGTGACTTTATTTGAAGTGACGGTTATCAAATTATGAGGATGGTCGTTTTCTTTGTGTTGAGGGCATTATAATGTGGAAAAGAGCTTTCTAGGGGAGCCTCCACATAAATTGCTTTAGGTGAGCCAGATAAAAGGTCGGCAATAGTATAAAGTTTAATTTTATCACTTGGTAATAAACTCAAGGAATGTGTTGAGTTTGCATTACCTTCAGGAGTTATGCGCTTATCACGGTGTAATTCCTTTGAAGCAATCACTGAAGTAGAATTACCACCATCAAAGAGCAGGACAGAATGTAATGAATCTTGTTGATGTTCCTGCATGGTTATTCCATGCATTGCCTTCTCAAAATAAATATCGCCATTCTGCTCAAAACAATTAGCAAAAGCTACATCCGCACCAACGCCAATTACCAGATATACTGATAGAGCAATTAATGCCGTTACCTTTTTTATTTTGGCAGATAAACTCATGCGTCATAAATCCAATTACTGATTTGGTGTTCACTAAATAAGAAATGTGGCAAAAAATTATTTTGACATCTTATTTTGAGAATACCTGCAGCATCATATTCGTTCCCCTTTATTCAAGGTCGGATTATTGCAGTCCATCATATGAAGAGCATTGACGTAGGTCAGGTTTAACTTCCAGATTTATCCTGACCTGGTTCATTGGTAGCCGTTTTCTTGTTATCCGGTTTCCCTAGATAGGCTGCAATGGCTTTCAGGTCTGCTTCAGTCATTTTGCCTGTTGTATTGGCAATCACTTTCCCCATAGAGCCGCCAAGGAAATCACCTTCTGGTGTCATGCCCATTTGTAGGCCAAAGACTGTGTCCGTATGGCTCCACTTAGAAAACTTGCTCTCGTCACTGTTTAGCAAACTTGGAATTTTCTCGCCTTCCGGACTCTTAGGTTCTCCCGCTAACAGGTTTTCCGTATCCAGTCCGCCAAGTAAATTTCTTGGCGAATGACATTCCACACAGTGACTTGGACCGTTGACCAAATAAGCCCCTCTGTTCCATTCAGCACTCTTGGATGGATCTTGCTTGAATGGGCTGTCGTCGAAGAATAATGCCTTCCAAACCATCATGCCTTCTCGCACATTAAATGGAAATGGGACATCATGTTCTGGGGCAGCTTTTGCAACAGGTGGAACAGTATCCAAATAGGCTTTTAGGTCAACCAAGTCCTGGCGTGTCATTTTCGCATATGAGGTATAAGGGAAAGCAGGGAAATAATGTGATCCATCCGGGGAGACCCCTTTCGTCATTGCTTGAATGAATTGTTCAGTATCCCAGCTACCGATGCCAAATTCTTTATCTGACGTTATATTTGGGGTGTAGAAAGTTCCAAATGGGGTGGGAAGACCTAGACCGCCGGCAAGTTCTTTCCCCTTGTACTTCTTATCTGTATGGCAAGAAACGCACCCCCCAATGTCCATGACATATTTTCCACGCTTTACAGAATCAGCTTGATCATTACCTGCATAAGCCTGGGAAGAGACAAGAAGAGTTAAAGATAAAACACTGGTCAAATATGAAGATGTACGCATTGGGGGGCTCCGTTCTTTTTATAATTAATCTTTTTTCACACGAAAATCTGTGTGGCAGGTTGAACAAACTTTTCCTGTTTTCGCAAATTGCATCATCACGGCACGCTTATCACCAGTCGTGGCGACTTCGCCAAGTTTTGTGGCTTCCGTTTCCAGATCGTTACTCAATTGTGCAAAGCGGTCCCAATCTTCCCAGATTGTTGGCAGGGCCTCTGTTGGTTTATCCATTGAGCCTTTTGGGAAAAGGGCATTGATCTTAGTGGAATGCTCAGCCATGGATTTTGCGGATGTTTCAATCACTGCGGCATCAAAAGTAGTTTCCCCTTTAACCATAGCGGCAACTGCTTTCATGTTTTTGCCAATAGCACTCATCAAATCCATGCGTTCTTTGACAATACCCATCGCACCACCATGGGCGAGTACTGCAGTTGTTGCTGATACAACGATGACAGCACTCAAGCCGGCAACTTTTGCTTTAATCGAAAGTTTCTTCATTTTATTTCCTTCATTATTTTAGAGGGGTTACATTTTATGAGCTTGATATCGGATGCCATTTTCAACCTGGACCTCACGAATAAAATTAATAACATTCTCCATGTCATATCTGGATACCTGAGGCTGTGCCGGCATATTACCAAATTTCCAATGATGGCTTGTGACACCAGAAACTGCTGCACGGTAAAAGGATTCATCACCATGATGACCAGGATTGTAGATGTTATGGATTAAAGGTGGGCCTTGTTCAGAACCTGCGCCATTTTCACCATGGCAAGCTGCACAGTTCTCGGAAAATGTTCTTTTACCCTTTACCGCTTTTGCGGACAGTTTTCCTGGCATTTCTACATCGACAACAGTAGCGTCACTAGAACCTGACATCATATTGTTTACAACAACACCGATACCGCCGATCAACAGTCCGACAATTACAATTTTAGGAATTTGTTCTGAAAAACTCATTAATAGTCTCACTCTTTCTTTTTTGAATTTCTGGTCCGCTCAACAGCCGCTTTCAATGTATTCAAATCTGCTGCACCGCGAATAATCATATTTCCAATAATGAAGCCTGGTGTTCCAGTAATATCGAGTTGTTGTGCAAGGGCATAGTTTCGTTGGACGATACTGTTGATAAGATCTTCATGCTCATTCATATCTTGTTTAAGCTGAGGAATATCAAGCCCTGCTTTTTCAGCAATCTTGAAAACCTTTTCCTTTGAGTATTTCCCCCGGCTGCGCATTAGAAGATCACTAAAAACCGTATATTTGTCCTGATAGTTTGACGCTAACGCGGCTTTTGCTGCAAAAACAGATTCAGGGCCTAAGATTGGGAATTCTTTATATACATATCGAATATTTCCATCTTCTTTAACGAGCTTTAAAACCGTGTCATGGACACGTTTACAGTAACCGCAACGATAATCAAAAAACTCAACAAGAGTGACATCCCCATTTGGATTTCCACCGACGGGATCGTCTGGGTGAAAATAGATTTCATTGGCTTTGGATACCAACACCTCATCGATACGCTGTTTTGTTGCTGTTTGTTTTTTCAGTTCCAAGAGCTGTAAGGCTTCCAAGATTATTTCTGGTTGCTGCAGTATTGTCTCTTTCACAAGCTTCCGTACTTCTGCCTTTTCTTTATCATTCAAACCCTGAGAGTGAGCGTCATTGATCGTAATTAGACTGAGCATAAAAATGACGCTCAAGAATATAATTTGGTAGGTGCTTTTCATTGTTAACGACATCATAAATCAATCCGTATGGGTGGCGCTTAACACCATCTGATGGCCTTCACCCGATATGGCGATTTCATCGACAGGTTTGAAGGTTTGAGCATCGATCACCCAGATTTTTGGAGATTTACTGCTGGAAACAAAAACCTTGCCTGTCCCAGTTAACGCTTCAAGGTGATAAGGAGAGGGCGCAAGTTGAATTTCTGTTCGTGTTTCATTTTCAATATCGATTTTTACAGCAACACCGCTCTTTTTACTGGTCGCATAAATCGACTGTCCATCTTCTGACAGGTCCAAACCATGCGCACCCTTACCGATAGAAAATGATCGTGTAACTTTTCCAGATGCAATATCTGTTTCAGAGACTGTTCCAGCTTTTGCATTTACGCTGTAAAGTTTCTTCTGGTCTTTAGATAACGCGAGATGTTCTGGCGTAGGGCCGCCATCCAAGGTTCGTACAACCTTCCATGTCACGGTATCTACCTCAGAAATTGTTCCGCTACCTGTATTAGAAATGAATGCACGTCCACTGTCTTTTGTGAAAACAGTGTAGTTGGGTCCGTTGCCCGTTTTTAGGAAAATATCATTTGGGGAGCCATCGAGGTCCGTAATGCTCACCCCACCTAATGTCGGGTGTGTCGATACAACATAACGCCCTGTAGGTTTAATCGCCTGATGATGAACCATACCCGGCAGCGAGCGCGTCGACATGATGTGGCCATGCTCAGGATGAATGACAAAGAGTGTACCTTCCATCTTACCCATCTCGTTCTTTTTTGCGGCAAGGCTAGCTGTTATCACATATTCACCATCCGGTGTGATCGCTAAGGCATGGGGGTTCCTGATACCGTCAAACTCATTTACGACCTGGTTGTTTTCACTATCAATAACCAGCACTTTATTGGCGCTTCCGGCGGCGACATAAATAAACGGTTCGGCAAAGGCTGAGATAGACATAATAGCTGTTGCAGCAACAGCAATTGAGAAAAGTGTTTTTTGCATTTTTATATTCTCCATAATTCTCATGACCCAAAGTTCTCACGTAAGTATTGAATGAGTTCACGAGATTGTTCCGTTGAGAATGGATCGGCTCCTCCAAATGCTGGCATCAAAACTGTGCCATCAGCCTCTTCCACACCTTCCATGATAATTTTTGTAAGGATGTTTTCGTCTTTTCCTAAGCGGTTCTGATCGCCTGTGAAATCAGGAATTTCGGCACTCATACCGCTTCCATCAAAGCCATGACAGGCGGCACAAAACTCAGAATATGTTGCACTAGCATCAAACTCTTGTGCTTGAGACGCCGAAGCGAAAACAGTCATTGTCATAACGGTAATGATGAGGAAAAGACGCATCACTGTTTCTTCCTCAATGCATGCAGCTCATATGTCGTGGACCCTGACACGACAAGCTGTTGAAGTTCCACAGACTTTTAATGTACGCGACAAGACTTTTTGCGTCCTCTTCACTTACATCATGTTCTTTCCAGGCAATCATACGTTCATTGCGCTCAACACCGTTCAGGATCGTTGACATAATCTGATCATCTGAATGATGCCAGGCATGCATTGTATCGTTGAGCGAAGGTGCTAATGGCAAGCCCTCTTCATCAACAGCTCTTGGGTCTGCGGGGTTTTCACCCGCGCCCTTTTCACCATGACAGGCAACACAATTATCTTCATATAGTGTTTTACCTGCTTTAATCCGGTCAATTGAAGCATATTGATTGCCTTCAAAACTTCCCCATGTTTCACCAGCATCTTTACTTATCATCATCGCACCAGTGTCTGAGACACCATAAATGTGCTTTGGGTTTCGCGGATCAATGGTTGCGTTTAGCAGGGCGCGTTTCTGAAATTCTTTAGCATGGCGTTTCCATTTTAAATCTTTTTCAGAGGCTGTGACATAACCGTAATCATAGATAAAGGCATGTATCTGCCCCTTATTTGTAACTTGCAAAGAAGCGACAGGTTTATCGACGGGGCCAATGTTTTTCCACGTCTTAGCCCCATCCTCACTTTTGAAAAGACCATTGAAAGTACCTGCATAGACCGTCTTAGGCTTTAAGGGGGAAACCGCAATTTCAAACATACGTTCCCCTTGAATAGGGCTCACAACTGTCCAGGTCTTACCGCCATCTGCACTGGCTTGTATATTTTCATCAACCCCATAAATAATACGCGGGGAAACCGCACTGATCGCCATGGCATAGAAAGAGGCTATACCGTTTGCATCGTCACCTAATTTTTGCCAGTTCCGGCCCCCATCTTTTGAGCTAACAACACCCATTTTTTCCGTTTTGCTTACATAGCCGCTTGCAAATAAGGTATTCGGATTATTGGGATGGGATATCAATTCCATGAAATAGCCTGTGTTTTTATTTAACTTTTTGACCAAGCCATTTTCTCTAACTGTGAAAACACCATGAGGTGTTGCCACGGTAAATTTTTCTTTATCTTTTGGGTTGAACACAATTCCACTGACATCTTTCAACTGGTGTAGAAAAATGTCCTGTTTTGGATCTTCTGCCTGCGCGATTGATACAGAAAGAAATCCTCCGGCTAATACTGCTGATAATTTTACAAATGCCCTCAAATTCACGAGTGCTCTCCCCCATTTTCCCCAGGTTCAATACTGTCAGCCATAACCTTGATACATTTACGAACTTGTTCAATGTCGCATCCAACCAGCTCTGCATATCCAAGTGTTTCGGTCATGGCTTCGCGTAATTCCTCTAACGATTCAATAACGATGGCACGGGCAATAAGTGGTACCTCTTGTTTCACCTTGGAAACTGAATTTAAGTTAACAATTTCACCCATTTCATCATCCTTTCATTACCCGTATTTTTGCGAATAGACGTGTCCGAAGTATGTCTAAAACACACAAGTAAATGACAAAGTGTGGCAAAAGTGGGAGTTGACAAACTTTGTCACAAAATACCCCGATAAAGGGAGCTATGCGTTTCCATGGCAAATTTGTCTGTATGTGACATGGCGTTGAATGAAAGCTGAAATACTCTCCAGAGCACGAACCTCTAATTGGCGAACTCGTTCACTGGAAATACCAAAACGTTGCCCCAATTCTTTCAGTGAAGATGGTTCTTCAGCCAAGTATCTTGCTTTCACAATTTCCCTATCCCTACCTTCAAGGCGACGCAAAGCAGCTTTTATTGCCTTTTTCTTTATCGCTGTTTCTTGACGTACCACTAAAACTTCTTCTTGATTTGGCCCTCCATCTTCCAAGAGGTCTTGATGCTGGGAATAGGTGTCATCTCCGACGGGGGCGTTTAACGACTGATCCCGACCAAATAGACGTTTATTGATTTGCTGTACATCTTCAACACTGGTATCAACTTTTGCTGCAATTCTCTGGGCTTGATCTTTGCTCAGTTCACCATTGTCGATAATTTCAAGCTCCCGTTTCACTCGTCTCAACGAGAAAAACAGTTTCTTTTGTGCATTCACTGTCCCCAAAGGAACCAGTGACCAGTTCTTTAAAATGAAATCATTTACAGATGCTTTGATCCACCACATAGCATAAGTAGAAAGCCTGACTTCCTTAGATAGATCGAATTTATGAAGTGCTTTGAGCAAACCGATATTCCCTTCTGCAATCAAATCAGCAACAGGCAATCCATAGCCTTTTGCATCCATCGCAATTTTAACAACCAGACGCAAATGACTGGTGATAAGGGTTTCTGCTGCTGATGGACATTGGGCATGAAGAAAGTCAGATAAATATTTCTTTTCCTCTTCAGCAGATAGAATGGGATAGTCCCATGCTTTTCTCAAATAAGCTTGAAGCTCATCTGTATTCTGGGGGGTATATATGCTCATCCTGCTTTCCATATTTGGTGATCAGAGGTAAAACGTCTTGATTAAAACGATCAATATCCATACTGCCCATATGTCGATAAATGACTTGGCCATTGTCATTCAAAAGGAAGATTTCCGGTAAACCGTAAACTCCCCATTTTGAAGCAACTTCCCCATTAAGGTCGGCACCGATCTTGGTAAATGGATTACCGTGACGATCCAGCCACAAACGGGCATCTTCTGGTCGGTCTTTATAATTCAGGCCGTAAACAGGAAGCCCCTGCTCAGTTGATAGTTTTAAAAGGAAATTATGATTTTCCTGACATTCTTCACACCAGGAAGCAAAAACGCTGACCAGAGAATACTGACCATGGAAGTCATTTGAGTTCAGCCCCGAAATTTCTCCTTCGACGGGAGGAAGGGAAAAGATCGGTGTGTTATTTCCAACCGATTCATCCGGGCTGTCAAAATTTAAAAAACTGTATGCACTAAATAAAATTGTTATCAGGCCTAATGCGATCAGAACGGGCGTATATGTGGAAACATAGTGAGTTTTTTTTCTTTCAGCCTGTTCTGATACATGATGAAGGTGAATGCTATGGTGGCTGCCCATGACAAACTCCTTTCCAGGTTTATGGATTGGTTTTAGGGATGCCGTGATGGTTTGCGTTCAGCTGTTTCGTCTTCTTTTTTTCTCCATCATGAGAATCATGACAACTCTTTCCTGTCATTTTCATCATGAGGAAATGAACGCCTACACAGGCAATTAACGGAGCCAAAGCGGCCAATGTACTTCCTTCTGCAATACCACTGGCAAACACGAAGTAGGCTCCAACCATTGCAAGACAACAAACCAACATCATTCCCATATGGGAACCAAAGAATGATTTGAGGTGTTTCATAATTTATCTCCGTTTTCAAAAGGGTGAACGAAAGTGGAAAGGGGAACGATGGTTTATATTGGAGGATATCATCATCGTTTTGTTTCCCACCTTCGTTCAGAGGGGCAGTTCATGAGAGAAGGGCAATCTCTCTGTTGATCAAGTGTATTAAACCGCATTCCCTTGTCTGAAGTGTGTCTATTCCTCCCTCACTTGGTGACAGATTATGTCAATCCCTGTACCTGTCACACTTTGCTACAATTTTTAGATATTTAGTTAAGCTGCGAAATAAAAAATCAGCCGTTTAAGAAAACGGCTGACGATTAAGTTGTTATTTAAAGGGTAATTTAAGGGAGGCTATCGTTGATCAGTTAGTTCTTGATATATACATCCTTTCCATCATCGTAAGAATGATCTAAAGCCCATTCTTTTTGTTCATGGGGCGTTTTGCGAACCAGCTTGGTACCGTATTTAGGGTTCGGGACTTGGACAACTTTATAATAGGAACCATTGTCATCCGGTGTGTACCCAGGCTTAAGAGTGTTAGAAGTTTTTGTGACCGTCATCATTTTGCTGTCAGGATAATACCCGGTATCTTCTTCAACATATTTCATACGTGTGTATTGGTTAGTTCCATCATCATAAGAGAAACCCGGTTTCCAAGTATCAGAATACTCAATGACTGAGCCGGCTTGTGCACCGAAAGACATAGCAGTAGTAGCGGCAATAGCGATTGCAAAAAGTGAAGAGCGTTTCATAAGTTTTCCTTTTGTTAGGTTAGTGTGTTTCGCTAAAAAGGAATATGATGGATAGGCTTGTCAGTTGTTTGTCATAAATGTTTCTTTTTGCGACAAAAACATCTTAATTTGAAACAAAATATTTCATCCTAATACACTGTTATAAAACAAAAAAAGAGGCGCTATTAAAGCGCCTCTTTGAAATCATTATGATGAGTGTATTAATGAGCCATTTTGATGCCCATAATTTCATACATGCCGCCTTTACCTTTACCCAAAGTAAATTCGACATCTTGGCCTGGTTTAACTTTGCTGACGTCAACGCCTTCAGCAACAGCAAAGTCCATTTTCATTGGAGGCCAGCCGAGCTCTTTGATTTTACCGTGAGAAATATTGACCTTGCCGTCTTTAACAGCATTTACCTTACCAGTCGCATTGATGCCAGCCATGTTCATTTCATGACCTTTCATGTTTTTCATATCACTGTGACCAGAACCGGCAAGTGCCGCTGTGCTCATAAAGCCGATTGTAAGGGCAGCCATAGCAATTGAGAGTGTCTTTTTCATTTTAGTCTTTCCTTTAATGGAGTTGTAAATAAGAGTTTAGGATCAGGAATCTGCTTCTTGAGCTTCCAGTTTTTTCAGTTTCTTTTCCGCTTTTTTCATCTGTGCTCGTTTCCAAATAACAAACACAGCGGGAATAATCAGAAGAGCAAGTGCGGTCGCACTGATCATGCCGCCAACCATTGGCGCAGCGATACGGCGCATCACTTCAGAACCGGTACCGGTACCAAACATGATCGGCAACAGCCCGGCAACAACAACTGAGAAGGTCATCATAATCGGTCGAACACGCATCAAAGCCCCTTCAATGATTGACTTATTCAAATCTTCATAAGTGATGCGACGGTCTGGAATAGCATCCATACATTTATCAAGGGCCTGATTAAGATAAACCAACATCAATACACCGATCTCTACAGCCACACCGGCCAAAGCGATGAAGCCGACACCTACGGCTACAGAGAAGTTGTACCCCAAGAGATAGAGTAACCAAACGCCACCTACGAGAGCGAATGGCAAAGTTCCCATGATGATGCCAACTTCGATCAGGTTTTTAAAGTTTAGGAAGAGAAGAACAACGATAATGGCAATCGTGACTGGAACCACAACAGACAATTTCTGCTTAGCCCGTTCCATAAACTCATACTGTCCAGACCATGCAATCGAGTAACCTGCTGGTAACTTGATCTGATCGGCAACAGCTTTCTTTGCATCAACAACATAAGAACCGAGATCACGATCTGCTATATCAACATAAATCCAACCATTTAGGCGTGCGTTTTCTGACCGGATCATACCGGGACCACCTACAACTTTAACATTGGCAACCTCAGCAAGAGGAATTTGTGCCCCATTAGGCGTCACAATTGGTAAAGTCTTCACTTGTTCAACAGAATCACGAACATCACGAGGATACCTCAAATTAACAGGGTAGCGTTCACGCCCTTCAACAGTTCGTGTGACAGTCATCCCGCCAATTGCTGTTTTAACAACATCCTGAACATCTTTAATATTCAAGCCGTAACGCGCAGCTGCTGCACGATCAATATCAACATTAACGTAGCGCCCACCAGTTACACGTTCCGCATATACAGATGCTGTACCTGGAACATTTTTAACGACCTTTTCGATTTCTTCACCAACTTTGGCAATAACGTCAAGATCAGGTCCCGCGACTTTGATACCGACAGGTGTTTTAATACCTGTTGCTAACATATCAATACGGTTTTTAATCGGCATGATCCATGTGTTGGTCAAGCTGGGTACATTAACGATTTGATTAAGTTCTTTTTTCAAACCGTCAATGGTCATGCCTTCACGCCACTGATCCTTCGGCTTCAATTTAATCGTTGTTTCGATCATGGTTAGTGGTGCTGGATCAGTCGCACTGTCTGCACGTCCCGCTTTACCATACACAGTTTCCACCTCCGGAATGGTGCGGATCAGCTTGTTTGTTTGTTGAACAACTTCCGCAACCTTGCCAACTGAAATAGCTGGAAACGCACTAGGCATATAAAGTAAATCACCTTCATCCAACTCAGGCATAAATTCACTACCCAAGTTTTTAAGTGGCCAAACAGCTGTCATTGCCAATGCCAAACAGACAATAATAAGTGTTTTTGGGAAACGCAAAGCCACATTGATAAAGGGACGATACATTGCAATAAGTGCGCGGTTTACTGGGTTTTTGTGTTCATGAACAACATGACCACGAATAAAATAACCCATTAGAACTGGTACAAGCGTAATTGATAATATCGCCGCAGCACCCATCGCATATGTTTTCGTGAAGGCAAGTGGTGAGAACAGTCGCCCTTCTTGAGCCTCCAAAGTGAAAACTGGCACAAAGCTTAGAGTAATGATGACAAGAGAGAAGAATAATGGTGCACCAACTTCACTTGCCGCGTCTGCAATAACCCGCCAACGGTTTTCGTCAGTGATTTTGATTCTCTCCATATGCTTATGTACATTCTCGATCATTACAATGGCCGCGTCGACCATCGCACCAATTGCAATTGCAATACCACCAAGTGACATGATATTTGCGTTAATACCTTGTTGTCCCATGATGACAAAGGCTGCAATAATACCAACTGGCAGACTGGCTACGATTACAAGGGCTGAACGCACATGAAAGAGGAAAATTGCGCAAACAAGTGCAACAACGATAAATTCTTCTAAGAGCTTTTCTTTTAGTGTTTCAACTGCACGCTCGATCAAACCCGAACGGTCATATGTTTCAACAATTTCCACACCTTCAGGCAAACCCTTTTTAAGTTCTTCTATTTTTGCTTTAGCAGCCTCAATCGTTGTTAGGGCGTTCTCACCCCAACGCATGATAATTACGCCACCAACAGCTTCACCTTCTCCATTTAATTCACCAATCCCACGACGTAGTTGTGGCCCTACGCGAATGTCGGCTATATCGCCCATTACAATCGGTGTGCCCGTTGATGTTGCCCCAAGTGGTATGGAACGTAGGTCTTCTTCAGATTGAATATAACCGGTTGCACGAACCATATATTCAGCTTCGGCCATTTCGATGACAGAACCACCAACTTCTTGGTTGCCGTTTTTAATGGCCATACGCACTTTTGATAATGGAATACCAAAGGCACGCAAACGATCAGGATCGACAATCACTTGATATTGTTTGACCATTCCACCAATTGTGGCGACCTCAGAGACACCAGGCACAGTCTGGAGCTCATATTTTAAAAACCAATCTTGGATGGAACGTAATTGAGATAAATCGTGTTTTCCAGATTTATCGGTTAATGCATATTGATAGACCCAGCCCACACCTGTTGCATCAGGGCCTAAAGCAGCTCGAGCTTCTGGTGGCAGATTTGGAGCAACCTGGCTGAGATATTCTAAAACTCGAGACCTTGCCCAATAGAGATCAGTTCCATCTTCAAAAATGATGTAAACATAAGAATCACCAAAGAAAGAATACCCACGGACATTGGTTGCACCAGGCACCGATAACATTGCAGTTGTTAACGGATATGTTACTTGGTCTTCTACAACTTGGGGCGCTTGTCCGGGATAACTTGTTTTAATAATAACCTGAACATCAGAAAGGTCAGGGATCGCATCCAGTGGGGTTTTCATCACCGAATAGGAGCCCCATCCGACGAACAACACAGTCATAAGAATAACAATCAACCTGTTATTAATTGACCAATGAATAATATTGGAGATCATTGGCCGCTACCCTCTTCCAAAACTTCAACACTGCCAAGGCCATACATACCTTCTGCATCTTTACTCAAACCAAAACGAATTTGATCACCGGCTTTTAAGGCTGCAATATCAAAATCACCGAGTTTGACAAAATCCATTTCCATTTCAGGCCAACCAATCTCAGGAATAGGGGCATGTTTCATATTGATGATACCGTTTTCAACGGAAACATTATTGATGACACCTTCACCATAAGCTTCGATCTTTGGCCCTGCCATCGCCATAATTTTGGAAATGCCCCACATGCCCTCTTCATCTTGGGCAAGTGTGATATGAACAGAGCCATTTTCTTTAAGGCCCTCTAGGGATGCATCATGCAGGAGTTTGAAATCCATGGTCATGGCGGGCCAGCCAATTTCCGGAATGGGCTCATGGGTCAAGTTGACCATGCCATGATCAGCCATAAGTGTATTTACCTTGGCCATTGTAGATGGTGCTGGCTTTGATTCTTCGCCCTCAGTAGATTCATCCGTATCTGAAAGTCGTTGAATGCTGGCAGACAGACTTGCTTCTGAATCAATAAGGAACTGACCAGACGTCACTACAGTATCGTTTTCAGAAATGCCTTTTTTAATTTCAATACGCTGATTGGCTTCGATACCACTGATAACTTCAACAGATTTGAAACGGCCTTCCCCCAGAGACAGGATCAGGCGGTCTCTTTTTCCTGAACGAATGACAGCTTCACGCGGAACCGTTAGAACGTCATCTTTCCCAACGCCAGAAATACTGACTTTGGCATACATATTCGGTTTGAGTTCTTCATTCGGATTGTCAAACTTCAGACGCACTTTGAGCGTGCGTGCCTTGGCATCAAGGGTCGGATAGATGTATTCGACTTTACCTTCCCAATGCTTACCTGGTGCATAAGACAAGTTCATTCTTGCCTCTTGGCCGACTTCTACAGCTTGAGCCTGGTCTTCAAAAACATCTGCAAGCAACCATACCGATGAAAGGTCGGCTAATGTAAAAGTGCTTTTCTTTTGGGTAATGTACATGCCATCACGTACATTCATAGAAGACACCACACCATCCTGTGGAGCGCGAACTTTAACCAGACGCTGGATTTTACGATCTTTGCGAAGCGCATTAATCTGAGGGCGACCAAAATCTAAGGCACGTAACCTTTCTGCTGAAGCCGCAATGAGTCCTTTGCGTCCCGTCTGTAGAGCTTGAAGATATTCGGCTTGGGCATTGGCCAAATCAGGTGAGTAATATTCAAAAAGCAACTGTCCCCGTTTGACACGTTCACCAACTGATTTTACAGCCAGTTTTTCGATCCAACCATCCGAGCGAACATGGACTTGTTGAATTTTACTTTCATCATAATCAAGATAGCCAACCGTTTCGATGTTACGTGACAAATCCAACCGTTCTACGGATGCAGTGCGCACACCGATGTTATTTACAACAGACGGTTTGATTTTTATGGCACCGGAATCGTCATCATTATTTTCCTGGCCTTCATAAACAGGGATCAAATCCATCCCCATTGGGGATTTCCCCGGATTATCGCTGCGAAAATTGGGGTCCATCGGCGCCACCCAATAAAGAACTTTTTTCTCAGTACTTTCGCTTGATGACATGGAGCTGGCTGAACCACCGAGCATTCCTGATTGCTGGGCACCATACATGCCGATTGCGCCCAATAATCCAGCGGATAGGGCGATGATCACTGTTTTAGAACTCACAGTGTTTCTCCTTGAAGATATTGAAGGCGGACGAGGTATTTTGAACTATCGATTTCGAGGCGAAGTCGTTTCAATTGTGCCTCCAGTTCAGAAACACGAGCACGCACCAGAGCGTCAAAATCAGAAGCCTCATATTGATATGCTGTGATTGCAGCTGAGACGTTATCTTTGGCACGTTTTAAAACTTGCTCATCGAAATTTAGTAAACGTTGTTGTGTGCGTTCATATGCCGCTGTTTCAATATGGTATTGACGGGTTAATTCACGTAATTGCTCTTCTGCACGAAGGCGAGCGGCGGCAGCCTGATGTTTACGTGCACTCAGTTTGCGGTCCTGGCGAGGTCCGGTAAAAAATGGCAAACTCATAGAAAACTTCAGACTGACTAAATCAGATCGCGTATCTCCCATAGGCGTATCTTGTCGATAACCATAAGAAGCACCGACACCAAATTTTGGCCCATAATCAGCTTCGGCCAGTTTTACCTTCCGCTCCGACACAGCCTCTTTCTCATTAAACACCTTTAAAGTTGGGTGATTTTTTACAGCTTGTAGAAAGTCATCTTCTTTAAAAGGTTTTGCAAAAACGGGAGTGTTCTCAGGAAGTGTTCGCGCTGCACTATTTTCGCCTGTCCATTTACTCAGATTTGCTTTTGCAATATCCAAATTTTTGATTGCGCCAAGAGACCGGTCATCTAGCAAACTGGACGCAAGTTCTGCGGCGATTACACGTTGTGCACTTATTCGTCCCGAACTGTAAATTGCCTGGACTGAACGGATATCGTCTTCTACGAGGTCTTTGTAATCCTCTAGAATGAGCAGAGCTTTCTTCCAATAAATCGCATCCAGCCAAGACAAACGCACAGCTTTCAGTGAAAGAAGCTTCCGGGCTTCTTCATTTGCTCTATCAACACGTGAAAGTGCTGTTGCAATTTCGGTCTTGGCATCCAGAACATCAAAATTCGGGATTTGTTGGGTGATACCGACCTGAAACTGGGTCATTGCTTCTTGATCAGTATTGAATGTATCAGTCGGTAAATTCAGCGCCCCTAAACTGATTTTGGGGTCAGGTAATTGCCCAGCTGAAACTGCAAGGTCTTCTTGTGCCAATGCACTGCTTTGGAATTTTCGTGAAAGAGGATCAGTTTCCAAGGTCAGCTTTTCAGCTTCTGACAATGTCAACTCCTGTGCGAAAGCACCAGACGACATAAGGCTTAACGCAAGGGCGCTAACGGCTAAGGCCCGAATTTTATTCATTGACCTACACCCCATTGAGAAACACCAGTTTTCAACATTCTTCTTCCTTTCATTCACCAAAAGCCTTTTGCAGCGCAAAAAACTACGATGGGGAATGTGCCTAAAGAATGTGGCTGACGTATTTCAAAAGTGGGTCAAGTTGTGCCAAAGTGTAACAAAGTGTGTCAAAGTGGATAAAGCTGACAAATTAAAAGGTTATAAGAAACCTTAAAACGATTTTATCTACAAAACTTGAAGAAGACTGACGACCATCACATAACGTGCCGTCTTAGCAACTGCGACGATTAAGAAGAAGCTTTTCAAAGGTTCGCGTAAAACACCTGCGGCAAAGGTTAATGGGTCACCAATGATCGGCACCCAACTGAGCAACAAGCTCCATCGACCATATCTGTGATACCAGCTACAGGCTTTGTCCAGTTGATGTGGTTTTATGGGAAACCATCGACGGCCCCGGAATTTCTCAACTCGTTGTCCCAACCACCAATTCACCACAGCCCCAATGGTGTTGCCAGCACTGGCAAACAACACCAAAAGAACGATTGAATATTCACTTGAAAGGATTAAAGCGGACAAGCCCAATTCAGATTGGGCAGGAAGGATTGTTGCAGCCAGAAACGAAACTGAAAACAATCCTGCATAAACGCCGATGTCAGTCATGAGGGTTTATGTATTAGCTGATGGTCTATTTCTTCCCGACCAGCACATAATTGCCTTCGGTAAATAACGACACTGTCACCGGCTTATCTGTTTCATTTTTCCAATACCACCCATGCGTTCCGTTAAAGGGAGCCGTCAATGTGCCTTTGGCTGTATTGGCTGTGCTGGCGGTATAAGTCTGGAAATATCCTGTCGTGTCACCTTCGGGTTCACCATGAAAATCGTAATAAAGATTTACGTCATTGCTCATCCATTCATAGATGATGGCATCGCCTTTTTTAACATCCAATTTGTATTCAATGCCAGAGTTAGCCGGGACAATTACCTCGACCATAGCTTCTTGATATTCACGGGTACTTTCAGGTGTGGCTGCATTCGCTTTTTTCATGGGTGAAACAGGTTCATCAGCCAATTTTGTAAGACCGAGGTTTGCACCAATGCCTGTTGGGTCGATGTCATATTCGGCTGGCAGGATGACCGTAACTAACAACACAGCCGCAAGTGCCGTCGCCGCAAGAGAGGCTTTTACCAATGTTGCTGTCGATTGGACAACATGCAGCATTTCATGCTGGGATTTACCTGTATATTCGACTTTTTCCATTTTATTGTCCTACGATATAGCCTGTTAATTGATACCCGGTAAGCATGACCCCACCACTCATTAACAATGTATTTGTTACGGTAGAAAACCGCAGATAACTTTCGTGTCGTCGCCAGAAACCCAAAAGGATCAATACGAAGATCAAGGCAAGGAACTGACCAATTTCCACACCAACGTTGAATGATATAAGGTTCTCAAATAATCCATCTTTCGGGATTTGAAATTCTTGAATTTTGGTCGCCAAACCGAAACCATGAAACAGACCGAAGGTTAAAACCGCAATTTTTGTATTAGGCTGGAAACCAATGAGTTTCTTGAAGCCTCCAAGATTATCAAAGCCTTTATAAATGATGGAGAAGCCGATGATCGCATCAATCAAATACGGATTGACGGCGATCTCGTTTAAGACGCCTGTCATTAAAGTGAGGCTGTGACCAATCGTAAACAGGGTCACATAGACCAAAACATCTTTGGATCGGTACAAGAAGAAGATGACACCGACAAGGAACAGCAGATGGTCATATCCCGTTATCATGTGTTTTGCCCCGATGTACATATAGGGGATGATCGATACCCCCTCATTTGACAGCAGGAACTGTTTGGTACTGTCATCAACACCATGTGCCAGTGTGGCCATCGGCATCATAACGATGGTAAAAAATAACAGGGTCGATAGGGAAAACAAACGGGTCATTGAGAAAAACCTTATTGGATATCGTCAAATTCACCAGAGAAATTCACGCCTGCCAACTTGCCATTGCGGTTCAGGAATATGAAAATGTTCTTACCTATTTCTGGGTGCTTGATGGAAACAACAAAGTAACGGACATTCTTCTTATAGATATCCTTTTCTGTGGCTTTATTCCAAGACGCATCCAACACCTGACCATCAACTTTTTTACCATTGTCAATCATATCGCTCAGGTCAGTTGTTGCTTTCGCAATGACTTGCCCTTTGCTGACTTGCTGAGGACCATGGCCGCTGCTATGTGCCAAAACGGGAGAAATACTGATAACGCTGAGAGCCAGAACCAAGGCGAGTGATTTGAGGAACTTCATGGAACACCTATTGAAAGAGTTGATACGTTCGTTCTTTCTGATAGGTATAATTCAACAAAAACCGATAGGCAATCGGTTTTTACAAAATCAATGAAATTACATTACGGAATTGATTGAAACAGGCGTTCCAAAAAATTGTGATATGGCACGGCTGTTAAGACCGCAAACATCAGCACAAAAGCAAGAAAAGTCGTGATAGATTGTTTACTCAACTGCTGCTGAGTGTCGTCCCCTAACAAAGTTTCTACTCTTTGTTCAACAGCATTACCGAGAAACGAGACGACAAGATTTAAATCGTTGTTTGTGAAAGTTCTGGATG
Source organism: Candidatus Terasakiella magnetica (assembly GCF_900093605.1). NCBI lineage: Bacteria > Pseudomonadati > Pseudomonadota > Alphaproteobacteria > Rhodospirillales > Terasakiellaceae > Terasakiella > Terasakiella magnetica. The sequence goes on from NZ_FLYE01000023.1 coordinate 58,507, forward strand.
CCTTATGAACGTCCAGAATAGTTTGAGCGACATCAACATTCGATCTGTTTTTATCTTGTGTTTCCTGATCCGCTCGAAGCTCAAAACAAAGGCTGTGATGTTCGAGTAAAGCCTTGCGGGACCATGGCATATGTAAACACGCCACTACTCGACTGATCTGTTTCATCAGATTGTCTTTATGTCGGGTATGGGCTTGTTCATGTGCCAGAACAATATCGATCTGCTTTGCATTCAAAGTCTTCAACAAGCCCCGAGTGACTACCGTGATCGGTTTGAAATATCCAACCGAGAAGGCAAAAACATCTGATGTTTCGATGATCTGTGCCTTGTGGTTTGCACAAGGAGTGCTGTTGGCAAGGATGCTTCTGACCAACGCATCTGAACGACGTTTATGGAAAACTGTTTTGGTCAATGGCATGATAAAACAGGAAACGAGAACAAACAGCACCATCAATTCCACAGAAGTTGGGAAATGGTTTTGCTCCCCCCCGAAACAGCCAAACTCATTGTGGCAATGATCTATAGGCAAACCCGTGTCATGGAAAACAGAAGGAACGGTCGCCATCGCCGCCAATAAAACGCCACCGACAAGCGGCATGAAAATATAGCCACGTATGAAGATTAATCTTGAGGCTGGCGTGAATTTCTCTGTTAAGTGAAGAAAGGGATTATAGAAGAGGAACCCTATAATCGAAAAGATCAATGACCCAATCGCAATCAGGAATGCCAGATGAATAAACCAAGTGCTGTCAAACACCATTACTGACCACCTTGCAGGCTCTTCTTCTTGGACGTGATCAGTTTTTCCAAACGTTCCAAGTTTTCTTCGTCCAGTTCACTGGATACATCGACAAAGGCTTCAAGAACGGTATCGTTATTGTCCTTGGCAAATTCTGCCGTAATGTTGGAAATAAGGTTGCCCAGCAAAGTTTTACGATTTAGGGCTGGTGAGTAAACAAAAGCATGACCTTGCTTCTCTCGTTCCAGAAGCCCCTTCTTGAACAGTCGGTCCAAAGTGGACTGGATCGTATTCAAAGACCCTCCACGTTCTTTGGAAAAATGCTGATGGACCTGTTTGGCATTCGCTTCTCGCTCATCAAACAGATAATTCAACACCAGTGTTTCAAGTTCGCCTAACTGCATCTTCAAGCCTTTAGAAATGATTTATGTATCCATATCAGGTTTTACTAATCACAACAAGAAACTGTCACGCTTCACTCGTATCAATACCGATATAGTATTAATTGAAAACACAATGTCCGGTAAGTTTCCTCTCTTAATTTTGTGACAAGCGATGTCTAAAAAGATTTGGTAATCACTTGCTATAAATGAATAGAGCCACACACTAAACCGACAAACGTCCTTTACATATTTTAATAACAAACGGTAGAGCCATAATGCATCCGAGTACAAGTACTGAAATGACTATACGTTCTGCATTAAATGATGAGAATTCTTCTCCGAAATGAGCCAATAGAAAACTTGCTGGAATGATCCCAGCTAAAGTCGCAATGGCAAAGCGCCATGCTGAGATAGACGATAAACCAGCTGCGTAGCTTACAAGATCAAATGACACAAACGGAAGAAGCCTTGAGATAAAGACAATTCCCATAATAACATTTTGAGATCCCAAAAAACGTCTTGAGATAACCTCAGTATCTATCCATTTATTTAGGAACTTGTGTCCAAAATAACGAGCTAGACCGAACGCAATTATTGCACCCAACTCAGCACCAATAAGAATATAAATAGTTCCCCAAAGATGCCCATAAAGTGCACCTGCGATCAAAGCAATGGGTGCACTGGGCAAGGGAGCAAGCACAATAGCTGTTGTCATTAAAATAATAATCGCTATTGGCCCTAAAACCCCCAATTCTTGAACAGCATTTTTAAGCTCTTTTGTATCAAAGAAGGTTTCCAGAAGTCCAGTTGAGTCAAAATAAATATACAGTCCAAATAGTATCAATATACTGATTAAGAACAGTATGTTTTTCATTTTAAGTGTCCCTAGTAACGCGTTTCAAGAAAACGCTTACAGACTGGCTTAATTGATCACTTCTGCCCTGCAATTTCTCAGCAACACCTTGGACATGACCTGCTGCATCACCTGTCGATTTTGCTGATGACGCAACCTGTTCAATATTCTCTGAAACTTCACTTGATGTTTCAGAAGCTTGATTTGAATTTGAAGCGATACTAGCTGTCGCCTGTCCTTGGTCTTCAACATGGCCTTGAACTTCTGAGGCCAAAGTATAGATATTCTGTATCGTGTCCGATATCTGGTTGATCGCAGATACAGCACCTGCTGCTTCACCTTGAATACCGGAAATCTGAGTGACAATTTCTTCAGTTGCTCGTGCTGTTTGATTTGCCAAGTTTTTGACTTCGCTTGCAACAACAGCAAATCCTTTCCCAGCATTTCCAGCACGTGCTGCTTCAATCGTTGCATTCAGTGCTAATAAATTGGTTTGGGCTGCAATATCATTGATCAAGTTTACGACTGTTCCAATTTCATCAGCAGCAGCTTCCAATTGAGCAATTTTATTTGTAGCATTTTTGGCATCAGATACAGCTTGTTGGGAAATTGATGACGTATTGCCAATTTGCGTGCCTATTCCGCTGATTGTATCGACTAGGACTTCAGAATTTTCGGAAATTTCTTTCACATTGGCTTCCGCTTGAAGAGCTGCAGATGCGACAGAACTACTTAACCGGTTTGTTTCTTCTGCTGCTCCTGACATTGTCGAAGAGGATGTTTCCAATACATTGACGAGTTGAACAATATCTTTTGAAATCTCAGAAATATCATTTTCAAAGGTTTGAATAGCTTTTTCCATCTCCACACGTTCTTCTTCTTGTGCCCGTTGATGTTGTTCTTTTTCTTTTTGCAGAACGTTACGCTCTTTTAGTGTTCCCTTTAATTTATCAAGAGCAAATGCAATTGAGGCAAACTCATCATTACGATTTAATCCAGGCGTAATGAAGTCCGTTTCATTGTTTGTGAGTTTGGTTAAGGCGTCAGAAATGCTGAGCACGGGAGATGTTAAGCGTTTTGTAAAGTAATAGGTCGAAATCACAACCAAGCTCAAAATAACCACGCCAAAAATAATGGACAGAGTCATATTCTCAGACTGGATGGTTGCAGCACTCGATTTATCTAAGATGACACTGACAAATCCAATCGTCTTTCCATCTTTATCTTTTAATGGTGTACTCAGGCTTTCTGAGGGCTTTCCATTAACAGAAAGATTCAACCTGTTCTGTCCTGTTTTTGCTGAAACAATTAATGCTTCCCTCAATGACTTCTGGTCCGCTTCATCAATGGTCGCTGCAACTATCGAGCTGCTTGGAATATCGGTCCCTAACATCAACACGACATCGGCATCATATGCCTCTTTAAAGTGTTCAAGCATAGAGAAATTGATTGGTGCCGTTAATGTAACGCTGCCAATGGCACGACCTTCAATACTCACATTTCCACTGGCTTCTGATTGCAACTGCTCATTTTGAATTGAAAGACCATGCCCAGAAGCTGCGTTCTTGTGGGAAGACCCGTGATCTTCCTCTTTATCATTGGCTACGATAGCCTTGGAAAGATTAACAGCGTCAATATGATAAAATTGACTTAATTCCCCTGTTAGCTGATTTGATTTTTCAGCTAAGTCATTCTCTGCGCCACTTTCAAAAACCCGTTGGATATCAATACGTTCATTTAAGAGAGAGGCGACTGTTTTCAGTCCTTTCGCTTCATTCTCAAGAGATGTTTGAAAGCTTTTGCTTAAGGCATGCAGTTCATGTTCAGAAAGCATATTACTTAATTGGTCACTTCGATAATGATTGAAAACCATCAAGGAAAGCAAAACCAATAATGCCGGTAAAAAAACGTTCAGGGAAATCTTAGTTACAATTTTCATTTTGGCCCACATTGATTGTCGTTACATGCGAGCTATTTAACATCAGCATTGTTGCTTCAATATGTCTATTCCCTCCTATTTGGTGACAAACTTTTTCAATACCGGGACTGGTAAAAGATTGTCACAAGTTTGATGTGATTTCAGACAGGAGTGACAAACTTCTGAATACTTTTGCCTGTTTAATCGACCCACTGAAACACGCATTTTCATAAAGTTAAGGAGAAGAAACATGGTTGATAAAATTGGTGCTTCAGCCGCAACTGTGATCCAAACAGGAATGGTCGGCTCAGATACAAACAATGGACCTGGTTTTGCTGAAGAACTTGCAAAGCAACTTGATGAAGAACAACAGAATAGCTGTTGTGGTGGTAACAAAGAGGATGAAGAGGCTGTACCAAGCCTTACCCCAGCTACATCATCATGAAAAACTAAATCCCGGACATGCCATACTCGTACTGTCCGGGTTCAACATCCTGAAAATTAAGAACAACATTTTCCTTCTTGAATGGGTGGGCAAGGGATGTTTGCATAAGAACAATAAACACAACAGTCTCCCTGATGTGGTTTCAATACTGTTCCACAGCCTTTACAGTCATAGAAATACTGGCATGAATCTGTAGGCATTGTTTCTTTCTCTTGATGTCCGCATTTCGGGCAGGTAATTGTTGTTTCAAGAATTGTCATTTGCATGTCCTCCTTCTATTAAGTCTTAGCAGGGCGATGATTGTAATGAGAACAAAACCTCCTAAAGAGGGAAGAAGAACCCAATCAATCCATCCTAACCAAGCAGAAAGACCAATACCGCCTAGAACAATGACAAGAAAAGGTGTGAAACAGCATATAGCCATTGCAATGCTGCCTACGACACCTGTTTTTAACCAAGATTTATCATTCATTGTGCTCTCGTATTTGTGATTTTGATATCGATAAAATCCATCATACAATCTGTAATGATTACAGGTTCAAGCATTTTTTTAGGTTTAATAATGGGTATTGGTGAACTGGCGAAAATTGGCAATTGCAGCGTCGAAATTATTCGCCATTATGAAAAATTAAAGCTGTTAACGGCTCCACCGCGTACCAATGGTGGTCATAGGCAATATGGAGCACTTCATGTCCAACAACTGTCTTTTATTCGCAATAGCCGAAGCTTGGGATTTAGCCTAGATGAAATCGCTGAGCTTTTAGCAATGATTTCCACTCAGAACGTCTCGTGTAAAAAAGTAAAAAACATAGCTGAAAAACAGTTAACCAGGATCCGAGAACGTATCTTGGAATTCCAACAAATGGAAGCTTCTCTCCTTTATGCTGTCAAGGAATGCCATGGTGAACATCAACCAGATTGTGCCTTTGTGGACCATGTTTTCCCTTATCAATCCATTAAAGACTGATAAGGGAAAACATGAGTTAAACATCGCATGGAAGGTAGAAAAACGAGGAGGAAACGGAGTTTAGATAAAGGGGGGTTTCCTCCCCGCTCCAATGGGCTTAGCGTTGGTATCCCATGCCTGGGCCCATCATATAAGATGTGTTGTTCATCATACCACCTTGCCAGCCATTGGCATCACAAGGCATGCCTGCAAAGGTTTGGGTACTTTTCAGAGTTTTAGTTTGTTCAGGTGTCAGAACTTCAAACAGCTTGCTTTGTGCAGCTTGTAGAGCTTTTGAATCTTCATTTCGGGATTCCCACACACTCTGCATAAAGACGCGGCGGTCTTCAATTGTCATTTTGTGCATCGCTTGCGGATCCATACTTTCGTGAAAAGCTGTAAAGTTTTCTTCAACGTCTTTGACGGTGTTTACATATGCTTCCCAAGCGGGTTTTTGCTTATCAGTTAGCTCAAGGTTTTTCTCAAGCTCATCCAGGGTTGCGGGTTTGACTTGTGTGTATTGGCCCATATGACCATTTCCACCCATCATTCCCATCATACCACCGCCCATCATTTGACCATTACTTGGGCCATGAGCCAACGCGGTGAAAGAAGCAACGGCAACGATAGCGACTGCGGCTGCTGAGGTAATTAAAAATGTGCGTTTCATCGTACTTCCCCTATTTCAAAGTGATGAGCTATTGAGCTCCTGTATGTTTAATATTATAGGAGCCTCATGTAACGCGCGTATGTCTGAAAACAGGGAAATTGTGACAAAGTTTGTCAGTTATCACATCGCTGTTCACTATGGCATTAGATTAGGAGAATTAAATATCAAAATGATGAGGTTCTTTTTGAGTGTCAACATTATGGGCGGGTAAATGAACAGTAAAACAAGTACCTTCACCTTCGGTACTCGCTACACGGATCTCACCATTCATTATTTCAATGTTGTTTTTAACAATAGATAAGCCAATGCCCGTGCCTTCAATTCGGGATGCAACATTTGGAACCCTGTAAAAGGGCTCGAAGATATGTTCTAAGTCTTCTTTCGGAATCCCTATGCCGTTATCCTCAATGTATAGTTCAATTTTATCAGCGCCAAGACCTCGACAACCAAACTTCACAAATCCATTTCGTTCGTTGTATTTAACGGCATTGCCTATCAAATTCAGTAAAATCTGTTTTAACTTATTTCTATCAACGTGCAGTAACCGGTCAGTTTCAGGAACACCTGAGATTTTAATATTTTTATCTTTTGCCAGAGGGTTGATGATATCGTAGCACTCTTTAAAAACTTCTCTGGGCAGGAACGTTTCAGGTGTGTTTTTGATATCAGCATTTTCAATGCGTGAGAATTCAAGTAAGTCATTAATGTTTAATAATAACATTGATCCTGAATCCAATATTTGTTCGACCCAGCTTAATTGTGTTTTGTTGAGATTTTTTTGTTTATTGCTATGAAGCATTTGTGAAAAACCCATGATGCTATTTAAGGGCGTTTTCAGTTCATGCGTTACAGTTGACAGAAAGGTGCTCTTTTTTCTGTTTGCACTTTCTGCCAGCTCTTTTTGTTGATTAATTTCCTTTATTTGTTCCTTGATTTCGTTCTCAAGGTTTTGGTTAACTTGCAAGAGCTCAGCATTTTTAGATTGAAGCTCTTCATTAAGGTGATGAGATAAATTCGATCTCATTAGCGCCAAACGCGCAAGGAATACCAAAAGAAGAAGTATTAATGATAATGGGATTAATACATGAGCAGAATTTTTCCAGAATGAATTTTCTTGTGTAAAGTAAATTGATGGCTTTTGCGCTCCCTCTACAATATGCACACCAATAGCATTCTTTTTAGAATTATCAGAATAGGTCAGGCCTGATATTTCAAATCCATTTGAAATATCATTTAAGTTTTTTTCAGTGACTTCTTTTAATAGAACCAGAACTGCTTTTTCGTTATTAGTTCGCTCCCCCAGTCGTTCTTCATACGTTAAGGCGCTAATTGCAACCAGAAATATTCTATCTTCAATTTCATGGAAAAAACCTGACGCAGCAGGGCTGGTACGTAGTTGTCGAACAGTTTCTTTCAAGGCATTGTGATATTTTGAACTGCTTTGAACTTTTTTCAATCGACTCTCGTGTCTGTTCCCAAATGAAAAAACAGTCACATTTTCATGATCAATCAAATATGAATTCGCGAGACCAAAGGCATTCAGTATGTAATTCCCAATGTTATTATTGGCCCAACTTGCATCTTTATTCAGCAGAGCAAGCTCAATAGTGTCATCCCAATAAGAATAATCAACTGTAAGCTTTTCTAACGTACGCAAGCGTTCCTCAAAAAGACTTTTAAGGATCGTTCTATTTCGTTCCGTTTTATAGTCTACCGTTTCCGTATAACTGGTCCATGCAAATACAGAAGACACAGCGATGATTGCAACGGTTAGAAAAAAAACGGCTAAGAAGTCTTTGCGTATGCAAATTATGCTCATTAACTCCGCCCGTAAAATATGCCTAATCATACACTAGCTGAAATATAACTAGCTTATAAAACATTTGCCTTATACGCATTACATAAGATCATTGAATTATTCTAAAGATAAAACTTATATAATACGTATTGCATATTTAATGACGCGCAAAAGCACCCATACCTTCGTCACCATATATGATTACGGTATATCGATCTTTTTGATTGCCCTGCTCCATTCCCGGAGACCCCATCGGCATACCAGGAACTGACAAGCCTTTTGCTTTTGGGCGTTCTGTCAATAATTTCTTCACATCGTCAGCGGGTACGTGACCTTCAACAACATAACCATCGATCATAGCTGTATGGCAGGACTCCAGCTGTTCCGGGACACCAAGATCTCTCTTGATTGTGTCCATATCTTCACGTTTGATCTCTGTAACCTTAAAGCCGTTCTCACGCATATGTTCGCTCCACGCGGTACAACAACCACACCAGGGAGATTTATAAACGGTTATTTCCTGTTGTGCGGCAGAAGCATGACCTAATCCGGCCAGAAAAAATGCAGAGGCAATAGCGATGGATTTTAAGTACGACATGATCTGTTCCTTTCCCATGTTCGCCAAACATAAAACAAAATCATTGTGTTGATAATGTGACTATTACATTCATTGTTTACTGTTCGTTTTCTCGCTCTGTCATCATCTGTTGGCGATTGAGCTGTTGCTCCGTCCAGGATGTTTTTATAAAGGCTAGAACTGCCCAGATTTCCTCGTCTGTTAACGCGTCTGCAAATGGCATCATGCCACTTTGAAAATCAGGGCCGGCAATCGCTTGGCCACCTTCTTTTGTATATTGGAACAGTAAAGCATCCCCGTGATGCCATGTATGCCCCGTATCATCATGGGGAGGGGCATATAACGTGCCGTTTTCTTTTGTGGATTTCCAATCTTCTGTTTCGCCTTCCAAATTCACACCATGACATGATGCACAATTATCGGCATATATTGTCTTACCCAAGGCAACCTGTTTCGGGTCATTAGGATCTGCGACACCTGAATTTTCAGTGTTGTGAAGGAATGCTGCTGTTGCGGCCCCAATTGTAAAAACAACTGCAACTGAAAGTGCTATTGCGTTCTTATTCATGCTGATTGCCTTGTTTCCATTTCTATACTTGGTTGATTGTTCTCTTTAATAAGGGAAATAAATTCTTGAAGAAGGTATGGGTCCCATTGACCACTATCTTTTTCATTTTCCATGATTGATATTGCCTTTTCTTGCGACATGCCTTTTCGGTATATGCGGTCTCCTGTCATTGCATCCCATGTATCCGCAATACATACAATTCTAGCTAAAATGGGAATTTCTTCGCCCTGTAAGCCATCAGGGTATCCTTTGCCATCCCACCTTTCATGGTGCCAGGCAGCAATTTGGGCAAATTCCTTGAACCGAGACAACGGCTTCATGATTTTGGCTGTTGTGACAGGATGAGATTTCATTTGTAAAAACTCTGCATCATCCAAAGCACTTGGTTTGTTCAAAACATTATCAGGTACACCAATTTTCCCAAGGTCGTGCATAAGTGCTCCTTTTTCTAACAGCTTTAGTTCTTTTGGTGGCAGACCAACCTGTTTGCCCAGTAATACAGAAAACTTGGCCACTCTTGCGGAATGCTGGGCCGTATAGGGGTCTTTAGCTTCCAAAGCTTTCATTAATGATTTCAAAGATTGAAGGTATGCCGTTTCTTGCTCTGAAATGAGCTGTTCGATATTTTCAGCCATACGATCAACCGAAGTACCAAGATGTTGTAATTCGGGACAGCAAAGGTCTCCAATTCGTGCTGAAAAATTTCCATGCGATATATCAGATGTAACAATAGATATTTTTCTGATGGGATTAACCAGACCTTTGCGAATTGCAAAATCAATAACACCGTACAGCACCAAAAATCCAATTGCGAAAGACCCAAATAAAGTCTGCTCAAACACGCGGTCTGTTTGCTCAATCGCCGCCATCGTTTTCTTCAAGTCAAGATTAGCTGACAGAATATAATCTGTATTTTTAACTGGGATACTAACAGTCATGGTTGTAATTTTTTGACCTGTTTTATCATCATGAAAATACTGAACCTCTCCCCCTGCAAATGGGCTGTTTTCTTTTTGAAGGAGTTGGACGTGATGACCCGCCATACTATCGAAGTCTGCCCCTTGGGTTTGCCCCATGACCATCTGATGTTCTTTACTTTGACTGGTTTTTGTTACTACACCTCCTTCAGCATTCAATAAAGATAGGCTAAAGAGACTAAATTCCAGCTCACCATTTCTATGGGTTGCAGCCTTTTGAAGTATTTGATTGAGAACCTTTGGATCATTAGCTTCCGTCTCAATTAAGTCTCGTTCAATGCCATACAAAAAAGTAACAGCCTGCATTTTATTTTGCTGCAAAACGGATTTGTGGTGCTCATTTTCAAGCATGATCGCAATCGTAATGCCGACAAACAAAATACCAAAAAAGATAATAGTCATCACACGTTGGGTCAGAGACAAATTTGCAAATATTTTTCCCATACTGAAACGACTTTTAAAATGAACCATATCTTGTAATGCAGGCATATTTACTCCTTACCCAATAGCGATGAGTTCATCTGATTTGAATGTATATGGTGGAATGTCCAAGTTTCGTGGGGCGGGTCCTTTGCGAATACGTCCAGATCCATCATAATGAGACCCATGGCATGGGCAGAACCATCCACCATACTCACCAAGCGGGTCACCCGGCTTTTGTCCCAAAGGAATGCAGCCAAGGTGCGTGCATATGCCAATGGCAACTAACCATTCTGCTTTTTGAACCCGATCTTCATCAGCTTCAGGTACGCGAACGAGATCAAGGCTTTCATCGCGAATACGTCTGATTTCCTCTTCACTGCGGAGAACAATGAAAACTGGCTTGCCTCGCCAGACAACCGTAATGCGTTGGCCTATTTCAATAGGGGCAATATCGACTTCCGTTGTCGCTAGAGCCTTCACATCTGCTGCAGGGTTCATGGAATCAATAAAGGGCCACAGAGCCATGGCACTTCCAGTTACACCAACTGCTGCAGTCCCAATAAGTAAAAAATCTCGTCTAGGGGGTGATTGAGGAAATGTGCTCATCACGATACCTCCTTCTGATTTGAAGTGCCTTTATAAAAAATGGCACTTCCGATTAACAAAGCCCCAATGATAATCATTGGAATAGACAACCATTGGCCCATGGTTGTTCCCCCTGTTAAAAAACCGATATGGCTATCAGGTTGTCTGAACAGCTCAACAATTGTTCGGGCCAGACCATATCCAATCAGAAAAACTCCTGTTAACAGCCCCCGGCGAGTTCTGATCATAGAAAAACGAACTAACATGTTTAGAAAGATAAATAGAATAATTCCTTCTAGTGCCGCTTCATAAAGTTGACTTGGGTGACGCGGAAACTCACCTCCGTTTGGGAAAATAACACCCCAGGGCGCATCGGTTACCCGCCCGTATAATTCACCATTAATAAAATTAGCAACTCGTCCAAAGAACAAACCAATTGGTGCAGCTATCGCAACAAGATCGGCTAAGAGCATCACTTCAATTTTATGTTTGCGGGCAAAGAGGTATGTCGCCATAACCACGCCAATGAAGCCACCATGAAAAGACATTCCGCCCTTCCACACCTGCAAGGCCGCCAGTGGATTATTTATGTAGAAATCTAAATTATAGAAAAGCACATACCCAAAGCGACCACCGAGTACAACCCCGAGAACCACCCAGAACAAATAGTCATCCAAATTATCACGTGTAATCGGGTGTTTGAAACGCTCACACATACATTTGATATAAGCCCATCCCAACATCAGGCCAGCAATATATGCCAACGCATACCATCTAATTGCAAAGGGTCCGATTTGAATAAGAATTGGATCTATATCTGGGAATGGCATCAGTCTCTTCCTTTACAGATCTACAATCAATTTTCCGCGCAGCATCCCCATCTGGCAGGCAAATTCAAATTCACCAATTTTCGTAGGTGTAAATTCAACTGAAACATCTTCACCCTCTGGCAGTTTCAGACTTTTTTCAAAATCTGGAAGCTGTACCATTTCAGAACAAGATGAATTTTCTTCACGGCGAAATGTTAGCTGTACTGGCACATCACGTTTCACAATAATGGTGTCCGGTGTATAGCCACCTTTTACGATAATCAGTTGCTTTTGAATGCCATCAATAAGCGGGGTAAGTGGTAAGGCTTTCTTCCCTTTCATCCAGAAAAACTTAATGATCATACAGATCAGGAAAAAGCCTGTCAGAGTGACAATAATTTGATCTAAAGTCATGACTGCACTCCTTTCGGTTTATAAAAACGAAGCCTGTTGGCATTACTGACTACTGTGACAGAACTCAGGGCCATAGCTGCACCAGCAAGGATTGGTGAAAGTAAAATACCAAAGAAGGGATAGAGCAGCCCCATTGCAACAGGAATACCAAGCACGTTGTAGCCAAAGGCACCTACAAGGTTTTGTTTTACATTACGCATGGTCGCACGACTGATATTCATCGCAGTGACAACACCTTTTAGGCTGCCTTTGATCAGTGTGATGTCTGCTGCTTCAATAGCGACATCCGTGCCGCTGCCAATTGCCAATCCAATATCGGCTGCTGCCAGTGCCGGAGCATCATTGATACCATCTCCGACCATGGCAACAACTTTACCTTGGGATTGCAACTTCTGAACTTCATGAGCTTTTTGTTCGGGTAGAACTTCTGCTAAGACATGGTCAACACCAACTTCTTTCGCAATGGCATTGGCGGTAACAGTGTTGTCACCGGTGATCATATAAACTTCCAAGCCCATGCGATGAAGCTGCTCAATAGCTTCCTTGGAATCTTCTTTTACGGTGTCTGCAACAGCAAAGACACCCGCTGGTTTCCCATCTATAGCAATCATGATCGGTGTCTTGCCCTGAGGGGTATAAATATCGGCAATGTCTTCAAGGCCATCTGTTACAACATCATTATCTCTCAGGTATTTGCCTGTTCCGATCAGAATATGGCGTTTATCCAAAGTGCCAGTAATACCGTGGCCTGTCACTGCACTGACATTTTTTGCTTCAGGAATATTCAGACCCGCATTTTGCGCACCTTCAACAATGGCTTCAGCCAGTGGATGCTCGGACATACGTTCTAAAGCTGCGGCTGATTTTAAAACATCACCATCCTGAAAATTCGGCATGACCGTTAAGTCTGTGAGAACCGGTTTGCCTTCCGTAATGGTACCGGTTTTATCAAGTACAATTGCATTGATCTTTTCTGCTGTTTGCAAGGCATCACCTGATCGGATCAGTATGCCGTTTTCAGCACCTTTACCAATTCCGACCGTTAGAGAGGTCGGTGTTGCGAGCCCTAGGGCACAGGGGCACGCGATAATTAGGGTGGTCACCAACGCAATAATGGAAAAGATAAAACGAGGCTCAGGACCAAAATTATACCAGGCCATGAAGGACAGGATTGCCAAGATCATTACTGTTGGCACAAAATATCCTGAAACTTGGTCAACGATACGCTGGATGGGGGCTTTTGACCCTTGTGCCTGTTGAACAAGTCGAATGATATTAGCCAACGCGGTATCTTTTCCAACCTTTGTTGCACGAAAATAAAAGGTCCCGTTCTTATTGATCGTTGCGCCAATTACTTCTTCACCTACGGTTTTTTCTGCCGGAATAGGTTCACCAGTGATCATTGACTCATCTACACTGCTGGCTCCTTCAGTAACAATCCCATCGACTGGGATTTTTTCACCAGGGCGCACAAGAACGATGTCATCGACTAAAACTTCTTCAACAGGAATTTCTTTCTGAACACCATTTCGAATAACGCGAGCTGTCTTAGCCTGAATTCCAATCAGTTTTTTAATGGCTTCAGACGTTTTCCCTTTTGCTTTGCTTTCCATAGCCAGTCCCAGAACAACTAGGGCTATGACAACAGTGGTAACATCCCAGAACGGTTCAGCTGCAGCTTCTTTAGGGAAGACTGAAGGTAAAGCTGTTGCAACAATTGAATATCCATAAGCAGCACTGACCCCTACAGAAATCAGGGTGTGCATATTGGCTGAACGATGTTTGAGGGCCGCCCACATACCAGTAAAAAACTGAGAGCCAGACCAAAACAAAACAAACGTTGTCAAAAGTCCCTGCACAGCCCATACGGCTGTTCTGGTAAGACTTTCTGGAGGCATCAAGGCTGTCAGCCCCGGTATCACATCAGGATACATCAGCAGAACATTTGGGATAGAGACTACGGCTGCTAACCAAAATTTCTTCATCAAGGTATCATATTCGGCTTTCTTCTCTGCTTCTTCTTTTTTAATGGCTTTATCGCTGTCATCTCTGGGTTCAACAGCAGAATACCCAACATCCGAAATTACCTGTCGAATTACGGGGGGAGAAATTTTCTCAGGGTCGAAACTAATTTCAGCAATAGAAGCTGCAAAATTAACTTCAGCTTTAACAATACCAGCTTGCTCCATTAGAGCATTTTCAATCGTGGCTACACACGATGCACATCCCATACCTTTTACGCCTAAGCGAATATCTGTACTGTGTGAAGTGCTTTGATGAGCGTTTAGCATGGGAACTCCTTTATTCACTCAGCTTTGAAAGGCCATTGTTTTCAGCCCAATACTGAATGAAATCATGATCAAATTCCGCTGTATGACGTGAAATCCACTTTTTGATTTCATCAACAACAATCGCATTGTCATATTCATTACATTTGAATTTCTTTTGGATACGTTTGAGAGCTTTTGTCAGAACTTCATGGTCTTTTTTATGTTCATCAAAAGCTTTGTAACCAGATGCTCTGATTAAAAATTCTTCACGCTCAAAGTTTCGTTCGATAAAGCGTAACGTATCTTCAATCCTTGGGCAGGAACTGTTCTGATCATGACAAGCGACAGCAGGATCAAAATAATGTCTTGTCAGAAATTCCAAACATTCTTTGTTTGCGTCAATAAAGCGAACCGTGTTTTTTTCAAGCTCATTTGCCATCATCATACCTTCAAGTCCTTTTTCTTCTGAAGATATTCATCTCGTGACAAGTCACCCTTGGCATATTTCTCACCAAGAACCGTTAGAGCCGGGTCATGGCCCACTATTTTTGTGCCTTGTCGAAAAAGGGAAATAACCAAGACAACAGCGAGAACAGCCAAAATCAGCATAAATATTCCGTGCATTCCCATGAAACCGAACCAGCTACCATCGCCGTACATAGCATGGTGCGTCCAACCAGAATCCCACATGACAACCTCCAACGTTCTTTTAAAGATCAACAGACCATCTGCTGCTTCAAATACAATTTAACGCCATCAATGTTGCTGGAGTATGTCTGGAGAAAGGTGGAATGGTGACAAAACTTGACGGGGATGAGGTTTGACAAACTTTGTCACATTGTTTTGAGAGTATAACCCAGAATTTAAGGCATCTGTCGGAGTACCTAAACACCTAAGAAGCAATTCTTAAAGCAGAGCTGTTTCCAGCGTATTTGCTTATCATTGGAAAACCATTGGAATTCTAGTGGAAGCTTAGATTTGGGTTGGTAAAGTTGTTACTCTTGTCCTTAATATTCTGGTTTGAAAATTGTCTTCGTCATTCGTTGGCTGTTACTTTTACCGCTCCGCATAACCGTATTAGTGGGAAGCGGGATATGTTTGGGGCTGCTTTGTTTGGTTGGGTTTGGGCAAGCTTATATCGCGGTGATCTTCAAAAATATTCTGTCTAATTTCTTCGCAAGCTGGCAATTGAGGTTAGACAAAGAACGGCTGAAGCATACCCATATTCTAGCCTCGACAGGAGGTGGGAAAAGTTCTGCAATCACCTTCTTAATTGACGAGAATGTACGTAAAAATAAGGGGTTTCTGTTGATTGAACCGCACGGGGAAATGGTTCAACGGATTTTGAGTAATAAGCGTTTCAGTTTAGCACACCCCTCAAAGGCATATAAGCAGTTGGTCTATCTTAATTTCGATGAAGATCCCCCGCAGCTGAATGTTTTTAAATTACCATTGCCGAAGAATCCTAATATCAGGCAAGCGTTCATTGATGGACTGGCAAGTGAATTGACCGATGCTTTAGGCCATAACATGCAGCCTGTTTTGACAGAGGCGCAGTATGTCATGTTACGAAACATTTTCATTGCGGGGTTCTATCTGCCACAGGCGACCTTTCAGGGGATAGTGAAGCTTTTATCGACGGAAGGAAACTTGTTGCTACCGCAGCTCATTTCACAATTACCAACACCCCCTCTACAAGATTATTTCACAAATGATTTTCTGTCTGGAAATGCAAGACGAACACGAGATGCCTTACGGCTTCGTTTGAATAATTTCCTGATCCCGAGACAAATTTATCAAAGTTTTTGTGCGTCTGAATGTGAAGTAGATTTTGCAGCGATACTGGCTGAGAACAAGTTTGTAGTTGTGAGAGCAACGACTTCTCTTCTGGGGAATTATGAAGCCAAGACTATTGGCAATATCATTCATAATCTACTCAGCAAATATGCCTTTGAGCGGTTATTGTCCGGAAAACCTTGTAACCCTTTTTTTGCATATTTCGATGAGGCCCAGCATTATTTGAACGGTTCTGTTCATCGGGGGTTAACGGGGGCAAGAAAGACAGGGTTGAATTATACCTTGGCTCATCATGAATTGAATCAGGAAGGTATTTCACCTCAGCAGCAACGTTCTATTGTGAATAACTGTAATGTGAAGATATATGGGAATTTAAAGTGGAAGGATCAAAAAGAAGCTGCAGCCATCCTTAGACTAGAAAAGCCTGAGATGATTGAAAGGCTTCGCCCTGGAGAATTCTTTATTAAAGCTGGCAAGAACCGAGTTGGCCTCAAACGCTTTCCCTTCAAGTTTGCCATCAAGAAAGAAGCTTTCGGTCGGGGCTGGTTATTTAATGCTTTTGCAAGATGGGAAGAGACCAAGAAGCTTTTGGATTATCTGAAACGTCAACGCCAAAAGCGCCTGTTTGAACTTGATAGCTTTGTTCCAACAAAACCAGAATTACACTTTAAGAAATTCAGCCTGGATGGCCGCAAACCCTAAAATCACAGGCACAAGACCAAGAGATATTTCGATCCTCTATCACCTTTGGGATAAAGTTTCTTTGACGACAACTCATATTCATAAACTATGTTTTCAGGAGCTTGGTCGTGACAGTGTTTATAAAACGGTCTCAGCCTTGAAACAGCGTGGCTTTGTTCAAGCTGCTACCTATGATTTTGGACGAAAGGGAAAACTAGAGGATTTGCATTTTTTAACGCGCAAGGGATTTCAACGACTTCAACAAAGTGGTATTTTCGAGTTGGAAGAAGCGAAATTTTTGACCAAAAATGCACCGCAATTGGTTGTAGACTATGCCCATCGCGTAGGAATTATCGATTATTGGATTAGCTTAGAGCTAGATATCCAACGCCAAGACCGTTTTGAGTTGGCTCTATTTGTGCCAGAGTATAAGAAGCTAGATAACGGTAACAATATCACGCTGAAATGCGTCCTAGCAAATGGGAAGCCTCTTTCTGTGAGGAATGACAGCCTGTTCATTATCCGTGATTGTCAAACTGAATTAGAATATCTCTTTCTGCTCGAAATAGACCGGGGAACCATGCCTGTGACAATGAGTGAAAGTTTAAGGGAAGCCTTACAGAACAATATCGCTATTAGGGCTAATCTCGAAAGCAAAGTTATCAAAATCCAAAGCATATTTTCTTATTGGCATGAAGCTATCAAAGGGCTTGGAAAGCGCTTCCAACATTTTGATGGGGCGCGAATTGTAATAGTGACTTCATCTTCTCAGCGAGTTTTGAATATTGCTAGAAGCAGTCCTCCAAAACCTGCAGCTTTTCTCATTTCTTATTTTACAGAGCTTTCAGCAGGAGCATTCTATGGACGATATGCTGAAGGCGGTAGCTTGAGATCAACAACTCTGCAGCAACATTTATTTTTAGAATAAAGCTTCAGTCAGAGTTTTACTGCCTTTCCTCTTTTAAGAATATAGCCTTCTCCTCGAATAGATTGCAGCCATATTGCAAATTTATTTGGAAGATTTTGTCGAAGGCTACCGATACGTTCATGGATGTTTCGTGGCCTGAGTGCCGTATCAAAATCGCCCCATACCTCTCGCTGTAAAATATCGTGAGATATGACAGTTTCAGGTTTCTCAAGAAATAGGAGAAGAAGTCGTTTTAACCCTTTGGTCAAAGGAAGCACTCGTCTATCTGCGTAAAACTCGTTACTCTTAAAAATATATTTCAACCCATGATAGTCCAAAAAGGCTTTTGAGTTCTTTTGGCTTTTCATCAATTCCCACCAATAAAAAACCTTAATTCGGACCTCACTTGGTAAGAGTGGTTTTTTGATGAAATCATTTGTGCCTGCTGCAAAAGCTTCTTCCATTACTTGGGCAGAAGGAAAACCGCTTACAAAGATAATGATGCAATCTGGATTTTGTTTTCGTATCCACCTACAAACATCAATGCCATTGAAATTGTCTTGTAGGTCATAATCTATAAGGACTATATGGAAATGAAGCCGATTACATTGATTGACCGCTTCTGTGAAACTTTTAGCACCTGCGACTTTGTGAACAACAGGGTGTTTTTTAAACAGTGATGAAAGTTGGCTGACCATTCTTGGACAATCGTCAACGATAAGAATATTCATGATTGAATGCGTTAAAGAATGCACTTTGAACATTACTGCCATTCATGTTCAGTGTGAGAAAATATACAAAAATTCTTAGAGAAATTTTATAGGAAGTTTTTAAACAGATCATTTTCCATGAGGATATGCGACGAACCTTCCCTAAAAGGAAAGTTTAAAACTGTTTGAATTATTCGTATTTGCTGAGTATCACGCTTTTAGAATTCATTCTGCCTTTTTCCGCTGCGGACAAATTTTACTTTTTTAACTTTACATCTATGAACACGCTTGCGCGTCATAAAAGGCCATTGTCTTTGAATGAGGCCCTCTTTTTTGGCTTTCTGGTGCATCGCTTCTATTTAGCCCAACAGCAAAAAGAACTTCTGAAGAATAGCTATTTTCCCGTGCCACTGAATGCTTGTTATGAAGAAACGCCCATGGGGCTTGATCAACAGGTAGCTGCACTGGATGGACTAAAAAGCCGGGGTTACATCAAGACAAAACTTCATCGGCGAACAGGGATTACTTTCTATAAAATCTTTGTAGACCGTTTTCTGCACAATGTGCGGTGTCGATGAAATTGATTTTAACCCTTTAACTTTCCTCATTATGGAAAAACACGAAAAAATCGCAAAACTTAACGATACCCTTCGCAAAGAAGGTCAGGGCGGTATGATCGTTGAGACCCAAGGTATTCAGGCCTTAAGTGGTGATATCCGCCAACAGGTTTATGCCGCCGTTCGAAACTTTGATAGTTTCTCACCAGACAATGATCCACACAAAGAACATGACTTTGCCGCCTTGAGCGTGGCAGGAAAACGGGTCAATTGGAAAGTGGATTATTATGACAAGACAATGACGTATCTTTCGGAAGATCCAACGGACCCCAGTATCACCAAACGGGTTATGACCATCATGCTGGCGGAAGAATATTAATTTGATCGTATGCTTCGAGAGATCTTCGATACTTTTTTGCGGCAATCAAAACATGAGCGAGGGCTGTCTACACGTACCCTTGAGGGATATGATGACAGCCTCCATTTGTTTTTAAAGTTCCTGAATAAAAAAGATTGTACGCTGGCTGAACTCAATACCGAATTGGTGCGAAATTTCTTATTCCATGGTCGTGAAGAACGCAATTGGGCAGCGCGAACCTATCGCATTCATCATTCTAACCTGAATGTCTTTTGCAAATGGTTGGTTGTGAATAGTTATAGCAAAGACAATCCACTTGAACGTATCCAAAAGCCTAAACTCAGTAGGCCAATTGTCAAAGCGTTGGAACTGAAAGAGGTGCATAAAATCCTATATGCTGCTTTGCTGAAATCTTCTCGAAACCCCTTTCTCCGCCTGCGCAATCATGCCTTGATAATGTTACCACTTCATACGGGATTGCGTTTGAGTGAGGTCATCAACTTGCATATTGCCGATTTAAATCTTAGTGAAAAACTCCTCCACGTCCGCAATGGAAAAGGCGCTAAGGATCGCATGGTCGTTATGACTGATGAATTAATTTCTATCATCCACATGTATTTGTTGGAACATGAGAAAAACTACCAGATGGGAAACTTAATTGTTTTCCCCAGTAAATCTGGCAAGAAACTAACACCGCGAGAATTTCGGCGCATAACGGATCATATCGGGAAACTTGCAAGCGTAAAGTTTGCCTCCCATGATTTGAGGCGAACATATGCGACTAGCCTTTCTCGAAACAACGTTTCGCCTTTCATTATGCAGCAACAACTTGGACATTCTGATATTCGTGTGACCATGCGCTATGTTTGCCATAATCAGACAGAGGCAGG
This sequence comes from Candidatus Terasakiella magnetica, assembly GCF_900093605.1. Classification (NCBI taxonomy): domain Bacteria; kingdom Pseudomonadati; phylum Pseudomonadota; class Alphaproteobacteria; order Rhodospirillales; family Terasakiellaceae; genus Terasakiella; species Terasakiella magnetica. Next base: position 78,782 of record NZ_FLYE01000023.1, read on the forward strand.
AGATATGATTTCTGGAGTGACGCTTTACTAATTTGAAATCGCATTTACCTATTGTTTTTCATTCGCTAAACTTCACTTGCCATATCTATTACCGACGAAAAGCACCTTGCGGGGTGCTTCACAGCAACGTTTTCGTTGGTGGATATGGCAATTTCCAGTGAAGTATCCCGTAACTTGCTTGCTTATGTTAAATCGACAAATCCGAAAGGATTTAAAACAAGGCATAGAAAACCTTCGATCCGATGCTGAATTATTGAAGTGCTTACTGTCTACTGCGAAGCTATGGAAGGCCAACAGAACGCCAATAGCCGCAATTGATATGATGATTGAGGCTATAGAAATATCAATTGAAGACGCCTGCGATCAAAGCTGAAATTCAGCCGCCAGTTTCAATGCATTTCGCTTATCCACATTAAGATAGGCGGATGTTGATGACAGCCTTTGATGCCCTAGAAGATGCCGGACGGCTTCTACATTTTTTGATTTCTCGAAAACCAACACAGCCTTGGTTCTTCTTAGACTGTGGGAGCTATAATCAACTGCATCCAAGCCAATGGCACTGACCCAGGATTTAACCAATTTGCGATATTGATCTGTGGAGATCGGTAGATGCTCAAACCCTCTTCTACGAATGAAAAGAAAATCTGTTGCATGCAAGGCAGCATGGTTAATCCATCGCCCAAGGGTGTGCCGGGTAAAGGGAGATAGTCCGACTAGGACTTCCCTTCGTGTTTTGTGTTGGCGGATGAAAATTTCATCTCGAACGATGCCATTTGCAGATTGCACGTCTTTAACATGGATGCTGAGTAAGTCATTCCCTCTCAGCATGGTATCAAAGGCTGTCGAGAAGAGGGCAAGGTCGCGCAATTTCCCCTCAGTTTCTAGATAGGTTTTGATCTGATCTGCTTCTGCCAGCGTCAGAGGTTTTTTCTGACCGACGGATTTGCCTTTGTTCCATGGCACGGATTTCTTTTTGAAAAGCATATTGTCTCATTAAGGGCTATTTGAGTCACACCCACTGCTCCGGCTTTTGAGAAAAGCAGGAGCTAACCTCTTGGATTGCGGTAGTGGAGAAGGCGAAATGCATAGGTTGTGTGTGACGTAATAAATTTACCTCTATTGCCGTGTTGAAAACAACATGATCTCAATAGGGGAAATAAAGTGAAGAAATTGTCTATCCTTGCTGTGTCTATTACAGCCTTTGCCTTAGCGGCTTGCCAAACAACCACTCAAGAAAAACCAGCCTCAAATGTGAACTTAGCTCCGGCGGAGCGTGTTCTTATGAAAGCTGGCGAGGTCCGTAAAATTAAAAGCTTACGCGATGGCAGTGAACGCATTTCGACCATTACTATGGTTGATGATAAAACTGTTAAATGGGAAGTCTCAGACGGTTGTTGGGGAACAGCGACGACGGATGATCGTTTTGCGCCAACGCTGTCTTGGAATAAATGTGGAACGAACCCTGAATGGAATACTGGCACGTCTTCTATCATCAAGAAAGAAGGCAATATCTGGCCTTTGATGCTTGGAAGCAAGGTGAAGTATACATTCTCAGCAACGAGTTCACGAGGTCGGGTTTCTCCGAATTATCGTGAATGCGAAGTAACAGGCGTTGTGCAAGCTGAGGCGGCTGGAAAAACCTATGATGCCTTTAAAGTATCTTGTGATGAAAAATACCGTAAACGCACTTACTACTATGCACCTTCAGAAGAGCGTGTTGTGCTGGAGAAAAACTATCACAAACGCCGTAATACCAACGAAGTTACAGAATTTGTGGCTGAAATGAAGTAATCATACAGGATAAGTTCTAGTATATTTCTAGGGCACTACCTATTTGAGAAGGGGGAGAGCAAATGCTTTCCCTCTTTTTTCGTTGCCCTTGCTCCTGCTTTTCTCAAAAGCAAGAGTAAAATATAGATTGAGTTTATGGGCCATTTGAACTCACCTTGATTTATAGAATCTTTCCTGTAGCATTTAGGGGCCTCAGGAGGTCATTGAAATCACATCAAGTTTTTCAGTGGCTCAGTCCCTAGAGGTCAGAAAGAAGCTAAAAACTCTCAGTTAGAGTGATAAAAAGTAATGTCACTCTGGTTTACACCCAGGAGGTCACAGGTTCGAATCCTGTACTGCCCACCATTAAGGCATTTTAGAGATTTTTTCAGCTTCCAATGACCTCATGGCGACGCCAGGAGGTCATTATTCTTTAATTATCTCGACAATGTCTTACTTTCAAAACATGACTTTGAACGAACTGCATGATCGGTTTTGTTCAGAAGCAGCTCACATCAATAATCTGACTAAAGATACCGTTCGTTGGTATCGCGATGGCTTTAGCATTCTTCAAACGTTCAAACCTCTTCGTCACCTCCATGAAATCGATGAGTTGATTTTGACTGATTTCCTTTTATGGGGACGAGAACATCGAAACTGGAAACCCAAAACGATGTTGGACTATTACGGTTCGCTTTCTTCTTTTTTCAACTGGTGTGAAAACAAGCGATTAATCCCTAAAAATCCGTTGAAGCATATTCCTCGCCCCAAAATACCAAGAACAATCCCTAAAGCCTTATCTGAAACCGAGGCCCGGCAAGTCTTGGAAAGTGTACAATATCTGCCTGTGCCTAAAACTTATCGGCATCCTACTTTTCATAAAAAGCGTGATATTGCTATTTTTGCGACATTTCTATTTACGGGACTTCGTCGCCAAGAATTATTGAATTTAAAGCTCCATGATGTAAATTTTGAAGAAGCCATTGTCGTTGTGAGATCAGGAAAGGGGCAAAAAGATCGCATCATTCCGCTGTCGTTTGAACTCAAGCGCCTGCTTCAGGCCTATCTTGAAGAACGAAGCAAGCTTGGTATTGATACGGAATACATTTTTACCAGTTTGCAGAAGCAAAAGAAATTAGGTGTGCGGACTTTAACTCGCATGTTTCAAAGGGTGAAAGAGGCCTCTAGGGTCAACTTTACAACTCATCAACTGCGCCATACCTTTGCAACGCTCATGGCTGAAAGTCAGTGTGATGCCTTTGCTTTGTGCGATATGATGGGCCATAGCGATATCAAAACGACGATGGTCTATGTGAAAACCCGTTCTGAGCACAAAAGAAAGCAAATCAATAACCATCCCCTGAATTATCTATAGGCAGTATGTTTACTCAGATTGCTCTTTTGTGAGCTCTTGCCTATACTCTGATTACTAACTAACCCTTTGAACTGTGACTGAGAAAGCTCCTGAACGCATGACGGCTTCTGTTGAACAACAAGAAAAATATTACCAGTTAGAGGTAAGCCCCATCTTGGCTTCCATGCTTCAGCATGCTGAAGTGCAACGAGACGAAATCAATTCATTAAAACAGAAAAATCCTAGTCTCTGGGAAACGGTTCGAGAGAAGCTGCGTATCACTTGGACATACGACAGTAATGCGATTGAAGGAAGCACACTGAGTTATGGTGATACCCTCTTTTTCTTACGCGAAGGTCTTACTGTTGAGGGGAAGCCGTTTAAAGACTTTGTAGATGCCAAGAACCATGCAGAGGCAATCGACTTTTTGTATGATGTTGTATCTCATAACAGAGGTGTATCCGAAAGCTTTATCAAAGAGTTGAATGCCTTGTTACTCAAAGGTGTGGATTATATACCTGCTATTAATGAACAGGGACAAAAGATCAATAAACCTGCAACACCGGGGCAATATAAAAAACAGGCCAATCGTGTGTTGCAGACAGATGGCTCTGTTCATCATTTTGTCGAACCTATTCATGTTTCTTCTGAAATGGCAAAACTTTGTGACTGGATTGAAAGTCAAAAAGGTGATTTGCATCCTATCGCAGTAGGTGCCGTTGCCCATTATAATTTGGTTCGTATTCATCCGTTTGATGATGGTAACGGACGTGGAGCCAGAATTTTAATGAATCTTATTTTAATGAAAGCTGGCTATCCCCCTGCGATTGTGAAAAATGAGAAACGTAGAAAATATTTAGAGGTTCTCCAAGAGGCTAATACTGGAAACCTGGAACCGTTTGTAGAGTTTATTGTCTCATCTTTGGCAATCACTCAGGAAATGATTTTAGAAGATATGGCTTATAATCCATAAAAAACCTGTTTTTGCCGATCCCATAAGAACCAAGCTAAATCACGAAACGTTGCTTCTTGTTCAAGTTTACAGGCAAATAAGAAGTGTTTTTTCAGTGAGAGATGAAGTCTCTGGTCTTTTTGCATATGCTGCATGACGGATTTCATACAGCTTTCATGTTCAAAGAGACAGGCAACGAAATGACCGTGGGGAATATTAAAGGTTTTACTGGGGCTTCCGTCTTCTAGGGCTTTAATGTGGATGTAGAGTTGCTCAATGACCCGTTTGGCATCTTTTCCCATGGAGACTTCGAGTAAAAAACAGAAGTTGCGCTCTCCTGTTTTGTAGAGTGTAACGGCATCTGGAATGAGGGTTCCTTCGTTGCTCATCGTTATTTCCGTTTTAGATCGAAGGCCGTCTACTGGGTCGAAGTAGCGTTCAAACATGGGGCATTCATAGCCGTTTTGTTTAATCCATTGCTTAAAACTGATTTCGAAATCGAGGCAGACCAGACGGTGGAAATAGTCTCGGTGGAATAAAGTAATGTTTGATTTGGGGAACTTGATTGGCTTTTGAAAGTTCCGGCTTTCCAATAACCGAGCCCCTTTGTGGGTTAAGAAGTGAATGGTTTTGAACTTACCTAGTTTTGGATGAACGCCAAAATGTGCTTGGCCTATCAGACGATCTCGTTCACATAGTTGTTTTAACAAATTGCTCATAGAGCGCACAGTTGTTCGCGAGCCTCCCAATCGAACCAATTGATCAGCGGTTAGAAAACGATATTCGGCTATATGTTCTAAAGCGACCAAAGCACTAATTGACAGTATACGCATGGCTATAACCCAAATTTAGCTTGGCGTTGTTCGTTCTCATCTCGGGGCTTTTTGGTTTTTACCTGTGCTGTGAGGGGGCTGTAATAAAGTGAGATTTGTTCTTTTGTGAAATCGTGCCATTGCTCGGCGTTCATAACCCGTTCGGTTGGTTTTGAGATATTTACAGTTACGGGCTGGGCGGTATCGATTTTGAAGGAAAAGGTACCGAGCTTTAAGTTTTGTAAATCCTCAAGTTTTGCCCCCGTTTCACGCGCCATGACATTTAAGGTTTGAACGGCATTCTTTCCAGTGATTTTTACGTTTGTCACACTGAGGAAGGCTGCTTGTACTTTCGGGTCCATGTCTGAGATGAATTGGGTTGAAGCGATGAGGTGAAGGCCGTACTTACGATTTTCGCGCAGTATTTCAATAGTTGAGGGCGAAACGTAGTTCTGTACCTCATCCACAATTAGAAAAACCGGGTGTGGCTCTCCCTCTTTCAAGCATCTTTTTTGAATGTGCCCTTTGATGGAAGCGATTAAGAAACGCCCCAAGGCTTCAGAGGTTTCCGCGCCAATGGCCCCTTTGGCAAGATTGACCACGAGAATTTTGTCCTCACTCATGATACTTTCAAGCGCAATAGTCGATTTTGGCCTTGCGGTCATTTGAGCAAATACAGGGGAATTGAGCAAGCTTTGCAGCTTGGTATAAAGCGACAGTTTTGTGGTCTCGAACTTCTTTTCCAGAAATGCCTTTTCAAAGAACTTGGCGACGGCTTGATTGGGGGAACCGCAACCAGCAGCTATGAGTTCTTCATCATTTTGCAAAAAACGTTGTAGGTCGAAAAAGGTCTGTCCGCCAAGGCGCAAGAGAGTGGAGACGCAAGGATACAGCAGGGCGTGCATATTGTTGGTGAGCTCATTACCGCCAGAACCACGCAAAGTTTCTTGAAAGGTTGCGACAATTTCTTCACAGGCAAGATGGATGGAGGTGTCGCTTGTATCTGTGAGATCAAGGGGATTGAAAACTGGCAACGTATCCCCCTTTAACATGGGATCAATGTAGACCAGACGATCTGTGGGGATGTCTTTGTTCTTTGCTATTTCTCTTGCCATATTGCCTGCTGGGTCAATGACAATCACACTGCTTTCACCGTTGTTGGCGCAAGAGTTGACCAACTCTTTTAGGAAGGTCGATTTACCTGCGCCACTATTCCCTGTCAGCAAAACATGACGTTTGAGTTCATCTTCGGGCAGGTGGAAGGCGAGCGGTGATGTGAAAAAGCGACAGATTGGTAAACTCGTGGACTGCAAAAGCGAGAGGTAGCTGTTTACATCAACTTTATCCATATGCTGATAATGTTGACGAAGGCAGTTTTTAAAATCCTCTGAGAGGTGCTTTAGGTCGCTGAAGGGGTCACGCTGTTGCGCGAGATCATGTTTGAACTGACGGCTCTCTTCACGAATTAAATTTTCAGCAGATCGAGTGTCGCGTTGGTAGCTGCGATAAGCCTGAAAGATTTTGAGATAGAGATTGAAGTGAATGAAATTATGATCTTGGGCGACCTGTTGTGTTTCTGGAAATGAGGTGCTGCTTTCAAGTAAGTTTTCAATGAGGTCAAGGTAGCGTTCCATCACATCAATAACGGCCTTTGGCCCTAATTGGATTGGCTTGAAATGTCCCACATTTAGAAAGCCAAAATGGTGAGCACCCAGGTTACCTGGATATGGAAGACCAAGGTGGTTATAGATGATTTCTTCTTTCTTCATTTTTCATTCCATTCGCGTGATTAAGAAGTGACTATGAGGTGATAACGGGGTGACCAAAGTCACTGAAAAGGTTGTTGAAGTGGCAATGTTTGCAAATGGTTAGCAAGGCATTGCCGGTTCAACTCCTATCGGTTTTCATACCTCTTCAGTCTCTTCCTCATATAGCTTCGTCCTCACCTTCATCCTTTCTCAAACCGACCCGTCTCTCATCCAGCAAATCTCAAAAATCCTTCAGGGCCTGTAAGGCCTCGGTCCGGCGCGCGTCGCGTGCGCGCTCAAACCTATTTTCTTCTTCTTGCTTGCGGAGGAGGCGAGTGGTCTCTCTTTCTGCTTCTTCAGTCTGGTATTTGCGATGGGCAACGGCATCTCGTTTATCTTGCCTGCATTCATCCACGTAAGATTTGGCAGACCAAAGACGGCGCAGAAAAAATACGCACAAGGTCCATGGTGAAATGGTGAGGGCAATGACTTTCCAGAAAGTACCCTTGAGAAGAAAAAACAAAAATAACAGACCGAACCAACGCCGCCAACTTGGCTTGTTCTGCCACCTTTTCTCCTTTTGCTCATCCTTCTTCTGTTGTCTTTTTCGACAAAGAACATAAGCAGAACGAGATTTTTGACCTCTAATAAAAGCCCCGGTGATAGAGAGCAAATATCTCAACAAGGCAAAGGGAGCATAAAGCGGGCATATAATTATTTTGCTGATCTTTATACAAAGCCGAAACGACCAACGGGTCCATTTGAGGGTCCGACCTAGCCAAACCGAGTGACGGATATTGTCAGCTATTGCCAAACACCGATTGATCCCCCGCTCAAATTTTACTTTGGCATTGCGTGCTTTCTGTATATGGGGTTTCCATTTATCGAACATGGATCACCTTTATGCCGTTGTACGTATTGGAAACGGCTTTCAACATGCGTTCCAACACTTTTGATCCATCTTTCAAATCTGGGAAAAATGCGTTTGAGATTGGTTTGAGGATGGTGTCTGCTTTTTTGGTGCCGACCCAATAAGAATAAATGGGAAAGGTTTTGCGAGACAGGATGCTCGCTGATTTACCATCACCTGTTTCCATACCGTCTGATAAAACCAGAAGGGCTTTGAAATCCACATTTTGCGTTTCTAAATCGGTTATTTCTTCATGGATAGCGGATACCAAATTGGTGGAGGGGCCGTTGCCTTTGATCTCAGAGATGGCTTTGGCGGTTTCTTTGCAGGTTTGATAGCCCTTGGTCAGGACCGTTCTAGTCTCATCAAAACGGCTGAGTTGACAGGTAACACGATCCCCCATGCTGGATACAAAAGCCGTGGCTTGCTTTCTGACTTTATCAATCACATCGGCCATACTGCCGGAGTTATCAACCAGAACAGAAAAGCCAAGGCTGATGGCTCCTTTGTTGCCATCTTGCAGCAGGAATTGTTTGAGGCGACCGTTGTTCAATCCGGCGACACGAACGCTACCCGGTGTCAGGTTGACCAGTGGATTACCGTCTTTGTCTCGAACAATGAAAGCCGTTCCACCATTTTTTAAGATTTTCAGAACATCGACTTTTCCATCAGCCGAGGCATAAGCGATCCCGTTAGTGCTTGCCCAATTGTTACGTGGGATTTTCTGACCATTAGGTGCGGTTGGATAAAGGCGGGATAAGTCGTCTAAGGCATCTTGGCTGGTTTGGTCATTGGCTGGAATAAACACCTGTGGGCCAACTTTTTTGAGTTCTGCCTCAACGTTGACACGCGGGGTGCCTGAACCAACAATCTTAACTGTTAGGGCGTGAGCCTGTGGCAGCGTTAAAGCGGCTGTCACAAGTAAGGTGGTGATGAAACCTTTCATTTTAATCCACCTCCACACCCAAGTGGGAAACGCTTTCAATCACACCGAAGATGCGGGCATTCACGCCTTTTTGTGTCATATATTGGTCCCAAATTTTCTTTTGGGTGTTTTGTGCCCAGTAAACGTTTAACGGGATATGACGTTTAGCGATGTAGACCAGATTGAGTTCTGAAGGAATGGCTTGCGGCACATTGGCAACGTAGTCATCACAATCATTCGGTGTTGTGATGAGCGAGCTGAAAAGATGAATTTGTGATCCCTTGACCTCATCGGCGGGAAGTTTACGCAAAACATTGACGGCAGCATGCAGGGCTTCGACCAGATTGCTACAAACAGGCTGAGCCTTCATGAAGGGAAGTACCGCAGAGATGGTGGCAGGCACTTGGCTTGCGGGTTTTTGATATTCAACAGTGGCAGAGTTACTCAAAATGATGGCGATTTCATCATCTCCAAAGAAACCGGAAGCATCAACCGATAGCTTTTGCAGCAATGCTTTTTTGGCAAGGAAGGTGCCTTGGTCTGTTTGTTGAAGTGTACCGCCATTATCCATAATGACGATTTGGACGGCGGCTTGTGCAGAGGCGTTGAATAGAAAAAAGGCTAACAGAAAAACTAAAAAAGTGCGGGACATGATTAATCCTCCGAAGGAATACGAGAAAAGGGAACGACGTTGTCACGCGTAGTGACATCAACATAATCGCCATCAATGACAGGACCGGAGGTTCGACCAAAAGAAGCTTTACGACGGGCATTGGCTTGACGGTGCAATTCGTTTTCAATAGAGATCTCATCGGCTTTTAAGCTGATACGTTCAGCTTCAGCACTTGCCAATGCTGCTTTAGCTGCACTCTGGGCGGCCTCAGATGTGCGACGATCACCCTTGATCTGACTGACATGTTCAACTTGAGACCGACCATCATTCCATTTGGTGCGTTGGTTCTTGAAAAAGATGCGGCATTTGTCTTTGAGCAAACTGAGAAATTCTTGGCGGTGCTCATAAGCATGCTGTCCATCCATGAGATCAAGCTGGATGGCTTCATCATGCAATCCAGCCCGATAATAAGCTGCTGCCATCGCGACAGATATGGCTAAATTGACAACAAGAAGTACCCCAGATACGGCATAATTGAACAAGGGAGATGTAGTGACAGAGGTGGAGATTAAGCCGTTAACGCTTAAGGCCTCCATGCGTTCATAAACAAAGAAAACGTCGCTGACAGAAACTAAGGTGGCAAGGATGGAATAAATCCAGCCCAAACCACCGGGACCGTCAATACGGTCCGGATGAAGCCAAGATTTGGCGGCGGCATAGGTGAGAAATACGATACCGAAACTTAAGGCAGCGGAAACACTAACACTCGCCCATTTATCGGCTTGAAGGGCTGGCTGAACTTTAAGAGACCCGTATAGCCAGAAAACAAAGACCCAAAACATTACGAACTTAAGAGCGGCGTAGTTTTTATAGGCCTGTCGGGCTGGTGGATGTAAGAAACTGTATGACATAGCAGAACACTCCAGAATTTAGTGGAGCGTCCTTCATGTCAGATATGAGTTCTTATAGGTATTGGCAAAATATCAGTTGACAACGCCAAATCGATTTGAGGTCGTTCTGATGTAACTCTCTTTTGGTTGGCATTTTAACCGAGATGCAATCAGATTTAAGCGATTGGTTAATGTTGAATTACTCATCTCTAATAAATGCTCAATCTCTTTGCGAGCTAGGCCGTCCGCGAGCAACCAGAGGATTTCAATATGCTCATCTGTTAAACCTGCAAACTCTGCAATCAGGCCTTTCATTATTTGGCGATGAAGGTGGTTTACGATTTTCATTATACGTTTTTCGTGAAGTAAAAGAGTGTTTGACCAATCTTCATCATTCATAAATGTGGCTGAGAGACCTATCGCGGCAAGGCCTGTTGGATTTCCAGGGGGTAAATAATATGTTATGCCGTTGAAAATACCAAAATCTTGGTGGCATTTTTTTTCATATTCTTTTTGCTTTGGGGTAAGGGCCTCTAGTCGGTCTTCGTTCCCCCAACGTATTGAGCCTGTCTTTCCTCTAAATAGTTTGAAACCGTCTTTCAATAGGTAGTCATCTTCGAATGGCTCGTCTTCGATATACCATGCATTAAATTTATTTGTGTGACTGTTTCTCTGGAAAACGTGCTCTCGAAAATTCCCTTTCACGTCAGTAGCAGCCGCTCCATACAGAAAATTTTCAATGCCGAAAATTTTTAGGGCTTCTTTCGATAAGTCCCATTTTTCAGCTGCATTTTTTTGTTTTTTGGCCAAATAAAAGTAATCATTTACGATTTCTTCCGCTCTATCAATTGACAAAATACGTACCATGCTTGCCTCATCGTCGTTTACTTCCGAGAGGTTAAATATATCATGATTTTATAATTTTTTTTGGAATTATGTTTTTGGGTTTATTTTCAAAGAAAAGGGATGATCAAGTGTGCACCTTGATCATCCCATGACCTCCTTCAAGAGGAGGCACTGTTGTCATCCGCTGTATCGCGTGAATTGAGCCGCTGTTGGATCCACTCATTCACCTCTGACAGAACCCACGCCACTCGATTTGGGCCTAAATTTACCCTCCGAGGGAAATTACCAGCCGCTTCGAGCCGTGCGATATGCTGAGGCGTATAAGGAATGCCGCAAAGGCTCCTCAATTCTTTCTTAGATACAAGCCTGTTTTCAAACTGTGACATCGGATTTCTCCCAATAGGGAGGCATCGCGATGCCTCAGGTCTACGACAAAGCCGCACCGGATAGGCTATTATGAGGTAGGTATCTCTTATCTTTTTGTCTAGGGCGTTGTTTCATTTTGAAGGGTTGAGCTTGTCTTCGGATCTGTTTTTGGACGAGTAGTATCGAAAAAATCTTTTTTAATGCTCTGGATTGATGTGGCTAAGACAACAAGTCCACTAATTAACACATATAGCTCAATTTGTTGAACTAGGCCCTTCAATTGGTCAGAAAAAAAGGCACCAACTAATACAAGGCCACCAATAACTCCTGTTGAGCTTAATATGGCTGTGACAATTTTTGACATATCAAATTCAGTTTTTGTCAGATAACAACGATAAGTGTAGATACAAATCAATAGAACGCCAAGGATTGCAGAAGGATAGATGATTAGGTTATCCATGCTTCCCTCCTTTTTTTGATTTATTGACCGAATCTCCTAATATGGCACCAACCGCTCCACCGATAAGTGCGCCAAAGGGGCCTCCTAATGATGCGCCTAAGATTGCACCTCCAGCGGCAGCACCTATAAGTCTATCTTTGTCTTCAGGGGGAGAATTTTCAACATGGTTGAAGTGAAAATTTGATTGAGTTATTTGAGCTCCTGATGATGAATAGTCATCATGATTGAAAGCTTCAGCCGGGTATTCCCAGACATTAAATTTTAATTCGATGTCATTATTGCAATTGTCACATTCAAGGTGATGGTGTGATTCATATTCTGTTTCTTGCCCCATTTGACGTTCTTCGTGATTTATTGCTTCGAAGTCAAAATCGTTATCTTGTAATGAATGGGGCTTGCCACATTTACTACATGAAAATTCAGCTTTTCCAAAAATTTTAAAACTCAAAATGATTTCCTTCAAACTTATTGTTGTTGCTATCTGTCTTTGGGGTGTAGGTTTTCTTAGTTCTCAAGGGGTGTTTAAAAGGTTAATCCCGTTCGGGTAATTCATTTTTGGTTCTGAGTGCAAATGAATGCAGTGAATCAAAGCTTAAGTTGAGTTCTTTCTCTCGGTTTAGGATTTCTTCAGCTTCACCAAAAACAAAACAGCATACTGATTTTTCTTGCTCCATGCAAAGCTCTAGTTGTGTTTGAAGGAATTTGCCACCTCTAAATTGTTCTAGCTGTTCAACAGTTATGAATGCGCTTACCTTGGCGTTTGGAAAATTGCTGTCTTTGGTTTTAGTTTTAAAGTTGAAATAGTACCGTTTGTTTTCCCACAAGCTTATTGAAGCAAAGCCATAAAAAATTCGTTTAATACCATCAGGTTTAGAATAGCGAATTGGTTTGAAGTGTTGACGATAAGTACGTTTGCCAACACCTGGAATTGTTAAATGATAATTATGTAAATCATCTTCGCTCATGGATAAAAAGCAAGAAACTACTTCTTCTAATTTTGTTGTTTTATGAGGACTGTTTTTTAAAGCCTCTTTCCAAGCGTTAATACGGGATCTTTTATTCGTTATGGTTTTAATATGTGTAGACCATTCCAAATAATCATCAGTCTTGCTCTCGTCTTTATTTGCGACCTCTTTTTGAGGTTTGAAAATATCGACTAAATCATGCTCTTTGAAGTTTCTTGGCTGACCATCATTCTCTTGTTCAAGTTCTTCAACAGCTTCTCTATACTCTACCCAAGGGCAATCTTGCGAATGAGGTGAATCGGAATTAGCTCTAAAGTGAGGGCGGTTTTTAATAGGGTCAACTCCAGGCATTTTCCTGTAATTTACGCCTGTTATATGTGGAGAATATGTGTCTCGACAGTTTTTGTCAGGGCACAAAAAAGTAAAAGGTTCTCTTGGTTCAGCTTGTGCGAAATATTCTTCTCTTGCTTCATAAATATCAACTTCTTTATCAAGCTCGACACAAAATGCACTAGTGATAGCCATTAATAATCTCCATTATTTAACTCAAATCATTGTGTTAGCAGGCATTTGCAAGTTTTTGGCGTGCGCTACGTGGGAGGCTGGTGCAATTAGCGGCTCTTTTTGGGCCAACAAGATCCACAATCCATTGAGCGTGGTCATTCATTACCCGCATTCTACTTTTGGAAAGAGCCAAATATACAGCATCCCCTAATTGTCTATCGGTTACCGTTCCGCTGCGTTGGGCTAACATGAATAGTTCGCTAGAACATATAGGGGAAAGCGAGGGAAATTTTTCTTTGCAAATTCGGTTAGCTTTCTTTTCATCAATCACAGGAATTGATTTATGTGTAACGCAATAAGCCAATGTTGCGGCTTCACCATCATCCAGTGTTGATGCAGCATTTCCTGAAACTAAGCTTTCAAAATGGTTCCAGCAATTGTCTGTCATCGATACTGGTTTTACAGTTTTATCAGATATTAAGGTCCTTAATACGCTTGCATCAGTATGACCATTTTTGTTTCCACGGTCTAATTCACTGAGAATAATTTCATCAACGACGCACGCCAAATTTGGAAATGAAGCAAAAATTTCTTTTGGAATTCCACTGGCGATTAAATTAATTATCACACTAGCATCAACGATGAGTGAAACATTCGGATTAATCGAAGAGAGATGGTGCGTCATCGGCGTCACTCCCATCAAGATCATGGTTGTCCAAAATGTCTCTTAATTCGTGGTGGTCTATATCAAGAAGTTTTACGAGTTGACCTTCACTAAGAAGCTCTTGTTGCCATGCTTGGCATATTAGTGAATTGAGACGATATGTTGTAGGCTTCTCCGATACACCTTGGTCACGGTTGTTAATGGCAAGTTCACCGAGTACTTCAAGGGCTTGTTCATTAGAGATCCCACCATTCATAGTGAACCAATCCCAAGTCCCTTTTTTTATGACTTGCAAATCTTCCAGTTGACGAACGGTAGCTTCTCTAGAGACACAAAAGGTATGAGACAAGATTATAACGTGCCTGCGTGTAAATTGAGTGGCACCAGAAGTAATTTCTTTGAACTTATTGATGAGTGCCCGTGAAGGCATCAAAAATGCTTTAGCAAATGCATTTGCGTATTTTTCTTCTTTAGAAGTTTGAGGGTCATCATCAAATAGAACCTCAGGGACACGTCGAGTAGATACCAAATGTCCTAACTCATGCGCAGCAGTTAGGTTCCTTCTATCTCTTGGATGGTTCCCGTTTAATAATATGCAAGCACCCAATGCATCTTCATATGCAAATAAACCTGAAATACTGCTATCCATTTTTTTAATATAAAGGCGAACTCCAAGGTCAAATTCTAGAATGCTGACAATGTCATGAATTGGAGATTGAGAAAGACCAAGCCATTGTCTCAACTCCAATGCATCTTGCTCTGCTTGTCGTTCCACATTTCCAGGAAGAAGAGGGCGCTCAGGTGGATAGTTTTTAACTCGTTGGACACCTAGCAAATTTTCAAGCTCCACTTCTGCTTTGGCCAGTTGTGTCATGGTGCTGGCAGCTTTTTCTCCAGCATTTGCATGCGAGCTCATTTGCTTACGAAAACGTGGCACGAGATCAACATGAATAGCTTCTTCACGTAATAAACTGTTCACAGAGCAATTATATAAATCAGCTAGCTTTTTTAATTCGGATATTTTGAGTTTACGTTGGCCTTTTTCAATGGCGACAAGGGTTGTTCTCGCTGCATTAATGGCTTCAGAAGCAACAGCTTGAGTTATCTGTTTGCTTTCTCGGGCTACTCTTAATCTATCACCCAAAGTAATAGGGTCTATTTGGTTAAGCTGCATCGGTCATATTCCGGTTTGCCCATTTCCGCAGAAAAGAGTTTTTATCTAGTGATCCTAAAAAGGAATTCCATTCTGCAGTATGTTTTTCAAGTAATTGGGTTTGGTTCTTCATGACTTCGGCTTTGTCCATTTCTAGTGATCGAGCCAATTTACTGGCGTGCATTTTTAGATTTATTAGCTCATCATTATTGTTTAGTAGTTCAGCCATATCTCTTAAATGCGACATGGCAGCAACTGCATACTTTTGATGAGCCTTAAAGTCATGCATTTTTTCAGTTGGTTTAGCTGATCCCAACTCGAATTCTTGGGCATTGAGGTTATTCCATAGGTATTCTTCTTGGTCTTCAAGTTGACCTGCAGCATGAACACTCATTCTTCTTAATAAGCATGCTGCACAGATACCACATTGCCGTATTTTTTTGTTATCAAACGAAGTCTGACTATTTCGTCTCCAGCAGGAGGTGGTTTCTCTCCATTTTTCATTATCGCCAGAAACCTGAATGTATTGAAAAAGTGTTTCACCTTTAGTGTTCCATATTCTTGGTATTTGAAAAGAGAATTTGTGTTGGAACAATGCAGATAAAAATTTCCTCATGTAACTCAAGAAATAAGGATGATTCCTGTAATCAATATAGGCATGAGCCACGGGGACTAATGCAGGCCCTAGAGCTCCTTGACCACTTTCTGGTAGGATAATTAATGATGAATTTGATAAGTATGCTGCTGCGCTTGTTAAAATTGAAAATTTTAGACCTCTAGAACGACCACTATAGTCTTTCTTCTGAGTTGAGTATGAAACAGAATAAGGGACAGAGATGAAAGGTTTTTTTTGTTTTTTTTCTTCTTTTTTTGCGCTGCCTAAGCGTACTCGAACAAGCTTATCACCAAGTTCTGCTTCCGTTAAGCCAGCGACAGAAAGAGAGTCCATTCCGTCGCTATAAGCGAGAATAGCTTGTGGGTTCTTTTTTAGATCTAATTTTGATTGGAAAGGCCATTCAGGTGCAAAAATACGTTGGCGAAAATTAATATTCCAAGTGTCGCCTGTCAATATCCGCAATGCTTGACACAATGCATCTGAAACTTCTGGAGATTGCCAAAGCTCAGGATTGTTTACAGGAAGGGAAATGTTAAATTTTCGAGCCCAAGTTTTTTGTGAGCGGCTTTGTGAAAAATCACAATATTCTACTGTTGCTGCTAATGAGAAGACATCAAAAAGTAAATCATCTTGATTTTTATAAAAATAGCTTGCGAGGTTTTCAGTCGAGAATTTAAGGTTTTCTCCGACAACGCATCCTTCCCATCCATCGGGTGTTCTTTCGTCTGGGCTTTGGACAAAAATATGATGGCAAGGCATTGGAAGTGCATCTAGGTGCTTATAAAGTTTCAAAATGATACTCCTTGGTCAATATCATTTTTCTTAATACTTTTTTGTTTCCAGCTTGAGTTGCCTGAGTTGCTGAGTTCAGAAGTAATTTCATGAAAGGAAGACTGTCTTATTGCTTGGTCTAACCTTGATCGTAAAAAAGTTGAACGAGCCCTGCTATCTTCTCTTAAGTAATGTTCTTCTATAGAACGAACATATCGCATAGAACGTTCTGCTAAAGCATTTTCTACTCCAATTGTAACTGCCATTTCACCACGATTACCGTCTAGAAGAGCTTCCTGAATATGATCAATAAAACGTTCTGACAATTCGTGACCAGAAAATTGTAGTCGATTTTGTTCTAGCTGTTCTACTGGATTATTGGACAACAAATCACCTTGAGGATTTGATAAAATGTCTTTTATTTTATCAATGCTCTCTGATCCATTCTCATATTTGAAATCTGCGGCTAATGCATCTGCTAATGCATCTTTGACTTCAGAAATGGAACAAGCATGTGTATCGCCTTTTTCAGCAACACGTTTCCATGCTTTACGCATATTCAAACTATAGTGTGGGCCATCACTCATTCAAATCTCCTTTGTCAGAATACTATCCATTAAAAGCTGACATTGTCAATAATCTATTTTTAATTGCTGATAAAAGCATCTTATGAGGGTGTTTTTGCCCAGCATGTATTACTTTCAAGGCTTTTTATGCTCTGAATGTTAAAGATATGGAGTTTGTAGAGGGTGTTTTTTGTATTGATACTGATATAAGAATCAGTTTTTGTAACAAGGTGTCAGGATTCTATTAAAACGCTTGCTGACAGAAAGTTTCGTCAGTTGCTAATGCTTGATACATGACCTTTTTCCAGTGATTTGGAAATAAGGTGTTGGAAACTCCAACAGACAGTAAGTAATTTTTGAAATCAGCATGAGGCCAATCGGCCATATAGTTCTGGCGTTGGTCTATTAGTATACTGAGTTCTTCTGCTGCTTCAATACTGTAACGTTTGGACAGAGAGAACTCGTCAAAATGTGTACAGACACGTTCCGCATCGGTTTCTGACCAATGGGCGGGGGGGGGCTGTGAAATACTCAATCACTATTGGAGAACTATGGATGACTTGTGCAGAAATCCATTTTTCAACGAAGAATTTATTATCATCAAAATAGGGGTGAATGACTTGCTCTTCAGCATTTTGTGCTCTGATATGCCCTTTTCCTGTATTACAATCACGACAAGCTGGGACCAGATTTGCAGGTAAAACAGAGAATTGAGGATAGTTTGATTTTGCTAAGTAGTGATCTAATGTTTCTGGATGCCCGATGCCACCACAAAAGGGACATTTCCCATGTGCTGCAACCATGATCTCATCATAAATTGATTTAGCAGGTTGTTTTTGCAGCATACGGTATGTGTATAATTTTGTTAGATCGCTTTTCTTTAAAGAGCCCAAAATTAAAGGATCAGTCCCGCGAGGATGATTGGTATGAGGAAGAGTATAAAGTTGCCCTACATTAGCCTGAGCAATGTATTGAGTTCCTTGATTGTCTATTTCAGAAAGGCAAGTTTTATACTGCGCGTTAAGTGATTCATCTGCGACGCTTTCAATACATGCCATGAAAGATTCCGTCGCGGATTTTTCTGGCAAGTCTAGTTTTTTCATTGTTCAAAGTTGCTCTGATCGCGCTGGAAAATCATCGATTTTAAAATGGCTTGCCCTTCAAAGCCAAGTTGGTTTCCATAATTGTAAATAATTGTTTCATAGGTATCACCTGTTGCAACAGCATCTGCAAGTAATTGATGAAAACCGGATTTTGCAACTTCTAACCCGAATACCTCTCTCGTTAAGACACCAACATTCTCTCCAAAAGTTTCAATTTCTGGCCGACTCGTTGAAACGGATAGTCCCGATCTTGTGATTTTCCATACGCATGATTTTGGAATTTCTTGCAATACAACGGGCGAATGTGTTGCAATAAGAGCCACTCCATTTCGGTCATGCAAAAGTTCACTTAAGGCGCGCGTAAATGCCGATAGCAATGGTGGATGTAAATGGCTTTCTGCTTCATCAATCAGAACAAGCGTTTTTTCTTCAACTGTAGCAACGAGTTTGGTCATGGTTATTAAAACAATTGCATGACCTGAACTCATGCGTTTAATAATTTTTCTTGCAATGACTTTAACTTCTTTTGAAGGCAAATCGGCAAAGCTTCTCAAATTCATGGCTGCAAAATTTTCATCAGACTCAAGGGACGTAATTGCTTTTAACCAGCGTTTTTTCTTATCTTTTTGGCTTAAGCATTGCGCAAGATTTTTGATGAAATCTTTGTGAAGTACGGGCAGGGACTTTAGGGCATCACTGAATTCATCGGATGGATCTTTAAGACCGATATAATAATAGCAGGTGCCTAATGTCGGGTCAGGTTGATCAGCTGGTGGGTCAAAGGGGTCAAATGCACTGAACGAGACAGATACTAGGCTACTGAAATATTCATTATCAATTGGTTCAGGTTGCCAATTCTCATCATCATAAAATGCGCCAGATGCATCATCTCCTTGTGTGAGACCTTCTATCATACCGTTTAATAAAGTCGTTTTTCCAACCCCATTTCGACCAATAATCGCATGGATATTTGTACTAGGTGTTGAAGTTGCTTTTACACGGAATTCAAGAGAAACACCGCCTAGTTTTTCTTCATCAGGTCGTTCGTATGTGAATTTAAAATCAGTTAATGGTGCGCCGCCTGTTAAAATTCTTCTGAATTGCCCTTTAATTGCTGCCATACTTACATCACGCAAAAGCGATGTGCTGAAAACTTCCTCATTAATTGCGACATCAAGGTATTTGTCATTATAGGCAATATCATTGAGTGCAGTAAAAATTGACACTGCTGAGGTATCTGATAATTCAGTACTAATTGTATGATAATATTCAGCACCAAGGCCCAATGAAAAATAGGTTTCTGGTAGTGTTTGAAAAGGGCTAGAAATTGTTGTGTGAGTTGACTGTGTAGTTGTTTGGCCTTTGAAACCAATCTTTACATTACCAATTTCATGACATTTCCCATATTCATCATACAGTGTCAGATAAAACATTGTGACAAAGGAATAGTCATTCCAGTTGTCTCTTTTAAGATACGCAACATTATGCCCAGAGGAAGGAACATATTGCTTGTCTCCAAGAATGAAGAAATTCATTTCAGTCTTCTCCATTTCTGTGGTTTTAATAGAGTTGCCCTATGAACGGCAATTAAAACCAACTGTGCAAAGTTGAGCAATATAATTATGAGAAAAAATTAAAAAAAATCCCCCTAGGTAACCATTCCCAAATTTTGTTACCTAAGATGTTACCTATGGGTAAAAATAGAAAAGACGCTTCAAGGAGCGTCTTGGGTAACTATCTGATTTCTTTGGAGGAAAATGGTGCCCGATCCCGGACTTGAACCAGGGACACGCGGATTTTCAATCCGCTGCTCTACCGACTGAGCTAATCGGGCTTAACCATATTCGACACAGGCTCGGTACGCGCTGTGTGGGAGGGTTTATAGAGAAGGCTTGCGGGTCTGTCTAGACTCTTTTTTAAAAAAATGTCTTATTTTTTCAGATCATAAAACCAGGGCTGATTATGTTCAGCCCGGGTCGTATTCATCCATATCGCTTTCTTCCTCAGAAGCAATTTTATAGCCTTCATTCAGCCATTGCCCAAGGTCCAGATCTGCGCAGCGTTTTGAGCAAAATGGGCGGTGTTTCAGGCTGGCCGGTTTCTGGCAGGTGGGGCATTTCTGCCCTTTTGAAAGGGGGATGGATTCAATCTTTTTATCGGTGCTCATGATTTTCTTTAATCTTGGATTTCATATTCTAAAGGGGGCAGGCTGTTTTTAACGTTGGCTTGGAGTGTATAGCCCAATCTGTTTTTAAGCCACTGGCGCGCAGCAAGGGTACTCGTTTGTGTCCATAGGTCATAGAGCTTTGGGCCGAGGTTAAGGCGTTTTTGTGTGCAGCCTTGGGCCAATGTGCGAATCATTATATAAAAAAACGTCTCAGGGCTGGCTGTAATATCATCCAGACTTTCCCCAAGTCTTTGGCGCGAAACCTCTAAAAGGCCCAGCTTGGTAAACCCATGCACGGTTGTGCGTTCCTCTTTGAGGATTTCCATGCAAGCAGTGCGTAATTTCGTTCGATGGCCCTTGTTTTTAAGGGTGATGAAATCCACAAAAAACTGGCCTGAAAGATTGCGCAATTGAATTTGCTGGGCAAGCTCTTTAAGGGCGGTGAGGTTTACGCGCAGTTTGTTATCTTCTGCCTGCTTGCCATCAAGGCGCTCAGCCATATTCACATCAACGGCAATGAGGGCGGTTGTGGGTTCAATCACGATGTTGCCACCGCCTTTTAAGGCGATGGTTTTTTGTGTGCTTTGTTCAATAAACTCTTCAATCCCTTCCCCCTCAAACAGGGCAGGGGAATTGCTATAATGGGTTGCTGCTGGGTAGTGCTCTTTTAGCTGTTGAAAGGCCTCTATGCCTTCAATGGTGATTTCATCAAAGCTCTCAGGACCTAAGCGTTTAATCAGGCGCGGCCAAGGTGCATCTTCGCCTAAAATGAGGCTCGGGAGTTTTTCTGTTGGTGTTTGAATGGTGTCCCAAAGGGCGCTTAAGTGCTCAACCTGTTCGCGCAGGGCCGCTTCAGTCTTATCTTGTGCATTGGTGCGCACGATGAGCCCATGTTCACTGTCTTCAAATGTATCAGCGAGCATGTTTTTCAGGCTCGTGCGTTTGTCTTCATCGGCAATTTTTCGTGAAATGTTAAGCCCCGCGCGATAGGCAGTGAAAACGCAATCTTCACTTTTAAGGTCAATCTTGCAGGTTAGCAGCGGGCCTTTGCCCCCTTGCCCTTTTTTGCGCAGTTGCACGGTAATGGCTTGGCCCTCATGCAGGGCTTTTGAAATATCATCTGCAAATGTGGCATTAACGGGTAGGAAACCGTTTTCTCCTGTCCCAATATCAACGAAAGCAGCCTGAAGGGTGGGCACAATATTAACCACGCGCCCGCGATAGACATATCCCTCTTCACAGGGGAGCTCATGGTCTTGATGATCTTGTAAAATATGAAGGGCGCAAAGCTCATCGTCTTGCAGGATGGCTGCACGAGTCTCACCGGGGATATGGTCAATCAGCAACCGGCGCATGATCCCTTATCCTTTATGCCCAAGCCCGACGAGAAGGTTCTTTGTCTCACATAAGGAAAGTCCAACTACATTGGAATAAGACCCAACGATCTTTTCAACAAACGCGCCACCAAGCCCTTGGATCGCATAGGCACCAGCCTTACCTTCCCATTCGCGCGAGGCAATGTAGTTTTCAATTTCTTGGTGTGAGAGGCGTTTAAATTTTACAGCCGTATCAATCAGGCGGTTATGGGCTTTGCCGTCTTTATCAACAATGCATAGGCCACCATAAACATGATGGCGGCGCCCTGAAAGCATTTCAAGATATTGGCGCGCCTCTGTTTCATCTGCTGGTTTGGGCAGGCAGCGTCGCCCCACACCCACAACCGTATCTGCCCCAAGGGTCAGGCTGTTGGGATGGTCTTTTGCAACGGCCATGGCCTTGGATTGGGCCAAGCGCGCAGCGAGTTTGCGCGGGAGTTCGTTTTTTAGGGGTGTCTCATCAATATGGGCAGGCGCAATCTCATCGGGGGTGATCCCAATTTGTGCCAGCAGGTCAACCCTGCGCGGAGAAGCGGATGCCAAGATGAGAGTCAATGTTCGAACTCTCTTCTCATGCTTATTTGAAGCGGAAGGTAATGCGACCTTTAGTCAGGTCATAAGGCGTCATCTCAACAGTGACTTTATCGCCTGCGAGAACGCGGATACGGTTCTTGCGCATTTTACCGGAAGTATGAGCGAGAATCTCGTGATCATTTTCCAGCTTTACACGAAACATTGCGTTTGGGAGAAGTTCTGTAACAACGCCCGAAAATTCAATCATGTCCTCTTTGGCCACGGATATATCCTTTATATTTAAGTCAAGCTTGATTGGTGGGGAAAATGCTCGTGAATCCCTTTTAGGTCAAGTGTTTTTTCTATCTTTTTAAGCCATGAGAAACTGCGTGATGGCAGAAAAAACATAAAGCCCATAAAAAAGATGTTGACTTGCTAAATGAGAATGATTATCAATATCGATAACAGCTTATTCAAACGGAGCATTCAAATGTCTAGAACTCACAAGCCAAAACCATCTGTTGTAAATATGGGTACACTTGCCATGGGCGGCGGTTGCGTCCTAGCCAGTACAGTTGCCCCTGTTGCCTGTGTTATCCCTGTTGCCATGTGGGCTGCGACCATGTTGGATCGCCCTTCAAAAAAGGGAAAAGGTAATTTCTCTATGCCTGCAAAACGTCGCAAGAAACTTCTCTAAACCCCTTACCCCATAGAGATTTTTGCGATAGGCATATAAAAGGCACGTTCCTTTTTTCGACATTTGATTTGCCCTCTATTGTCGAAACGGAACGTGTCTTTTTTTATCTGTAGAGTAAAAAGGGGAAAGTCTTTTAAACGTCAGCCATACCATGGCGGGGAAAGACCTGCTTGATCTTCATCATCAATTGATCGCGCACCATGCGATAGGCATCAAGGCGTTGATCGCGGCTACCGGAAGTCAGGCTCGGATCAAACGTATTCCATAAAGTCACATCACAATCCATATAAGACGCCATGTCCAGTGCATGGTGATGGGCCTCTGGGGAAAGGGTGATGATCTGGTCGTAAAAGCTGTCTTCAAGTTGGTCAAAGCTTTTGGGATGGTGGGTGGTCATATCAATGCCGATTTCATCCATAACTTCAATGACGAATCCATCGGTTTCTTGGCCCAAGCGTACACCACAAGAATCCACATATATCCTGCGCCCATGAATGAGCTTCATGATGCCTTCAGCCATCGGCGAGCGAATGGCATTCATGGTGCAGCAAAAAAGAATGGCAGAGGGGAGTTCGCTCACCTGTTATCCTCACTGGCGGATGTGAAGAACGCATACAAGCGTAAAGAGGCGGCGCGCGGTGTCATGGTCCACACGGACTTTTTCTTCAAGACGTTCGCGCAAAATGACAGAACCTTCGTTATGCAGGCCACGTCGACCCATATCAATGGCTTCAATCTGGGCAGGTGAAGAGGTTTTGATCGCTTTAAAATAGCTATCGCAAATGAGGAAATAATCTTTAACGATTTTACGCACAGGCATTAAAGGGACTTTGATCTGGGTGAAATGATCGTTTTCGCCTTCTTTTGCCACATCCAGCACAAGGCGTTTGCCATCTTCAATGGAAAGGTCCACATCGTAAGGGCCTGTTTCATCGCCCACAGGCGCAAAATAGTTTTCTTCCAAAAGGTCGAAAATGGCGACTTTACGTTCATGTTCAACTTCAGGCTTGAGGCGGATGCCATCCAGTTCCTCAATATTGATTTTGGCTATTTTTTGTAAATGATGCACGGTTCTGCATCCCCCTTAAAGACGAGCGCTATTGATTAGCTGCATAAAAGCATAAAGGGGGAATTCTGGGAAGATAGAAAAAACAAATACCCATTGTAAATGTCATTCTAAGCCTGAAAAACGCGCCCCTCGCTTTCACGAGGGGAGGCTATTGTGTGCTTTAGCTCTCTACATTCAAGCGAATGGCAACGGATAGACCGTGGGCATCAAGCCCTTCTTCTTTTGCCAAGGTAACGGCAGCCGGACCAATGGTATTCAGGCTAGGCGCATCACATTGAATGAGGCTGTTGCGCTTCATAAAGTTTAAAACACCCAGACCGGAGGAAAAACGTGCTGAGCGTGCGGTTGGTAAAACATGGTTGGGACCAGCCACATAATCACCAATGGCCTCAGGGGTATAGCGCCCCATAAAGACCGCACCCGCATTGCGGATTTTGCGCTCCAGCTCATCAGGATTATCAAGGGCAAGCTCAAGATGTTCCGGTGCGATGCGATCACACAAAGCCACAGCCTCATCCCAGTCTTTGACCACTACCAAAGCGCCATGTTCTTCCCAGCTTTCTGAGGCGATATCAGCGCGTGGTAGAGTTTCAAGGTGGGTTTCAATTGCATCTTCTACAGCGCGCGCATAATCAGCATCATCTGTAATGAGGATGGATTGTGCGGCGGTGTCATGTTCAGCTTGGGAAAGCAGGTCTGCTGCGATCCAGCTTGGATCATTTTTATTATCGGCAATAACGAGAATTTCACTGGGGCCTGCAATCATATCAATGCCGACTGTGCCAAAAACCTGGCGTTTAGCAGCTGCGACAAAAGCATTGCCCGGGCCCACAATGATATCAACTGGCTTGATGGTTTCTGTACCATAAGCAAGCGCACCAACAGCTTGCGCGCCACCCATGCGGTAAATCTCATCCACACCGGAAAGACGAGCCGCGGCCATCACAAGGGGATTAATGATCCCATCAGGGGTTGGCACCACCATGACAAGGCGATCCACACCCGCCACTTTTGCCGGAATGGCATTCATCAAGACAGATGATGGATAAGCCGCTGTCCCACCGGGAACGTAAAGCCCTGCTGCCTGAACCGCTTTCCAGCGATAGCCCAAGCGCACACCGGCTTCATCGGTATAATCAAGGTCTTCGGGGATTTGTTTGGCATGAAAGGCCTTGATGCGATCTGAGGCGACCTTAAGCGCGTCCATGGCTTCATCAGAAACCTTGGCAATCTCGATATCCATTTCTTCAGCACTGATGGCTAAACCATCAAGGGCAATGTCCATACGGTCGAATTTATTGGTATATTCAACGACCGCTTCATCACCGCGTTTTTTTACATCAACAAGGATGTCTTCAACGATTTTATTAACGTCGGGTGCATCTTCGCGTTTGGCAGAAAGAAGGGCGTTAAACTGGGCTTCAAAATCAGCTTGTGTGGTTTCAAGACGAAACGTCATTGACGGCCTCGCGGAATTTTTCAATCAGGTCTTTAATCTCTTCAGATCGAGTCTTAAGGGCGGTGCGGTTCACAGCCAGTCGTGAGGTGATTTCACAAATCTGTTCCACCTCAACCAAGCCATTGGCTTTAAGGGTAGAACCTGTTGAAACCAAATCAACAATGCGCGAACATAGGCCCATGTTTGGTGCCAGTTCCATGGCTCCATTAAGTTTGATACATTCCGCCTGTACACCACGTTTGGCAAAATATTTGCTGGTGATGTTGGGGTATTTAGTTGCCACACGTACATGAGACCAGCGGCTTGGATCATCATCTTTTGAGAGGTCTTTGGGTTCTGCCACACAGATGCGGCAATAGCCAATCCCAAGGTCGAGCGGGGCGTAAATCTCTGGATAATCAAATTCCAGCAGAACATCACCGCCACACACACCAATTTGCGCAGCGCCAAAGGCAACAAAGGTGGCAACGTCGAAACTGCGGACCCGCACAATCTCAACATGATCATGGTTGGTGGCAAATTTTAACGCCCGTGATTTGGAATCAAAAAAGGCGGCCTCGGGCTCAATCCCGCAGGCTTTTACCAAGGGCATCACTTCTTCAAGGATGCGGCCCTTTGGCAGGGCAATGACCAGTTTTTCTTGTTCAGACATCTGTCTTAATCCACTTATTCTGCCGGAGCGCCTTTTTCACGCTCAATAATCGCACCGCAGGCTGAGAGTTTTTGTTCCAAAGCTTCATAGCCGCGATCCAAATGATAGACGCGGTTTACTATGGTTTCGCCCTCTGCTGCAAGCCCTGCAAGCACCAAAGACATGCTTGCGCGCAAATCAGTTGCCATAACAGGCGCTCCTGAAAGCTGATCAACCCCGCGCACAATGGCTGAGCGACCATGCACATTGACGTCTGCGCCCATGCGTGAAAGTTCAGGCACATGCATGAAGCGGTTTTCAAAGATCGATTCTGTGATCATGGAGGCACCATTGGCAACCGTCATCAACACCATCATCTGGGCCTGCATATCTGTTGGGAAGGCTGGATAAGGCTCGGTCATGATATCAACCCCTTTAAGCGGGCCATCACACCAAACACGAATGCCGTCTTCAACTTCTTCAATATTCACACCGCATTTCGCCATAACTTCAGCAACGGACTCAATGAGGTCAAGGCGTGTACCTGTAAGCGTGATATCCCCACCTGTAATAGCTGCTGCCACGGCGTAAGATCCGGTCTCGATACGATCGGGAAGGACGGAATATTCGGCGGCGTGGAGTTTTTCAACACCTTGGATGCGCAATGTATCACTGCCGATCCCCTCAATCTTGGCGCCCATGGCAACAAGACAGTTGGCAAGATCGGTAATTTCTGGCTCTCGTGCAGAGTTGGAAAGGATGGTTTCACCCTCAGCCAAGGTTGCCGCCATCAAGAGGTTTTCAGTTGCTCCAACCGAGACCATAGGGAAGGTGATATGCGCCCCTTTAAGCCCGTCAGGGGCTTGGGCCATAATATAGCCTTCTTGGAGTTCAATCTCAGCGCCCATTTGTTCAAGGGCAGATAGGTGAATATCAACCGGGCGTGTGCCAATGGCGCAGCCACCGGGCAGGGAAACCTTGCCTTTACCATAGCGTGCCAGCAGCGGGCCAAGCACCAAAACAGAGGCACGCATACGGCGCACCACTTCATAAGGGGCAACGGTTTTGCCCACATCATGGGCGGTCAGTTCAAACACCCGACCCATATGGCCATCATTGGGGTTATGCCCGTTCATGCCCACTTCCACACCTAGCTCAGCCAGCAGGTGGGTCATGGTAGTGATATCCACCAGATGGGGCAGGTTAGACAGCGTCAAGGTCTCTTCAGACAGAAGAGAGGCCGCCATCAAGGGAAGGGCTGCGTTTTTCGCGCCGCCGATGCGAATGGACCCTCGCAGGCGTTGTCCGCCGCGAATGTGAATTCTGTCCATGGGGTATCCTTATAGTTTGGGCAATGTAACGCCGCGTTGACCCTGGTACTTCCCTTTGCGATCGGCATAGGAAGTTTCACAAATCTCGTCGGCTTTTAAAAAGATGAACTGGCATGCGCCTTCATTGGCGTAAATTTTGGCAGGCAGCGGCGTGGTGTTGGAAAATTCCAACGTCACATGACCTTCCCATTCTGGCTCAAGCGGGGTGACATTCACAATGATGCCACAGCGCGCATAGGTCGATTTCCCAAGGCAGATGACCAAGGTGTCGCGCGGAATGCGAAAATATTCCACCGTATGGGCAAGGGCAAAGCTGTTGGGCGGGATGATGACACAATCTTGATCACGCGTGACAAAACACTCGTCATCAAAGTTTTTCGGGTCCACAACCGCAGAATCTACATTAGAGAAGATTTTAAAGTCACTGGCCACGCGGGCATCATAACCGTAGGAAGACAGACCATAAGAAATCACGCCGTCACGGTTAAGACCGTCAACGAACGGTTCAATCATACCGTCTTTGAGCGCACGTTCGCGGATCCACTTATCGGGAAGAACAGCCATGCTGGGATTTCCTGCATTGATGAGTTTGAAATTTCACAGGACTTTTTAAAGCAAACGCGCCGGACTCACAAGGGAAGAAATGTGGGTAAAAACCAGCTCTCTTGCTTGGGGAGGCTATTTATCTGTCTGTGGCTCGTCAGACTCGCTTTTGCGCACCCTTGATTGGGATTTACGCTTGCGCAAATTGGCCCGTAAAGCTTCAGCAAGACGGTCTTTTTTCACCTGCTGTTCAACTTCGCGACCTTTGGTCAATGTGGGTTTACTTTTTTCCATGGCCCTTTAGGTACCCGATTGTGCAAAAACGCTCAAGCAAAACTATGCCCAGATGAAAAAAGAACTTGAACCCAACACCTGCCTATGCGATAAGCCCGCCCACACAAATGTCACATATGCTGATGTAGCTCAGTGGTAGAGCACTCCCTTGGTAAGGGAGAGGTCGGAAGTTCAATCCTTCTCATCAGCACCATTATCAAAGCCTCAAGGTTAACGCCTTGGGGCTTTGTTTTTGATTCATGGGATAAAACAGGCTAAGGTTGGGCTCTGTTTTGTTTAGGGTGAGTTTGATGCGTTTTCTTTTGCTGGTTATCTCTTTGTTTTTAACAGGGGCTTTGGTTCAGGTTCAAGCTTCAACCCTTGATGACATTCGTGAGCGCGGGCATGTGACATGTGGGGTTGATGAGCAGCATTTTGGCTTTGCTTATCTGAATGAAATGGGAAAATGGCAAGGTTTTGAGGTGGATTATTGTCGGGCCTTGGCGGTCGCGGTTTTTAATGATCCTTTAAAAGCGCAATTTATCCCTTTAAATGCCCAGACCCGTTTTACAGCCCTTCAACAAAAGCAAATTGATGTTTTGTTGCGCTCCACCACCTGGACTTTTACGCGCGATAGCTCCCTTGGGCTTGATTATCCCGGTGTGACTTTTTACGATCAATTGGGCATGCTTGTGCATAAATCAATTGGGGTGGACAGGCTTGATGCGGTGAAAAAAGGGACTGTCTGTGTGGCTGCGGGCACAACTACCTTGGAAACCGTGCGTGAATATGTGGAAAAGACCAAAAAAGACGTTAAGATTAAGATGTTTAATTCGCG
Source organism: Candidatus Terasakiella magnetica (assembly GCF_900093605.1). Taxonomy (NCBI): domain Bacteria; kingdom Pseudomonadati; phylum Pseudomonadota; class Alphaproteobacteria; order Rhodospirillales; family Terasakiellaceae; genus Terasakiella; species Terasakiella magnetica. The sequence goes on from NZ_FLYE01000023.1 coordinate 107,667, forward strand.
CGAAGGGTTGAATAACTTTTTCTTTTCCGGTCAGTGCGACCTTTATGCGGCAGATCAATCAGCGCTGACTGCAATTGTGTCCATCAGTGCACCTAATCCACAAGATTATAAGTTTTTAAAAACCACCTTGTCTAAAGAACCGCTTGGCCCTGTGGTGCGCGATGATGATGGGGAATGGTATGATATTGTGAAATGGCTGGTCTATGGGCTGATTGAGGCAGAAGAGCGCGGCATTACACAAGCCAATGTGGATGACATGAAGCAGACCAATAGCCGTGTGGTGCGCTTTATGTTGGGGCAGAATAGCGGGCTTGGCAAACCCTTGCGCCTTGAGGAAGAATGGCTTGCCAATGTGATCCGTGTATTGGGGAATTATGGTGAGTTTTTTGAGCGCAACCTTGGTCAGGCCAGCGCGTTAAAGATGGAACGTGGCTTAAATGCCCTGTGGCATGAGGGCGGGCTGATGTATGCCATGCCAATCAGGTAAGCGTTATTTAAACGCGTGCCACATATAACGGATGATCTTTTTGGCCTCGGCCTCACCAATGGTGTCGCGCTCTTCAAAAGAGGGCATGTCGGTATGGACATTGCGCCCGCCTTCACGGATCGTCCACATGAGATATTCATCTGAGACAATACGCTTTTGCATGGCGTCTAAAAGGTTGGCAGGCGGTGGCATAAGGTCTTGGCCCGCCTCACCATTGCCATCCCCATCAACGCCATGACAGGTCGCACAATGTTGTTCAAACAGTTCTTCACCTTCTTCAATATGACCATGCGCTTCACTTGGTGAGGAAGCGCACATCATAAGGCCACAAATGAGGGCAAAGCGGCTTAGCTTAACCATGGCAGTGTTTGAACTTTTTACCTGACCCGCAAGGACAAGGTGCGTTGCGTGAGACCTTGCCCCATGTATCTTGGTCGTTCGGGTCAATATGGTCTGCTGGTTTGTTAGAACGCACCGTCGCAGCGCCATATTCTGGGCTGTCACCTTGATCGGCGGCTAAGGCCGGGTCTTGGCGGCTTTCAGTCATTTCTTGGTCTGCATGCTGGTTAAAGGCTTCCAGCTCTTCATCAGCAGACCCGACTTGCAGTTCAACATGGGCCAAAAGCGTGATGACACGATCGCGCAGGATGGAGATCATCTCTTCAAACAGGTTGAAGGCTTCGGCCTTATATTCGTTAAGAGGATCGCGCTGGGCATAAGCACGCAGGCCAATGCCTTGACGCAAATGGTCAAGGGCAAGTAGGTGTTCTTTCCAGATGGTATCCAGCAGTTGCAACAAAACGGATTTTTCAACAGAACGCCAGACGTCTTCGCCGTAATTGGCAACCTTAGCCGCCATTTTACGGTCTGTTTCATCCAAAATGCGTTCGCGAATTTCTTCGTTGGCAACGCCTTCTTCTTTTGCCCAGTCTTTAAGCGGTAGGTCCATGTTAAAGACGCGCAAAATTTCTTCATGCAGGCTGTCCGTATCCCATTGTTCAGCATAAGCTTTTTCAGGGATACATTTATCGACAATATCATCGATCACTTCATGGCGCATGTCTTGGATATGTTCAGAAACATCATCGGTGGACATCATTTCACGACGCTGTTCAAAGATCACTTTACGCTGATCATTCATCACATCGTCAAACTTCAACAATTGCTTACGCATGTCGAAGTTGCGCCCCTCAACTTTCTGCTGGGCTTTTTCAAGGGCTTTGTTGATCCAAGGGTGAACAATGGCTTCGCCATCTTCAAGGCCCAGTTTGGTCAACATGCTGTCCATACGCTCTGAACCAAAGATGCGCATCAAGTCATCTTCTAGTGAGAGGAAGAATTTAGAGGCACCCACATCACCTTGACGACCAGAACGGCCGCGCAGTTGGTTATCAATACGGCGACTTTCATGGCGCTCAGTACCAAGCATGAAGAGACCACCTGCATCCAGTGCAACCTTTTTGTCTTTGGCAATTTCTTCTTGGATTTTTACGATCTTATCTTCAGATGGGTTTTCGCCCAATTCTGTTTTAATGCGCATGTCCAAGTTACCGCCAAGCTGGATATCGGTACCACGACCCGCCATGTTGGTGGCGATTGTTACCGCACCGGGCACACCGGCTTGGGCCACGATATAGGCTTCACGCTCATGCTGTTTGGCGTTGAGGACTTCGTGTTTAACTTTCTTTTTCTTTAGTGCAGCTGAAATTTCTTCTGATTGCTCAATAGAAACTGTCCCGACAAGGATCGGCTGCTTGCGCTCATGACATTCGATGATCTGCTCAAGGATGGCGTTAATTTTTTCACCACGGCTGCGATACACTTCATCGTCATAATCTTTACGGGCCAAAATGCGGTTGGTCGGCATGTCGACAACTTCAAGCTTATAAATTTCTGCAAATTCGCCCGCTTCGGTCATGGCTGTACCCGTCATGCCCGATAGTTTTGGATAGAGGCGGAAGTAGTTCTGGAAAGTAACCGAGGCTAACGTCTGGTTTTCTTGTTGAACGGCGACCTTTTCCTTGGCTTCAAGGGCTTGATGCAGACCGTCTGAATAACGACGTCCTTCCATCACACGACCTGTGAATTCATCAACGATCATGACCTTGCCGTCTTTCACCAGATAATCCACCCCATTGGTGAAAATATGGTGGGCGCGCAGGGCTGAGTTTACATGGTGAAGCAAAGAAACGTTGGAAAGGTCGTAAAGACCACCGGATTCTAACAAGCCCGCATCGCGCAGCAAGACTTCTGCTGTTTCCATACCTTTTTCAGAAAGGGCAACGGATTTAACTTTCTCGTCTCTCTCATAATCATCTTCTGACAGATGCGGGATGATGCTGTCCACAACACCATAAAGCTCTGAGCTATCATCAGAGGGGCCGGAAATAATCAATGGTGTACGGGCTTCATCGATTAGGATGGAATCGACCTCATCGACCACGGCGAAGTTGAAGGGGCGTTGCACCATGGTTTCAAGGCTGAATTTCATGTTATCGCGCAGATAATCAAACCCAAGCTCGTTGTTGGTCGCATATGTAATGTCACAGGCATAAGCTTCTTGGCGCTGGACATCATCCATTTCATTTAAGATGCAGGAAGTCGTCATGCCAAGGAAGGTAAAGACCTTGCCCATCCAGTCACTATCGCGTTTTGCCAGATAGTCGTTGACGGTCACCACATGCACACCCTTACCATCAAGGGCATTGAGGTAGGCAGCGAGTGTGGCAACAAGGGTTTTACCTTCACCTGTTGCCATTTCGGCAATTTGTCCGCGGTGCAGAACAATCCCACCAAGAAGCTGCACATCGTAATGGCGCTGTCCTAAAGATCGTTTTGCGGCTTCGCGCACGGTTGCAAAAGCATCCACCAGCACATCATCAAGGGTTTCACCATCAGCAATACGTTTGCGCAACCAATCTGTGCGCGCGCGTAATTCATCGTCGCTTAAAGGCTCGACGTCTGCTTCTAAAGCATTGATGGCATCAACGTCTTTTTGTAGACCTTTAATATAGCGTTCGTTAGCAGTGCCGAAAAGCTTGCGGGCAATAGCGCCAAACATGGAAATCCCCTGAGTAAAAATAGTATATCTGATCGTAAATAATTTACGAACCGGACAGAGATAGAATGGTTCGCCCCATCTGTCAATTGTACATAGCTGTTACAGTGCTGTTACCTTTAATTTCTGGACGACTTTAAATAGATGTGCATTATGCCTGTAGATGAATTTTAATAACACCTGTTCAAGGGATCAATTTCCATGTTGAAAACAACATTTCGTGGCCTCGCTCTAGCTGGCGTTCTTGCTCTTTCTCTTCCCGCATATGCTGATAACCATAAAGAAGACCGTGTGGTTGCAACCGTAAACGGTGCCAACATCTTTTATTCAGAGCTGGTTGAAGCGCAAAAATCCATGGGCGGTCAGGCCCAAGCTATGCCATTGGAAATGATCCAGGGAATTTTGGTTAATTCAATTGCGGATCGCAAACTTGTGGCTGCTGCTGCGCGCATGCAAGGTGTTCATAAAACAGATAATTTCAAAAAACGCATGATGGGCATTGAAGAACATGTACTTCAGCGTGAATTCCTGACCAAATTTGCGGAAGCTAAAATGACGGATAAAGCCGTTAAGGCAGCTTATGACGAAATGATCAAAGGCTTTGAGCCGAAAAAGGAAGTTCATGCACGTCATATCCTTGTGAAAACACAAGAAGAAGCCGAAGCCCTGATTAAGGAGCTTAAAGGTGGTGCGGATTTTGTAGAACTTGCCAAAACAAAATCAACGGGTCCTTCTGGCCCCAATGGTGGTGACCTTGGTTTCTTTGGTCAAGGCATGATGGTGCCGGAATTTGAAAAGGCGGCCTTTGCTATGAAAGCAGGGGAGTTTTCCACAGAACCTGTAAAAACAAACTTTGGCTATCACGTGATCAAGGTTGAAGAATTCCGCAAATCAGAAGCACCAAAACTGGAAGAAGCTGAAGAGCAGATCAAAGGTAAAATTGCCAATGATGCGGTGACGGCTTATGTGGCTGAGTTGCGCAAAAAAGCAAAAATCAAACTGTTTGATGAAAACGGTAAAGAGATTAAAGAAGATAAATAAAATTTATTTTTCCTGTCTTTAAAAGGCAGGGGATTATGAGCTCCTGTTGATGCAGGGGCTCAGTTTTTTTCTGGATGAGACGACATGACTGATATTTCCCCTTTGGCCCCTGAAAAGTTCCCTGACGTTGACCCTGTTAAAGGTGTGCGTTTTGCCACGCGCGGTGTTGGGGTGAAATATGAAGGACGCACGGACCTGATGGTTGCTGAGCTTGCCCAAGGCAGCGCCATTGCGGGTGTCTTTACTCAGTCTTTAACTGCCTCTGCCCCGGTTGATGCGTGTCGTGAGGCTTTGGTATCTGGTAAGGGGCGTGCGCGTTGCATGATCGTTAATTCAGGCAATGCCAATGCTTTTAACGGAAAAAAAGGCATTGCCTCGGTTGAAAATATCGTCAAGGCTTCTGCTGATATCTTTGGCTGTGAAGAAGGCGAGATTTTCACCGCCTCAACAGGGGTGATTGGGGAAGCGTTGCCCGATGCTAAAATCACCGGGGCTTTGGCTGAGATGAAGGGCATGCTTGGCACCGCAAGCTTTGAAGATGCCGCCAAAGCGATCATGACGACCGATACCTATGCCAAAGCAGGCTCAAAAAAAGTCAAAATTGGCGATGTAGAGGTGACTATTTCCGGCATTGCCAAAGGCTCTGGCATGATTGCGCCGAACATGGCGACCATGTTGTCTTTTGTCTTTACGGATGCAGCTATCGCACCGGACGTGCTGCAAGGTCTTTTAAAAGAAGCAACTGATAAATCCTTTAATGCCATCACCGTTGATAGTGATACCTCGACCAGTGATACGGTTTTATTGGCGGCCACTGGCAAGGCGGGGAATGGCGAAATTACCAGTGTTGGCGATGCAAACTTGGGTGAGTTCAAGCAAGCCTTTGAGGCATTGATGATTGATCTGGCTCAACAGATTGTGCGCGATGGCGAAGGCGCGACCAAGTTTATCAGCATCAAGGTTAAAGGGGCTGAAACTGATGGGGCTGCCAAACGTATTGCGTTGGCGATTGCTAATTCTCCTTTGGTGAAAACAGCCATTGCCGGTGAAGATGCAAATTGGGGCCGCATCGTCATGGCGGTGGGTAAGGCCGGTGAAAAGGCTGATCGTGATAAGCTGCAAATCTCCATTGGCGGGGTTCTCATTGCAGGTGAGGGGGAAGCCGTGGAAGGTTATGATGAAGCCCCGGTTGCCGCCCATATGAAGGGTGATGAAATTGACGTTCTGGTCGATGTGGGGATTGCCTCAGGTGAAGCAACCGTGTGGACCTGTGATCTCACCCATGGCTATATCACCATTAATGCGGATTACCGCTCTTAAAAAATCTGAATAAAAGGGTCGTGAAAATGGATGCAGAAGATATGGGCTGTTATGGCCTGCAGGTGACAAAACCGGGTTTGAGAACTGTGTTTGTCTCTGCTGTTGCCATGGTTGATGCAGATGGCCGTGTTTTGATGGCTGAGCGCCCTGAAGGTAAATCCATGGCAGGCCTGTGGGAATTTCCCGGTGGCAAGGTTGAAGCAGGTGAAACACCAGAAGTCACCTTGGTGCGCGAACTTCATGAAGAGCTTGGCATTGATATCACCGAAAGCTGCTTGGCCCCTTTTACCTTTGCCTCTCATTCCTATGAGGATTTCCACTTGTTCATGCCGCTTTATTTATGCCGCGTGTGGAAGGGGGAACCCCATGGCAAGGAAGGCCAGAAGTTGAAATGGGTTTATCCTCATAAAATGGTCGACTTGCGCATGCCCGGTGCTGATGTGCCTCTTATTGCCATGTTGCGCGATTTTTTAGGCTAAGCAGAATGTCTCTCAACTAAGCATTAATGCTTAGTTTTTATATTCTCTTCTTTGGTGTATGCTTTTATTTAGAATGATTATTACTCTTGCCTTTTGAATAAAGCTTAAAATTTTATGTAAATTGAGATCATTCTATTGGAAATTGTGGAACGATTGTGTTAGCGTCTGCAAAAAATAATAAACTAAATAGTTTTACTTAGCTGTAGAAATGCCATGTTAACGAAGAATGATACTCTTGATTTAAGCCACGATAGTGACGCACAGGAACTGTTAAAACAGTGGTGCTCGCTTGGGGAAACCCAGAAAAAAGCCTTACTCGCCATGAGTAAGGAACTGCAAAAAGTGACAGACTTGTCTGAATCCAGTGTTCAGGGCATGACGGGTAAGTTTATTGAAATGCATAGTCTGGCGGAAAACCAGTCAAAACGCATGGAAGATTTTGCTTATGCTTCTTCAAAGATTACCATTGATGAAGAAGAAATCTCCATCTCAGAAGCTTTTTCAACGCTTGAAAAAAACCTGTCCATTGTGGTTGAGAAAATTTTGCAGCTTTCCCAGCACGGCATCAGCATGTCTTATACATTGCAGGACCTTGGCACCTATGTTGATGAAATTCATTCCTATATGAATGAAATTCAAAATATTACCAAGCAGACCAATTTTCTTGCCATTAATGCGAAGATTGAGGCTCAACGTGCGGGTGAAGCAGGCAGGGGCTTTAACGTGGTGGCTAACGAAGTACGCTTATTATCCCAATCCATTGATAAAATCTCCACCTCCATTAACAATAAAATGGGGCAGATTTTTGAAAGTGTGACCAAGAGCCAAACCTCCATGGAAGCGCTTACGACAATGGATATGACGGAGAACCTATTGGTGAAAGACCGTCTGGAAAAAATTTCAAGCGGCTTGATGGAAAAGAATGCCAGCATGGAACAGTTGTTAAATGTTTCTGCCCAAGAAACCCATCATTTTGCGGATAATATTAATCAGATCATCAAGGATATGCAGTTCCAAGATCGCGCAACGCAATCCATGTCAACGGTTATGGCAGCGCTTGAAATGAGCTCGCGCCTTATCGATAGCTATCAAGCAGGCACTTATAATGTGATTGAACCTCACCTTAATGCAAATGAAGGGGTGGAACGTGTAGCCGCCCTTGCTCGTGAAATGGACATTGGTGAGAAGAGAAGCCATTTCATTGATTATGCGTTTTCGGGACGATATGATGAGTATGCGGCCGAAAGGGTTGCACAAGAAGCACAGGCTGAAAATGCCGATGCATCTGAGGATGAAGAAGAAATCGAATTGTTTTAAGTTTTCCTGATGGGGTGGGGGAATTAACCCCTTGCATTGGGTAGATGAAAAGAGTAAACCTGCGCCCTTCACTTGGGTGGGGTTTATTCTGTCCAAGTTTAACCTGCTCCTTGAATTATATATACGGTGATGTCATGGCTGTTCGTTCTGCCAATATCAATGTGATGGCGAAGGCTGTTGAAGCGGCTGGTCGCGGTCTGGTTCGCGATTTCGGTGAATTGGAAAATCTGCAAGTTTCAAGAAAAGGTCCGGCTGACTTTGTAAGCACAGCTGACACCCGTACAGAAAAAATCTTGGTCAAAGAACTGACTAAGGCCCGCCCTGAAATTGGCTTTTTGCTTGAAGAAGGTGGCGAGATCAAAGGCGAAGATGAGACCAAACGCTGGATCATCGACCCGTTAGACGGCACAACAAACTTCCTGCACGGCATTCCGCATTTTGCCATTTCCATTGCGTTGGAAGAAAATGGCGAGATTGTTACCGCCATGATCTATAACCCGATTACAGATGAAAAATACTGGGCAGAAAAAGCTCAAGGCGCCTTTTTAAATGGTCGCCGCCTGCGTGTCTCAGGTCGTCGCACAATGGAAGATGCGATTTACGCCACAGGTATTCCGTTTCGCGGTCGTGGCGATCACGGTCGTTTCCTCAATGAACTTGAAGCCATCATGAAAGTTTCTGCAGGCGTGCGTCGTATGGGCGCGGCCTCACTTGATTTGGCTTTTGTGGCTGCTGGTCGTTTTGACGGTTTTTGGGAAACAGGCCTCCAGACGTGGGATATTGCGGCTGGTATTTTGATCGTTAAAGAAGCAGGCGGTTTTGTTTCAGAATTTGATGCACGTCAGAAAATGCTAAAATCAGGCAACGTTGTTGCGGGTAACGAATTTCAACATAACCTGATGTTGAAGACCTTCCGCGATGCGCGCAAACGCGGATAAAAAAATCCAGATTTGTTAAAAAAGACCCTGATCTTTGTGATTAGGGTCTTTTTTTTATCTTCAATGGTTGTTTGTCGGGCCAAGCTTGGGTATCTTGTTTGATAATTGAATCTACAGGTAATGGGAGCGCTCCTTCACAAAGGGGTTTTGGTTGATGGGTAAACTGGCTGGTTTTCGTAAAGTTCTTATGAGCACATCTGTTGGTGTCGGGCTCGTTATTGCAGCATCTGCACAGGCACAAACAGCGATGAATTATGATAACAATGTCATGGTTGATCTAAGTGTATTGGAAGATAATGGGGTAAACCCATCTCGCCGTGCAGCGCCAAGCAGCAGTCCTTTTTCTTATGCTAAGATGCCGCCCGCTGCCATGCCGCGCTCGACCCTACATGGCTTGCCACGTAGCATGGGCCAAGCTGCCCCAGCGATGGATGAACACAGATATGCCCCACAAGGAGTGCCAAAATCACGCCTTGTGTTGCGCAAACCTGATGTGCAGCCCGCAGCAAGACCTACCCTGCCAAGTGAACGCAATAAATCACTTGTGCTGACTAAACCTGCGCCTGCACCAACAAAACCTGTTGAAAGAAAAGTTGAAGTTGCCAAGGCAGCGCCTAAGCCAATGGTGAAGGTTGAACCAAAACCTGTTGTCGTTGAAAAGCCAGCTGTCGTGGCCCCGAGCCCTGCACCAGAACCAGTTAAAGAAGTTGTAAAGGTTGAGCCACCAAAGCCTGTTGCGGCTCCGGCCACACCTGTTGAAGTGACAAAAGCTGAGCCTGTGATGCCTGCTGCGCCAAAAGTGATGGAGAAAAAGGCTGAAGCACCTGCTGTGCCAGAACCAGCTCCGGCACCTGCAACAGTGATGGCCGAAGCACCACCACCACCGCCACCTTCTGCGGTTGAACCTAAAAAGGTTGAATCTAAAATGAAGGCAGCGCCTAAGCCAACAGCAACGGCAGCGCTACCGCCAAAATCAGAATCTTCTGTGCGGGTATCTTTCCAATCTGGTCAAAGTAAATTGCCCGCGAGCGCGCAAAGCAATTTGAAAGAAATGGCTGCAACCCTGTCTAAAAACCCGGATGACCGTGTGCAGTTGCTTGCTTACGCCGGTGGGGAAGAACTTTCTGCCAGTAAGGCACGCCGCCTGTCATTATCACGGGCATTGGCTGTGCGTTCTTACCTGATTAATCAGGGTGTTCGTAGCACACGCATTGATGTGCGCGCCTTGGGTAACAAAACAACAGAAGAGCCGTTTGACCGCGTGGATGTACAACTCACACCACGCTAATCTCACGAAATAAAAAATTGGTCAGGAGCCGCAGATGACCCGCCCCCAACGATATCTTTTTCGGATGGTTTTATTCCTTATTGCAGTGGGGGCAGCGGCATTTTTGCTGTTGGGTCAGCTACAGGAAGCTTTTTTTGCCAATCCGGCTTTAAATGGTCTCATCCTTGGTGTTTTGCTCATCGGGATTATGAACAGTTTTCGCCAAGTCTTCATGCTTAACCCTGAAGTGCGCTGGCTGGAAGAGTTTAAATCTGATCGCCCAACCACAAGCTCAGGCACCCAACCCCATCTTCTTGCGCCTATGGCAACCATGTTGCGTGAGCGCGAAGGAGGGGAATTTACCCTTTCGGCCCTGTCTACACGTTCCTTGCTCGATGGCATTGCCACGCGCCTTGAAGAACAGCGTGATCTGTCTCGCTATAATATCGGCTTGCTGATTTTCCTTGGCCTATTGGGCACCTTTTGGGGGTTGCTTGGTACGGTCAGCTCTGTCGGGGATGTGATTAGTAACCTGACCATTGGGTCGGGCGGGGACCTTGGTGTTGTCTTTAATGAGCTAAAACGCGGCCTTGAAGCCCCGATTGAGGGCATGGGCACGGCCTTTAGTTCTTCCCTTTTTGGTTTGGCGGGCTCGCTCGTTTTAGGTTTTCTTGATCTCCAGATGGGGCAATCACAAAACCGTTTTTATACGGACCTTGAAGACTGGCTTGCCAGCCAGACACGCCTTTCAAGCGGGGCTTTGTCCGATGCGGGTGGGGATCAATCGGTTCCGGCTTACGTGCAGGCCTTGTTGGAACAAACTGCTGACAGTCTTGATAAGCTGCAACGCACCATGACCAAAAGTGAAGAAAGCAAATCTGCTGCCAATTCACAATTTATGGAATTGACCTCTAAACTGGGCACGCTTAGTGACACCATGCGCACTGAACAGGCTTTGATGCAGAAATTGGCGGAAGGTCAACTTGCGCAAAAAGCTTTGCTGGATAAAATTGCTCATGGGGCAGGTGGGGGCGGGGCTGGCCTTGATGACACCAGCAAGGGCCATCTGCGCAATATTGATATTTATACCCAGCGACTTGTTGAAGATATGCAAGGCGGGCGTGAAGAAACCGTTTCCCAGATCAGGCAGGAAATCCGCCTGTTAGCGCGCACGATCGCAGCCAAGGACGCATAAAATGGCGCTTGGGCGACGCAGACGCATTCATCAAGATAATATCTGGCCCGGCTTTGTTGATGCCTTGGCGACCTTGTTGATGGTGATCATCTTCTTGTTGATGATCTTTGTCTTGGCCCAAGTTTTCTTAAGTGAAACCCTATCAGGGCGTGAAAATACCCTTGAAAAGCTCAGCACCGATATGGGGGAATTGACCGAGCTGTTAAACTTGGAGCGCAAGGCCAATAAGGATTTACGCTCCAACATGGCGGGCCTTTCAAGCGAGCTTCAAGCCTCAGTTAAAATGCGTGATGATTTTTCAGCACGGCTGAAATCCCTTGAAGATGAAAATGGTCGTATTGAGACCCAGCTCCAAGATGCATTTCAGATTATTGAAGCCGATAAAGAAACCATCGAGATGAAGCTGGCTGAACTTGCCAAGCTGCAAAATGATGCCGAGGCTTTAGAAGCTTTGCGCGATGAGTTGACCAAGCAGGTGAAAGAACAAGCCGCAAAGCTTGAAAGTAAAGATGGCAAGATTATTGAAGAGCGCAAACTGGCTGAGAGTGCCAAGGCACAACAGGCCTTGATGAACAAGCAACTGGCAGCTTTGCGCGAACAATTAGCGGCCATTCAAGAAACGCTGGAGAGCTCTGAAGCTTTAAATAAAGAGCAAAAGACGCAAATTCGCTCCCTTGGGAAACGGCTAAATGCGGCCCTTGCCACCAAGGTGCAGGAGCTTTCAAAATACCGCTCTGAATTCTTTGGGGAATTGCGCAAAGTATTGGGCAACCAATCAGGCATTCGCATTGTGGGGGACCGTTTTGTCTTTCAGTCGGAAGTTCTGTTTAATTCAGGCCGTGCCGTTCTTGAACCCGCAGGCCAGTTCCAACTTCAGCAATTAGCGCGCACCTTAAAAGACATTACCCATAAAATCCCCTCCAAGATTGAGTGGATTTTACGGGTGGATGGTCACACAGATAATATCCCTATTGCCACATCCAAATTCGCGTCAAACTGGGAGCTTTCAACCCAACGCGCTATTTCTGTTGTGAAAGAGCTGATTAAACAGGGTATCCCTGCAAATCGTCTGGCAGCAACAGGCTTTGGTGAGTTCCAGCCCCTTGATGACCGTGTGGATGAAATTGCGCGTCGACGCAATCGCCGGATTGAGTTGAAACTAACGCAACGTTAGAGAATTTTTGAGATTTGCCCTTATTCAGCCAAAATTGCTATGCATAAGGTACACATTCAGATAGAAAAGACGTTTCTAATTAAGGGGCCTAGCCAGCATGTTTGTTTTATTCTTAGTCGTGTTTATCGACCTTGTTGGTTTTGGGATCGTGATCCCGCTGTTGCCCTTTTTTGGTGAACATTTTCAGGCCTCCCCCGATGTTGTCACGCTTTTGCTCGCAACCTATTCCATCACGCAATTGATCTCAGCCCCGATTTTAGGGCGTTTGAGTGATCGTTATGGGCGTCGTCCTGTTTTGTTACTCTCACTTTTAGGCTCCATCATCACCTATGTGTGGCTTGGCTTTGCAGAAAGTCTGATGATGTTGTTTATCGCGCGTGCCTTTAATGGGTTAATGGCAGGCAATATTGCCACGGCATTTGCCTATATTGCCGATATCACAACCCCTGAAAACCGTGCCAAAGGTATGGGGGTGATCGGTGCGGCCTTTGGTTTGGGCTTTATTATGGGCCCGGCAATTGGTGGTATTTTAGCAGGCGATGATCCGGCAAATGCAAACTTCCAGCTGCCTGCATTATGCGCGGCTGTTTTATCAGCCATTGCCTTTATCGTGGCGGTGGTGAAGTTAAAAGAATCGCTTTCTGATGAAGTGCGCGCCAAAATCGCTGCACAAGGCCCACGCAAACATTGGAAATCTTTCTTTGAAACATTGACCCGCCCGCATTTGGGCCTGTTGATTATCCTCTCCTTTGTTTGCACCTTTGTCTTTGCGGGCATGGAAACCACCTTTGCCATGTGGACGCGGCGTGAATTCAACTGGGGGCCGGAGCAAAATGGCTATCTCTTTGCCTTTCTTGGGGTGGTGAGTGCGATGATCCAAGGTGGATTAATCGGTCGTCTATCGCGCAAATTTGGCGAAGGCAAGCTCGTGGTGGCAGGCACGTTATTCCTTGGCCTTGGTTTAGGGCTGATCCCGCTGAGTGAAAATACCATCATGCTGGCAGGTGCAACTATGATTTTAGCCATTGGCTTTGCTTTATCAACGCCTTCGCTTAATAGCCTGATTTCACTGGAAGCTGATGAAACAGAGCGCGGTGGCGTTATGGGTGCAAGCCGTTCTGCTGCCACACTGGCGCGTGTGCTTGGCCCGATCCTTGCCGGTGTGCTCTTTGCCCAGCTTGGGCGTGATGCGCCTTATTTTGCCGGTATGGTGATCATGCTGGGCGTTACAGTGGTTGCCTTTGTCAAGCTGAGCTCAAAACGCGCACCAAAGGCTGTTGAAGCGACAGACTAATAAGCCCGTCTGACTTCACCAACCGTTTTGCCCTTGCGGTTTTTAAGCTGGGTGGCATAAAGATCTTCAACGCCTGCTTTGATGAAATCATCTTTGCTCAGCACGCCTAAATCTTCCAGCACGGCTGTGAGGATATGTTCTGCCCCTCTAAAGGCGCCATCATCGCATTTAACCGCAATGCCAAGCCCTCTTTCAGGAACAAAGGCGGTAAAGACCCCTTCAGCCCCGATTTTCACAAAGACTTTGCCCTTAAAGGCCGTCATCAGTGTGGTGTCATAACGCTCTTTACCCGCCACCATATAAGGGTGGGCAAAAATCGCATGGGTGAGGCGTTTAACCGCACTGGCGCGTTCATTTGAAAAAGATTGCTCCGGTGTGGCGTATTTGGCAAAACCCCATGCAAGGTTTTTAAGCGGCAGCGCCCATGTGGGGATATCGCAGCCATCAATCCCCACGGGAGCATCATCCAGATTAACCTCACAGACCTCTTCCAAGGCAGCTTTAATAGCTTGCTGTAAAGGATGATCAATTTCGGTGTAGCCTTTTGGCGTGACCTTCATATGTTTTAAATAGGCCAGAAAACCTGAATGTTTACCTGAGCAGTTGTTATGAAGGGGGCTGGGTGTTTCACCTTCCATGGCAAGGGAGCGCCCCGCTTCCTCATTCATGGGCCAGTGAGACCCGCATTGCAGGAGCTCTTTGGTCAGGCCCATTTTATTGAGCATGGATTGCGCCACGCCTGTGTGTTGGACTTCACCACCGTGTGATGCACAAGAAAGGGCGATCTCTTCATCGCTAAAGTCAAAAGCATCAGCTGCGCCACATTCCATCATGGCAAGGGCTTGAATGGCCTTGATGCTGGAGCGTGGAAAAATGGGCAGATCAATATCACCTTGGCTGAGAATAACGTTGCCCGCATTGTCGCACACACAAAAAGCACCACGATGTTGGCTTTCTAGCGTATCACCACGGGTGACTTCGACCAGCACCGGGTTCATGACAGGGAGACTTTTAGCTCATCGCCAAGGCGGGCAAGAAAGTCAGCTTGGTCGCGCGTCCCTGTCCATGCACCTTCAACATAGGCGTAATGGCTCGCCCCGCTTTTAGGAGACGCCATCCAAATCTCGCGATTGATGGCATTTTTATTGATGATATAGACACCGCCTGCGTCAAATTCGATATTGAGAATCCCGTCTTGCAGGTCAATATCGGCAACGTCACCAATGGCTTCATCAAGCTCATCAAAGAGTTTTTCCAGCAGTTCATCGGCAAGTGTGTGGTATTGGCTTTCATCAAGCGGCATCGCAAAAAATCCCATAATGCTTTAAGTCTTTGATCGGATATAGCAACCTCACCCCTGTCTCACAAGGTGAATTACACAAAAATGCAAAGAATGCCCTTGCACAGTCGTTTCATTGTGGTTATATAGGCGCCTCGTTTTCCCGACAACTATGTCACCCCTTTGGTGTGACTATAAAGATTGAGACGAAAAAAATGCAAAAAGAAATTCACCCAGAATACCACACAATTACTGTTCAAATGACAGACGGTACAACTTTCGAAACACGCTCTACTTGGGGCAAAGAAGGTGACGTTATGAAACTGGACATCGATCCGAAATCTCACCCAGCTTGGACAGGTGTACACCGTCTGCTCGATTCTGGGGGCCAACTGGCGAAATTCAACAAACGTTTCTCTGGCTTCGGCATCAAATAAGGCGCGCGCAATTTTATTTGCGACCCTCTTTTGTCGGGAATGCTATGCTTGAATCTTAGGATTTAAGCGATTTATTTAAAGGCGATGGATCATTTTGGTCCATCGCCTTTAATTTTAGTTGAAGAGTGACCAAATCTTGCGCACACTCTAAGAAGTGGCGTATAAATTTCCAGATGAATAATATGAAGAATACAGATACACAACTGGTCGAAAAATCAGATCTCTCTTATGAAGAGATGCAGCAGCTTGCCTCCCATGGGAATATAGAAATTCGCTGTCAGTTGGCAGAGCGTCGTGATTTACGCCCTGAAATTCTTTATTTCCTTGCTGAAGATAGTGAAAAAGAGGTGCGCAGACGCATTGCGCTTAACCCAACGACTCCAAGGCAAGCCGATCTTCTTCTTGCGCGCGACCAAGATGAAAATGTCCGCCTTGATCTGACTGAGAAAATTGCCAAGCTTGCCCCTGATGTGAGTGCAGAAGAGCGCAATAAAATTAAATCACTGACTTATGATGCGTTGATGGTCCTTTCGCGCGACCAAGCCACCGTTGTGCGCCAGATTTTGGCTGAAACCCTAAAAGACGTTGCGGATGCCCCAGCAGACGTGATCATGCAACTTGCCAAAGATATGGAAGTGGTTGTCGCAGGGCCTGTGTTGCAGTTCTCCCCTGTTTTAAGTGATGATGATCTGTTGCAGATCATTTCTTCAAGCCATGCCAAGGGTGCCTTAAATGCGATTTCCAAGCGTGGTGGTGTTTCTGAGGTTATTTCAGATGCGTTGATTGCCACCAATGAAGAAAGTGCAATTGCGGACCTTTTAGCCAATGACAGTGCACAAATTCGTGAAGATGCTTTGGATTTATTGGCTGAGCGGGCGCAAGACATTCAAACATGGCACGCCCCTTTGGTCAGAAGGCCGCAATTAAGCACTAAAGCCGCCAAGCGTATGGCGCATTATCTGGCGAAAAACCTGTTGAGCGTTCTTGCTGAGCGTAAAGATTTACCTGCAGAGGTGATTTCCCTTATTCAGGTTGAAGTCTCAAAACGCATTGACGGGGAGGAAGCGGCTGAAGAAGAGGAAGCCGAGGCTGAAATTTCCCCTTATGATATTGCCAGAGAGATGATCTCTAAAGGTGAGCTCAATGAAGAGCAGATTATGGACTGGATGGATGAAGCCAACTGGCCTTATGTTTCTGCTGGTTTGGCTGTTCTTGCTGAAGTTAAAACCTCAACGGTTAAGAAAATTGTCTCTGCCCAAAGCGGGAAAGGTATGATGGCCTTGGCCTGGAAGGCTGACCTATCGCCAAACCTTGGTGAAAGCTTGCAGTTCAAGCTGGCAAAAATTCCTGTGAAGAACATTTTAAAAGCCGATAAAGACGGTGATTTTCCACTATCAGAAGATGAGCTAGCGTGGCATCTGGAATTATTTACCTCTTAAAAAAATGAATGCAGCCCCTTGCGCCTGAAAATAGGGCTGCCTAATTCTCCTTTCATAAGCAGGCTGGCAAAGATGCCGCAAAGCGGGTCTTAAAACACCACCTGTCTATATGCACCCGACCTTGCCCAATATGGGAAGGTCATTGTTTTTAACCATGTTGCTCAATGGAGAATATGGACATGCGTACTTTTGACTTAACACCCTTATTGCGTTCATCAGTTGGTTTTGATCGCCTTCAACACGCCCTTGAAACCGCACAGCGTGTAGACCATGCAGCCAATGCCTATCCACCTTATGATATTGAAGTCTCAGGTGAAGATTCTTATCGTATCTCACTGGCTGTTGCAGGTTTTGCACAAGATGATATTGAGATTACGGCCAATGAAAACAGCCTTGAAATCGCAGCTCTTGCTAAAACCGATGAGACTGAAGGTAAAGAATATCTCCATCGCGGTATCGCGCGTCGCGCGTTTGAGCGCCGCTTTGAGCTGGCAGACCATGTAAAGGTGGTTGGTGCCAGTATGGAAAATGGTTTGCTCAACGTCGATCTGGTTCGCGAAATCCCCCAAAGCTTAAAGCCGCGAAAGATCGAAATTTCAACACAGACAACCCCAACACTGGAAAATAAAGATGCGGCATAAAGCCCGTATCAGCTGAACTCCCCTCCTTTCTAGTGTAACTTGGCGCATTGCTTGTCCGGCAGTGCGCCATTTTTTTATTTCTTGTCCATATGGTCAGCTTGGTGATAGTGTTTGAAATCGGTGCTATCAATGAAGGAGCCCTTGGCCCAATGCGTATCGATACGGAAGTCAAACTAGACTATAAAAATGTTCTTATCAGACCCAAACGTTCTTACCTGCATTCACGCTCAGAAGTGGATATGAACAGGGAGTTTCGCTTTCCCCATGCGCCTTATGTCTGGAAAGGCGTGCCGATCATTGCCGCCAATATGGATACGGTTGGCACCTTTAAAATGGCAAAAGTCTTGGCAGAACAGGGTGCGATGACAGCGCTACATAAGTTTTATGGCCTTGAAGATTATGAGGCTTTTGTGAAGGCTCAACGTTCTGTTGAGGCGGAAAATATCCCGCTTGAACCTGAGCTCGGTTTAAATGCATGGAACAGCACCTTCTTTTCTTTTGGCATTACCGAAAAAGACAGTTACAAGCTTGATGCGGTGATGAAAATTGCTCAGATGCGCCCCGAAGGCGAGCCTGTGTTCATCTGTCTGGATGTGGCAAATGGCTATAGCGAGCGTTTTGCCCGCATTGTGGAGAAAATCAGAAAGAAACATGCCAATACGGTCATTATGGCGGGCAATGTTGTCACTGGTGAAATGACCGAAGAATTGATCCTATCAGGTGCTGATATCGTTAAAGTGGGCATTGGCCCCGGGTCTGTTTGCACCACGCGTAAAATGACGGGGGTGGGCTTTCCCCAACTTTCAGCGGTGATTGAATGTGCAGATGCTGCCCATGGCTTAAAAGGGCTGGTGTGCGCGGATGGCGGCTGTACGGTTGCAGGTGATGTGGCAAAAGCTTTTGCAGCGGGTGCTGATTTTGTCATGCTCGGTGGGATGCTTGCGGGCCATGACGAAAGTGAAGGCACGGTGCAGACGCGACGTTTTTTAACTCACGAGCTTGATGAAAATGACAAGCAGGTGGTTAAGGAAGAAAAATATGTCGAATTTTATGGCATGTCTTCAGATACAGCCATGAACAAACATTATGGTGGCGTGGCAAAATATCGCGCCAGTGAAGGTAAGCGCGTGGAAATTCCCTATCGCGGCCCTGTTGAAGGCACGATCATGGAAATCCTTGGCGGGGTGCGCTCCACTTGCACTTATGTCGGTGCACAAAGCTTAAAAGAACTGTCAAAACGCACCACTTTTGTCATGGTGTCACAGCAAATTAACGAGGTCTTTGGCAAAAGCTAAACGGTTTATCGCTGGGGCCATTTAACGTGATGGGCATCGATGACAAAGGGGTGGGCGTGGCGCACTTCTTTGTGGCGATGCTCATGCACATGGGGTTCAGGCCCCTCCCAACCTTCATGATCATGCTCATGGTGATGATCATTATGGTGATGCGGGTGATCGTGATGTTGGGCTGCATGGGTATGTTCTACCACCACTGGATCGTTCGTTGGCCAAAGCTTTAAGGCCCAAAGGGTGAGGAGAGAGGCACAGCAGGCAAGAATTGAAAAGGTTTGTGAAAGCCCAAGCGTAGCCCCCAGCCAACCTGCCAGCACATAGCCCATAAACCAGCCGCCATGAGACAGCGCAAAATTGGCACTAAAATAAGCGGCACGATCCCCAGAGCTTGCTGAGCGGTTAACAACCCGCGCTGCTGGTGTTTGAATGAGCGACCAGCCCGCGCCAAGCAAGAACCAGATGATTAAAACCCCTGTCAGGCTAGGTAGTAGCATCCCCCATAATAGGGCTGAGGCAATAAGACTGCCGCCCAAGATCATCATGGGACGATCAGGTAATGTTTTAAGCAGGCGTGGCAAGATAAGCGCGATGATCATGGAGCCTGCACCCGAGGCCATCATCACAAAGGCGGTTTCACTTTCACCAAGGCCTAAATGGCTGCGCACATAGACAACCGTATTGACAATCACCATGGCCCCACCACAGGCCACCGCACCATGTAAGGCCAAAAGGCCGCGCAGGCGTGGGGTTTTTAGATAAGCCTTAATCCCAAAACTAACGTTTTTCCAGATGGAGCTTTCGCGCTCAGCCATCTCTGCCTTGGGTAAGGTGGTGATCAGCACAAGAAGGGCTGACAGTATGAAGGTCACGCCATTGAGCATAAAGAGACTGTCAAAAGACCAAAGGGTCAAAAGCAGGGCCGCAAGCGTTGGGCTAAGCATATTTTCCAGATCATAAGCCAGACGGGAATAGGACAGCGCCTTGGTATAGCGCTCTTCATTGGGCAAAATATCGGGAATGGTGGATTGAAACAGCGGCGTAAAACAGGCTGAACAAACGTTCAGTAAAAAGATCACCGCGTATAATTCAACAGGGGTGCTTAAAAACGGCAAGGTCAGGATTAATCCGGCGCGGATCACATCTAAAATAAATAAGCTGGCTTTTCTGGGCAGCAGATGGGCAAAGCCCCCTGCAATGGGCGCAACAAACACATAAGCCACCATCTTGATGGCAAGCGCGGTTCCTAAAACCTGTCCGGCATCCTCACCTGCCATGTCAAAAGCCAATAATGCAAGGGCAATGGTGGTTAGCCCGGTGCCCAGCAAAGAGGTCACCTGTGCGAAAAACAGGTTTCGATAGCTGGGGTTTTTAAGCGGTGAGGCAACAGATTGGGTCATGCGATTGATTTTAAACGATCCTATTTATAATAGAAGGTTCTTTTCTTCTTATTCATACGATAAGCTAAATCTAGGTTCGTACAAAATAGATTACATGATGCAGTTTTTATTCGCCCTTTCCTTTGCCTTGATGGTTGCCGCCTCCTTATTTATCGGGAATGCTTTATCTGGGGGCTATGCGCCTTATATGGGGTTTGGCGCATCAGCCCTTTTGCTCCTAGCCCTTTTTATGCCCTTTATGAGTGAATATAATGTGCTCCATCGTGGCTTTTCAAAGATCGGTGATAATTTTAAAACACTGATGAAAAGTGAAACACATGAAAAAGGCGATGTGGAGATTTTGGTGCCGGGCCAATCCCATGCCCTTGAAGAAGCAATAGCTATTGAGAAAAAGCAAAAACTGCCTGTGGGCATGATGGTGATCGTGGTGCTTTCCATTATTTTACTGGGCGCAGATGCGGTGAATTTTTATCTTTTGGGTGATGGCTTAAAAACCGATACAGGCCCAATCAGCAATTTTTAACCAGCTCATTTGCAATTTGTGCAGCCAATGTTGCATTGTTTTTAAGTAAAGCAATATTGCTGGCTTTACTTTGCCCCTCACTTAATTCACCAAGTTTTGCCAGCAGGTAAGGGGTAACGTCTCGCCCGGTGACACTCATTTCACTTAAGGCCTGAGAGATCAGACCTTCGACCTCTTCTTTGGCAAATTCATCCTCAAGCTTAATGGGGTTGGCAATGAGAACGCCGCCTTTAAAGTGTAGCGCATCGGGCCAGCGGGCTAAATTCCATTTATGGATAAGTAGATTCGCAATGTCAGAGACTTTATCAAGGCGCGCTGAGGGGGAAAGCCCGCTGTTGCGATAATAAAAAGCAGGAAATTCATCACAGCCATAAGAAATGGTCGGCACACCCTTGGTTTCCAGCACTTCGAGTGTTTTGGGGATATCCAGCACCGCCTTGGCCCCGGCACAAACCACACAGACAGAGGTGTTGGCAAGTTCTTCAAGGTCTGCTGAGATATCAAATGTGCTTTCAGCCCCGCGATGCACCCCGCCAATGCCGCCTGTGGCAAAGATGCGTATATCTGCTTCATGGGCAATCATCATGGTGGTGGCAACTGTGGTTCCGCCATTTTTTTGAATGGACATGGCTAAAGGCAGGTCGCGTCGGCTCAGCTTTAAGGCTTGCTCGTCTTTTGCCAGTTTTTCTAATTGCTCAGCACTTAAACCTACATGGATTTGCCCCTCCAAAACCGCAATGGTGGCCGCAACCGCGCCTTCATCGCGCACGCAGGCTTCAAGAGCTTGGGCGGTGGCGAGATTATCAGGATAGGGCAAGCCATGGGTGATCACCGTGCTTTCAAGGGCGACAACGCCTTGGCGTTGTGAAAAAGCATTTCGAACTTCTTGGCTGATGGTGATGCGGCGGCTCGTTGGCTTGATCATCTGCTTTCTGTGCCTTTCAATGGTGATTTAAGCTTGCGTCAATTGCATTCCTAAGGGATGTTATAACAAATTATGGCGCTAAGGTGGGTTTGATGATTTCGTTACATTTTAAAGGTTTGTTTTTAGGGGCTTGTGGATTGCTGTTAAGCGCATGTGCGTATCAGCCAACACCACAAGAAGTCTCTAAATTGCGTGAAATGCCACAGCTTAGCTATATTCCAAATTCGGTCTATTATGTGGGCTCAACTGGCCCTGAGCGCGAAGCAGCTTACCGTATGGATGAAGATGCCTATAAGGTTGGGGTGACGCGTGTGCAAAAATGGTATGAGTATGAATTACCGCGCGAACAGGTGCGTTCACGCAAATTCTTTATCACCACCACGCCCATTACCAATTATCAATATGGTGCTTTTATTCGTGAAACTCACCGCGAAGCCCCCAATGTGGATGTGGTGGATTGGGAAAGCTACGGCTTAAATCAGTCTTTTGAAGTAACACGCAAATATGCATGGGGGCCACAAGGCTATGGGGCAGGACGCGATGATCATCCGGTTGTTCTGGTTGATCTTGATGATGCCAAGGCCTATGCCCGCTGGCTGAGCCAAAAAACGGGTAAATACTGGCGCTTACCAACAGAGCGCGAATGGGAACTTGCCGCACGCGGTCTTGATGGGCGCGCGTATCCTTGGGGCAATAGCTTTAATCCAGCAAAAGCCAACACAGCAGACCTTGGCCCGCATGATACATTGCCTGTTGGGTCTTTTCCCCGTGGGGCCAGCCCATTTGGGGTGCTTGATATGGCAGGTCAGGTCTATGAATGGACAACAACACCGGGCGAAAAGGGCCGTATCACGGTTAAAGGCGGGGCATGGGATGACCGTGGCTGTGGGGTCTGTCGCGCGGCAGCACGTCACCATCGACGCCCGGATATGAAACATATTCTTATTGGTTTTCGCCTTGTGCAGGAAATCGAAAATTAATCAATTTTACGACTGAATAAAAGAAAGAGAAAGACATGGCCTTTTTGAAACTGGGCATTCCAAAGGGAAGTTTGGAAGACGCCACCATTGAATTGTTTGAACAAGCCGGTTGGAGCATCAAGAAACGCGCGCGTAACTATTTCCCCGTAATTGATGATGACGATATCGAATGTTCGCTTGTGCGTTCCCAAGAAATGTCGCGCTATATCGAAGATGATGTTCTTGATGTGGGCTTATGCGGCCTTGATTGGGTACAGGAAAATAATTCTGATGTGGAAGTGGTCTCTGACCTGATTTATTCCAAAGTGTCAGACAAGCCTGCACGCTGGGTGTTGGTTGTGGATAAAGACTCGCCCATTCAATCGGTGAAAGACCTTGATGGCAAGCGCGTGGCAACAGAGCTGGTTGGTTTTACCAAACGCTACCTTGCTGAAAATGGTGTGAAAGCCGATGTAGAGTTTTCATGGGGCGCGACAGAAGCCAAGGTGATCCAAGGTTTGGCGGATGCAGTTGTGGAAATCACTGAAACAGGCACAACCATTAAAGCCAATGGCCTACGCATTGTTGAAGAATTGATGCAGACCCATACGGTCTTGATTGCCAATAAAGCAGCCTTAAAAGACCCACAGAAAAAGGCAAAGATTGAGCAGGTTGCCTTGATGTTGCAAGCCGCTTTATCTGCGCGCCATAAAGTCTTGTTGAAGATGAATGCGCCGGATAACAATCTGGATGAAATTATCAAGATGTTGCCAAGCTTACATGCCCCAACGGTTAATGCGCTGTCGGACCAAAACTGGCATGCTGTTGAAACAGTTGTGAATAAAAAAGAAACACGTGATCTTATTCCACAATTGAAAGCTGCAGGGGCCGAAGGTATTTTGGAGTTACCTTTATTGAAAGTCTGCTAAGCCTCTTAAAAATTAGGGTTTTATGAGGGGCATTTTATGTCTTCGAGACCTTGAACTCGGCTATTTCGTTCTTAAGTCCATTGAGTAAGTTCTAAAGGAGATGACATGAAACAGGCACCAATTCCTGAAAACGAGAAAGAGCGATTAGCCTCTTTGAAACGAATGGATTTGTTATCAACCGCCAGGGAAGGGGACTTTGACCGGGTGACTCGCACGGCGCAAAAGTTTTTTCAAACCGAAATAGCACTGGTGTCTTTAATTGATGAGGGACGCCAGTGGTTTAAGGCCCGTTGTGGACTTGATGTGAGCGAAACACCACGCGATATCTCTTTTTGCGGTCATGCCATCATGGGGGAGAAAACCTTTGTTGTTGAAAATGCCTTTGAAGATGAACGTTTTGCCGATAATCCGTTGGTAACAGGCGGGCCTGAAATTCGCTTTTATGCAGGCCACCCTTTGACCAATCAGGAAGGCTATCGCATTGGTACGCTTTGTATCATCTCACCAAAACCCAGAACATTTAGTGAGGAAGATGGGCAGACTTTGCGCGATTTGGGCCGCATGATTGAAATTGTTATGGAAAATCGTGCGTTAAATGAGCTGCAAACAAGCTTGCTCCATTCTTTAGAAAATACCGAACGCGATACCATGATTGATCCCTTAACAGGGGTATGGAATCGAGAGGGTTTTGATGACTTCTTTTCCAGAGAGACTTCACGCGCTTTGCGTGATGGGACCTCTTTTGGGGTGGCCTATGTGGACCTTGATCATCTTAAAAAAGTTAATGAGGCCTATGGTGAAAAGGCTGGGGATGATGCCCTTAAATTAACCGCTTCCATTTTGGTGGATGCATCGCGCGCAACAGATGTGGTTGCCAGAATGGGTAGTGAGTTATTTGCTTTAATTATTGATGATATTGATGAACTGACCCTGCCAAGCTTGGGTGAAAAATATTTAAGGAAATTTCGCCGCCGTGCAAAAGTTGAAACGGAACAAGGATGTTGTAATTTCACTGTGAGCATGGGCATGGTTTATGTAAATCCAGCCATTGATGTGGGGGATTTACAAAGGGTCGTGTTAGACCAAGCCGATGAAGCCTTGCTTAGCGCCAAGAAAGCAGGACGTGATTGTTTTAAAATCAAGGATTTCCAAGAAGAAGTTCTTCGCTCCTTGGCGATCTCTTAGAAACTATCCCAAAGAAAAAGGCCCTCATGAAGAGAGCCTTTTTTATGCGTCATACTGATATAGAATAGTATGAATTAGTCTTTGGCACGCTCAACGTAAGTACCGTCCATTGTGTTAACCACAATGCGTGTACCCGCTTCAATATGCGGGGGGACAAGAACTTTAACGCCATTGTCCAAAATAGCCGGCTTATAGGAGGAAGACTGTGTTTGGCCTTTTACAACTGCATCGGCTTCAGCAATGGTGAAAGTCATTTTTTCTGGCAGCTTAACGCCGAGAACTTCACCTTCGTAAGACTCGATCTCAACCGTGATGCCATCTGTCAGGTATGGTGCTTGTTCTTCAAGTAAGAAGCTATGGTTGGCTTCGATCTGCTCGTAGGTTTCATTATCCATGAAGGTCAGCAGTTCGCCATCGCTATATAGATATTGATATTCTTTTTGCTCAAGGCTCACGCGATCAACGGTTTCAGAAGCACGAAAACGCTCGTTAAGTTTTGTGCCGACACGAATGTCTTTGAGCTCAACCTGATTAAAGGCACCACCTTTACCCGGTTTTACCGCTTGGCATTTAACTGCGCGCCACAGGGCGTTTTTATGATTAATGACATTACCCGGGCGAATTTCGTTACCGTTGATTTTCATTGTTCTCGATGTCCTGAAAATAAAGAATGAATTTGCGCGCAACCTAACAGGAAGTTGCCTTTAAAGCAATTATGAGTTCAAAAGGGCTGTGAATTTTTTAACGGCCTCTTCAGGCCCGTCTGGGTGGTCCCACACACCACCACATACAGCGATAAAATCGGCACCGGCCTCTAAAAGAGGGGTGGCGTTTTCATCTGTGATACCGCCAATGGCAACACAAGGCACTTCAAACATGGAGGTCCACCATTCTAAAATCCAGGGCTCTGCCTTGGATTTAGGCTCTTTTGTCTGTGTGGGGTAAAAGGCACCAAAGGCAACATAATCAGCACCTTGTTCACCAGCAACCATAGCCATATGTTTTGAATCATGGCATGTCATCCCGACAATGGCATCCTTGCCCATAATCTCACGGGCTTTTTTATAAGGGGTATCTTCTTGGCCCACATGGACGCCATCACACGCGAGTTCTTTAGCCAGTGTTGGATTGTCGTTTAAGACAAAGGCGATATCGCGATCTTGCACAATAGGGCGCAGTACCGCACAGGCCTTGCGGATTTCATCATCTGAGGCCTCTTTTAGGCGCAGCTGTACGCAAGATACATCTCCTGCATCCAGTGTGTTTGCCAAAGTCTTTGCAAATTCATCAAGGTCAAATTTAGGCGGGGTGATGAGGTAAAGCTGCTGTGTCATAGGTTATAGGCCTGTGTTTGCCATGGCAATGGAGGTGTCCAACATGCGGTTTGCAAAACCCCATTCATTATCATACCAAGCTAAAACCCGCACAAAGGTGCCGCCAATGACACTGGTTTGGGTCAGATCAAATGAAGAGGAATTGGGGTTATGGTTAAAATCAATGGAAACAAGCGGCAGCTCATTGGCCCCAAGTACGCCTTTTAAGCGCCCGTTTGCAGCCTCAACAATAGCGCTATTGATTTCTTCCACACTAGTTGCGCGCCCCGCATCAAAGGTGAGATCAATGAGGGAGACATTGGGGGTGGGCACGCGGATTGCGCAGCCATCAATTTTGCCGGACAGTTCTGGTAAAACAAGCCCAAGTGCTTTGGTCGCACCCGATGTGGTCGGGATCATGGACATATTGGCTGCACGTGCGCGGTGTAAATCTTTATGAAGCTTATCAACCGTATGCTGATCACCCGTATAGGCATGAACCGTGGTCATGTAACCTTTTTCAATACCCACAAGCTTGTGCAATACATCAGCCACAGGGGCGAGGCAGTTTGTGGTGCAAGAGGCATTGGAGACGATTTTATGCTCATTTGTTAATTGATCATGGTTAATGCCATAAACAACTGAGAGGTCAGCATTTTTACCCGGTGCAGAGATCAAAACCTTTTTTGCCCCGGCATCAAGGTGGCCTTGGGCTTGGGACTTTTCTTTAAACAAGCCCGTGCATTCATAAACGATATCGATATTAAGCTCACCCCATGGCAGGTCTTTGGGGTTGCGCTCTGCCGTGCAGGTGATGGATTTCCCATTAACCGTGATGGTGTTATCTGTGGCAGACACATCTGCTTGAAGTACCCCATGGACAGAATCGTATTTAAGCAGATGGGCGTTGGTATCAACCGGGCCGAGATCATTGATGGCGATGAGCTCAATATCGTCACGCCCGCTTTCGATCAAAGAGCGCAGACAGAGACGGCCAATACGACCAAAACCGTTAATTGCGATGCGAAGTGCCATGATCCCCTCCCTTAAGGAAACAGTTAGTATTACTTAAGAATCCTATAGCATGGAGTTCATCTTGAAAACTAGGAAGAGTTAAGAAAATCACATGAGCAGGGGTAATTAAAAATACTTTTCACTCTGTTTCGCCGCTTGCCTCTTGCCCAATGGTGGATTTTTTGTCATTACCTTAGGCTTGGAATTTTCCACTAACTGCATATGGGGCGACTCTTTGTCCGGTTCTGCACAGGTTTCACCACGGATTTTGTCTGCATTTGAGCGACTCGACACTGCAATTAATCAATTGCAAAAGGCGTGCGATTCGCAAAAAGACAAAGTTGATGTGAGCGAAGTTGATAAACTGCATTCTCAAGTTGAAGGATTGCAGCAGGATAATCTTGCCTTGTCTGTAGCCCTAGAAGCCCATGCAGAAGCCGATTATGACACCCAGTTTGATCAGCTAAATGAAAAGCTTGGTGATCTTGAAGGCATGAATGCCTTGTTGGAAGAAAAGAATAGTTCCTTAAAAGAAATGAATAGTGATTTTTCAACGCGTTTGGAAAAGCTCATCGGTAATGTCGAACAGGTTTTACAGGAGGAGGAATAATGGCTTCTGTTTCTGTAACCATTAACGGGCGACGCTATGAAATCGCCTGTGAAGAAGGCCAAGAAGCACAACTGGCCCGCCTTGGGCGTTATGTGGATGATCGTGTGCGCCAATTGGCAGCCGCGGTTGGGCAACTGGGGGACACGCGATTGATGGTGATGACCAGCTTGTTGCTTGCTGATGAACTCAGTGAAAAAAATGACGAGCTGGAATCATATAAGGTGGAGCATAATGCCGCCGTGCGTGACCATAAAGATGAAGTGGTTGCGGATAAGCTGGACCGTATGACTGCGCGTATCTTAGAAATTGCAAAAACACTTGAAGGTGATGATCCGCTGGTTTTTGAGGCTGGTGAGTCACAAAGCGTGGATGATACTTCAGAAGAAACGTGACATTTTCACAAAGACTGACTATATAGCGTTTTGTGAGGCTGCGAAGTGCGTAGGTGTTCATGAGTCCCCGGGGCCAATAACGATACCATAGGGAGCTGTCCCTGTTTACCTCGTGGGGTAATTACACGGCGCCCACCTGCTTTGGCAGGCCTATGGTGGACCTAGTAAATATCACGGCTTATGTGGCTTCACTCTAATTTTTAAAACCCATGGGGGTTATGTGCTGGATCTGGATGATCAAAAAGCGCAGTTGCGCACAAAAATGTTGTTTAAGCGGAAATCAATTTCCCTAAGCGGGCAGGATGTGCGCCTTAAAGAGACTTTTTTTTCCACCGACCTTTTTACCGATTATAAAAAAGTTGCGGCTTATTGGCCCATGGCAGGGGAGCTTGATGTTCGCGCGCTTTTACATGCGCTTTCGGCTGAGGGCCGCACCTGTGCCCTGCCCATTGTGAAAAAAAAACATGCTCCCTTGGTGTTTTTGCACTGGCAAACCGGAGATGTGTTGATCAAAGGTGCCCATGGCACACAACAGCCCGAACCAAGCGTCGCTGAACTTATCCCTGACCTTGCCCTCGTTCCCTTATTGGGGTTTGATCAAAAAGGCGGGCGTCTTGGGTTTGGCGGGGGCTATTATGATCGCACGCTTGAGGCTTACCCCCAGATTAAAACCATCGGGGTTGCTTTTGATGAGCAGGAAGTCGACCACATCCCCATGGATGTGTTTGATCAAAAAATGGACTGGATCCTCACCCCCACACGGGTTATTGAAATTCAAGAAGAAAGTTAAAGGACAGATAAATGCGTTTTATGTATTGCGGTGATGTTATGGGCAAAAGTGGTCGCAAGGCCATCTTAGACGGCGTGCCGCAATTGCGCGAGCGTTTGGGCTTGGATTTTGTCATCGTCAATGGGGAAAACTCAGCCCATGGTTTTGGCATTACGCGCAAGATTTGTGATGCTTTTTACGATGTGGGTGTGGATGTGATCACCACTGGTAACCATGCGTGGGACCAACGCGAGGTCATGAATTTTATTGATGACGAACCCCGCCTGTTGCGCCCGCTGAATTACCCAGAAGGGACACCGGGGCGCGGCATCAATGTCTATGAGCTTGCTGATGGGCGAAAGTTCTTTGTGGCTCAAGTCATGGGGCGTTTGTTTATGGACCCGCTTGATGATCCGTTTTCCATGATCTCGGCTGTTTTGGATAAGCACGTATTGGGTAAGGATATCCATGCAGGCTTGGTCGATATCCATGCAGAAGCCACCAGTGAGAAAATGGCCATGGGCCAGTATCTGGATGGGCGTGTTTCATTGGTGGCCGGCACCCATTCCCATATCCCCACAGCGGATGCGCAGATTTTACCCCAAGGCACAGCTTATCAGACAGATGTAGGCATGTGCGGGGATTATGACAGTGTAATCGGTATGGAAAAGACCGTGCCTATTGAGCGTTTTACAAAAAAGATCAGCGGTCGCCTCTCTCCCGCTGAGGGTCCGGCAACCCTATGCGCTGTTTTTGTAGAAACCGATGATAAGACGGGCTTGGCAACGCGTGTATCGCCTGTGCGCATCGGCGGGCGTTTGATTGAAATCGTGCCTGAAGGCTAAGCTCGCTTTTATAAATTAAGCATAAAAAAAGAGGCCCGCTGGTTAAAAGCGGGCCTCTTTTTTCGTTTATGTACAGCAAACTGAACTTAGTTGCTGCGAACTTGTTGAAGGAATTGTTGTACAACACCTTTAAGGGAGTTCGCTTGGGAGTTCAGCCCGCTGGAAGCTTCCAGAACCAAGTTGGCAGCGCTACCCGTTTCTGCTGCAGCCAAGTTCACATTTTCAATGTTCTTGGTTACTTCGACAGTACCGTTTGCCGCTTCTTGAACGTTTTTGGAAATCTCAACCGTTGCCGTACCCTGTTCTTCAACAGCGATGGAAATACTGGATGAAATATCGTTCATATTGTCAATGGTCTGGGCGATGCTGCCAATGGCACCAACCGCATTACTTGTTGCAGACTGCATGGCATCGATCTGTTCGGTGATCTCTGCTGTTGCACGCGCTGTTTGGTCAGCGAGGTTTTTCACCTCAGAGGCCACAACCGCGAAGCCTTTACCTGCTTCACCTGCGCGCGCCGCCTCAATGGTGGCGTTTAGGGCAAGGAGGTTGGTCTGTTCTGCAATTGATGTAATCAACTCGACAACTTCACCCACTTTATTGGCTGCTGTTGAGAGGCTTTCAACCGTGCTTGTTGCCTGTTGGGCTTCATCTACAGCACCTTTGGCAATATCGCGTGATTGTTCAACTTGGCGAGAAATCTCACTAATGGAAGCAGAAAGTTCTTCCGCCGCAGAAGCAACAGTTTGAACGTTGCCTGTGGCATGTTCAGCCGCGGTTGCTACCACGTTGGATTGCTCAGACGTATCAGCTGCCGTAGAAGACATGCTTTGAGCTGTGACTTCCATATCTTGGGCTGCTGTGCCAACGGCTTCCACAACACCAGAGACATTGCTTTCGAAATCGTCCGCCATTTTATTGAGAACAACGCGTTGCTTTTCTTCAGCCTTGCGCTGGTTTTCAGCTTGTTCGTCACGAAGACGTTCAACTTCTTGGGCGTTTTTGCGGAAGATACGCAGGGCATCTGCCATTTCACCCACTTCGTCAGAACGTTTATCCTTAAGGATTTTCACCTGAAGGTTACCTTCAGCCAGAATGTGCATCACTTTTGTCATTGCCGCAATCGGTGTGGCAATGTTGCGTGCAACCACAAGGCCGATGACGATTACCACAGCAAGGGTCAGGCCCGCACCAACGATGATGAAGGTACGCATTTCATGAACGCTTTCCAGAACCTCATCTTGGGACATTTCAGCAACCACGCCAAATGTATGCCCCATGAATTTAAGGGGTGCGTAAGCGGCAAAAACGTCATTGCCTTGATAATCGGTTGTTTCAACAATACCGGATTGACCTGTTAGAACTTGTTGAACCGCATCATTATCGATTTTCTGTTTCAGGATGGTTTTGTTTTTCACATGGCGAAGGTCACTGCGCAGCAGCTTGTCTTTACCAATGATGTAAGTTTCACCCGTTTCGCCAAGACCGCGTGGGTTTTGCATGACTTCATCAATTCGCTTGATCGGCATGCGCACTACAAGAGCACCGACAAATTCGTCTTCTTCGTTTTTAACCGGGCTACCCATGAAGCTGGCAGGTTTGTTGTCAGCTGCATAGATGGAGAAATCAGTGAGGGTGACATAGTCTTCATCATCACCGTGATCTTTAATATCTTTGAAAACCTTACCGAAAGCTGTTTTGTTCCACTTACCCGTTTCAAGATTGGTGGCAAAATCGGCCGTCTTATAAACGGAATAGATCACATTACCTTTGGCATCTACAATAAACAGGTCATGATAGTGACGTGATTTTGTAAGGGGGCGAAACCAAGCGTGGTAACGCTCGTGCGTGTCGTGATAGGCATCTTCCGTATCACCGCGCCACAATTTATCACGCTCTGTCGCTTTATGCGGGTTACTTGCAACATATTGCTGTTGCAGGAAGTCGGTCGCATTGCCGTGCTCAGCACCAACATCTTCATAATCAACGGCAAGCTCAACCAAGGCGTCTTTCACCATCTGGTTGCTGGACAGGATACCTAAATCTTGCTGAATACCTTCAAGCAGGTTTTTAATTGCGGCCTTACGGCTATCAATCAGGGTTACCATATTGTCTTCTGCCACAACGGTCATGTTGTCGGCGGATTTGAAATAGGCAAGCATTCCGGTGATCAAAATTGACACAAGAGTTAAGACAACGAGAATTGCCGGAAGTTTTACTGAGATTTTGATATTCGACAGAGTCATTTAAATATCCGTTCTTATTGGTTTAGCCTCAAACCTGCTGGTACAGCTTTAGTGACATTTTTATTTGGCGGGAAAAATATAAATATCCCCGTCACGTTTATTGCACATTAGATAGGCGTAATTATAGAAAAAAAACGTGACTTAGCTCAAAGTAAACGTCGTTTTTTCAAATATTTAACCTAACTATCGTAATGGTCTTGTACGAAAGTAGTATCATAAAATTGTTAACCGATACTTTAGTGAAAAAAATGAAATGATTCAAGCTGTGCGTTGTTTGTTGAGGCCAACCTGTGCTAAGAGAATCCCCAGAGATGCAATTCTCATCATTTTCTATATAAACCAAAGATTAAGTGTAGGATCATGGCAGGCCATTCCAAGTTTAAAAACATCATGCACCGCAAAGGCGCGCAAGACAAAAAACGCGCTAAAGAATTTGCAAAATTATCCAAAGAAATCATGGTTGCAGCCGGGATGGGAACGCCTGACCCGGATATGAACCCGCGTCTTCGTACCGCCATTGCGGCAGCGAAAGGCGCCTCCATGCCTAAAGACAACATCGAGCGGGCCGTTAAAAAAGGCTCAGGCGAGATGGATGGCGATAATTACGTTGAAATGCGCTATGAGGGCTATGGCCCCGGTGGCGTTGCCGTTATCGTTGAATGTCTGACCGATAATAAAAACCGTTCTGCCTCTGATGTGCGCTCCACATTTACAAAACGTGGCGGCAACCTTGGTGAAACTGGTTCTGTTGCGTTCTCTTTTGCACGTCGTGGCTTAATTACATATGCTGCTGATGTAACAGATGCAGACACCATGTTTGAAGCTGGCCTTGAAGCAGGGGCGACAGAAGTCGAATCTAGTGATGACATTCACGAAATTTCTTGTGAGCCCGATGAGCTGCACGCCGTTCTTGATGAATTGGTGAAACAGTTTGGCGATGCCAAAGGGGCGTCACTGGATTGGAAACCAACCAACACAACAGAACTTGATGCGGATAAAGCAGAAAGCCTGATGGGGTTGGTTGAGGCACTGGAAGATTTGGACGATGTTCAAGAAGTCTTCACCAATATGGAAGTGTCTGACGACGTCATGGCAAATCTGGCAGGCTAATTCATGCGATTATTGGGGTTGGATCCGGGGTTGCGTATCACCGGATGGGGCATCATCGATATTGATGGTAACCGAATGAGCTATATTGCTGATGGTGCGATCAAGACAAATGCCAAACTTCCCCTCGCTGAACGTCTGGTGCAGCTTTATGAAGGGATCGAAGAGGTGATTAAACGCTTCGGTCCCATTGAAGCAGCCGTTGAAGAAACCTTCGTGAATAAAAACCCCAATTCAACCTTGAAACTGGGCCAAGCCCGCGGTGTGGTGATGTTGACACCCGCACGTGCGGGCCTAAATGTGTGTGAATATACCCCCAACCAAGTAAAGAAAACCGTGGTGGGGGCAGGCCATGCGCAAAAAGAACAGGTCCAGATGATGGTGAAAACACTTTTACCTGCGGCAAAAATTGAAAATGCCGATGCAGCAGATGCACTGGCGGTGGCCATATGCCATGCCCAGCATCGCAACACACCGGATAAATGGGGAGCCTTGAAATGATTGCGAAATTAAAAGGCCTTGTGGATAGTCTGGGTGAAGATTGGGTTGTTCTGGATGTGAATGGGGTGGGCTATCTTGTGTTTGCCTCCTCTAAAACATTGGCAAAATTAGCCAAGGTGGGGGAAGCCTGCTCGCTTTTGATCGAAACCCATGTGCGCGAAGACCATATCCATCTTTATGGTTTTGCCGATGCGGCTGAGCGTGACTGGTTTAAACTGCTCACAACTGTACAAGGGGTCGGGGCCAAGGTTGGTCTGGCACTTTTATCGGCCTTATCTGCTGAAGATATCGTTCATGCCATTGCCGCGCAGGATAAAAAAGCCCTGACACAGGCCAACGGGGTCGGGCCAAAAGTGGCAACGCGTATTTTAACTGAATTAAAAGACAAAGCCGGTGCCATTGCCTTAAGCCCAACATCCTCAGCAGGTGCCGATAGCTCTTCACAAGGAGGGACGCCAAGCTTTGGTGGGGCACCAGTGGAAGCAGCCTCTGCTTTGGTTAATTTGGGCTATGGTCGCTCAGAAGCCTTGGCTGCGGTGTCTAAGGCCAATAAAAAGCTTGGCGGGGAAGGGCAGTTACAAGACCTGATCCGTGAAGCCTTGGCGGAGTTATCTTTATTATGATGATGGACATATATCATGTATGATGAGGAAGAACGCGTCGTCTCTTCTGAGCGCAGTATGGAAGATAGTCCTGAAAGTTCTTTGCGCCCTTTGGCCTTGGAAGAATTTATCGGTCAAAAACAGGTGCGCGAAAATCTAAGGATTTTTGTTGAAGCGACAAAAGTACGTGGCGATGCCATGGACCATGTGTTGTTTTATGGCCCCCCGGGCTTGGGTAAAACCACCTTGGCGCAGATTGTCGCGCGTGAGCTTGGTGTTGGCTTTCGCGCAACCTCGGGCCCTGTAATTGCAAAAGCGGGTGATTTAGCTGCGCTGTTGACCAATCTTCAGGCGCATGATGTGTTGTTTATTGATGAAATTCACCGCTTAAACCCTGCGATTGAAGAAGTGCTCTATCCCGCTATGGAAGATTTCCAGCTGGATTTGATCATTGGGGAGGGGCCAGCTGCGCGTTCTGTGCGTATTGATTTGCCGCCTTTTACCCTTGTGGGGGCAACCACGCGCTCAGGCTTAATCACAACGCCACTTCGTGATCGCTTTGGTATTCCGCTGCGCATGAATTTTTATGAAGTTGATGAATTAGAAGAGATCGTTACGCGCGGTGCGCGCATCATGGATATGGAAATGACGTCTGATGGTGCCCATGAAATTGCCAAACGCGCACGTGGAACGCCACGTGTCGCCGGGCGCTTGCTGCGCCGGGTACGTGACTTTGCCATGGTTGCAGGGGTAAGTCCGGTGGATGCAGCCTGCGCCGATGGGGCTTTAAACCGTTTAGAAGTGGATCATCGCGGTCTTGATGAAATGGACCGACGTTATCTTAAATGTATTTGTGATAATTACGGCGGTGGTCCTGTGGGGGTTGAAACCATGGCAGCAGCCCTTTCAGAACAACGCGATACCATTGAAGAAGTGATCGAACCTTATTTGATCCAGCAAGGGCTTTTAATGCGCACACCACGCGGGCGCATGCTCTCAGAAATGGCCTATCGTCATTTGGGCCTTGAAGCCCCAAAGGGACGCGAGGCTGCCCAAATGGATTTACTTAAAAGGACTGACAAGGAATGACACAAGGCCGCCTAGAGGGTTCAACATTCATTTTCCCCATCCGTATTTATTATGAAGATACGGATGCGGGCGAGATTGTGTATTACGCCAATTATTTTAAGTTTGCAGAGCGTGCGCGCACGGAATTTTTGCGCCATTTTGGCATTAAACAGTCAGAATTATTGGAAAATGATCGCATTGCCTTTGCGGTGCGCAAAGCCGAAGCAGATTATCGCAAACCCGCCAGATTAGACGATTTACTTGAAGTCCATACAGAGTTGGTCAAGCTGGGCGGAGCCTCGCTTGAGATGGAACAACAACTTAAACGTGGTGAAGAGACTTTAGTTTCTGTAAAAGTTCGGGTAGCTTGTATTCACCTTGAAGGGCGTCCTATGCCCATTCCGCAAAATATACGGAAAATTTTCAAAGAGATGTTAGGGGAAAACCATGGAAGCTAACGTGGTCGAAGCCGCGGTATTGGCAGGGTCTGTCACAGCGCCGGATTTAAGTATGCTTGGTCTATTTATGCGTGCAGATATTGTGGTTCAGGCTGTGATGGTCGGGCTGTTGCTGGCCTCTATCTGGTGTTGGGCGATTATTTTTGACAAGGTTGTGCGCCTGCGCAAGCTCAATAAACTCGCCGATGGCTTTGAAGATAAATTCTGGTCGGGCCAGTCCCTTGATCAGCTTTATGATGCGCAAGGCAACCAGCCCAAAGACCCGATGACAGCTGTTTTTGTAACCGCCATGCGCGAAGTACGTCGCACGCAGGCCAAAAACAAAAATAGTGGTGATGAAATGCGCACGCGCTTGCAAGACCGTGTGGATCGCGTCATGCAAATTACGGTTGGTCGTGAAATGGAACGTGTTGAAAAAAGCATGACATTTCTGGCTTCAACAGGTTCCACGGCCCCCTTTATTGGCCTGTTTGGAACGGTATGGGGCATTATGAATGCCTTTACCGCCATTGCCCAAACCAAAAATACCACGCTCGCGGTTGTGGCCCCTGGTATTGCAGAAGCTTTGTTTGCAACGGCCCTTGGCCTGGTTGCGGCGATCCCGGCTGTAGTTGCTTATAACAAACTCAGTCGTGATCTGGATCGTTATGCTGGTCGCCTTGATAGTTTTTCTGGCGAATTTGGTGCAATCCTGTCTCGTCAACTGGATGAAAAGAAGTAAGGACCATGGGGGCTTCTTTAAATCAAAGACGCAATAAAGGCCATTATGGGCGCAGACGGTCTTCAGCACAAATGTCTGAAATCAACGTCACGCCCATGGTTGATGTCATGCTGGTGTTGCTGGTGATCTTTATGGTGACCGCACCTTTGCTTACTGTTGGAGTAGAAGTTGATCTGCCCAAAACAAAAGCAGGTGAAATTCAGGGCCAAGATGAGCCTTTGGCGGTCAGCATTGATAAAGATGGCAATTATTTCGTTCAGGACACACAGGTTGAACTGACAGGTCTTGCGCCGTTATTGCTTGAAATCAGCAAGAACAATCAAGATGTGCGTATTTTCGTGCGTGGTGATGAGAATATCGATTATGGCACGGTGATGCGGGTCATGGGTGTTCTCAATCAGGCTGGCTTTACCAAGGTTGCGCTGATTGCGCGCAATCCTGATACTAGTAAAAAGAAATAATAATATCTGATGCGCAGCAGTCTTTTCATATCGTTTCTGTTTCACGTTTTTGTGATTCTGGTGGCTTACTTCGGTATTCCGTTGTTGCCCGATAATGAATTGATTGTGGAGCCACCTATTGTGGTGGAAGTCGTCAATATTGATGATATCTCAAATGTGCCAGCCCCAACGCCTAAGGCAAAAAAGCCGGACGTGAAAAAGCCTGAGCCGAAAAAAGCAAAGCCCAAGCCACCACCGCCAGCCCCTGCCAAGCCCGAGCCGGAACCAGAGGCCGAAGCTGAGATCATTCCGGATAAAAAGTCCAAGCCAAAGCCAAAGAAAAAAGAGCCTAAGAAAGAGGTTTCTAAGCCTAAGCCACGGGTAAAAACGGTGAAGCTGGCCAGAAAGCCCAAGCCCCCGAAAAAGAACGATTTTGATTCTTTGATGAAAAACCTCGCCCCAACGTTGAAAGAAACGCCCAAGGTTGTGGAAAAGAAAGAACAAGAGCAGTTCAAACTGGATGATTTGGCAAAAGAAATTCAAGAAGCCATTAAAAAGCCAAGTAAGTTTAGTGATCCTAATAAAAAGGTGAGCATGTCGGAAATTGATGCGCTTCGCCAACATATTGCCCAATGCTGGAACCCGCCCATTGGGGCGCGTGAGGCTGAAAACCTCAAGATTGAGATCGAAGTGACCATGAACCCGGATGCCACACCACGTGCGGCCTCTATTGGCTCGCGCAGTAACTTATCTGACCCGTTTTATCGCGCAGCTGCTGAAAGCGCGCTTCGGGCGGTAAACAACCGCCGCTGCTGGCCTTATCCGCTTTCTCCAGAAACATATGGTCAATGGCGCGACTTGACACTGGTCTTTGACCCGCGCGAGTTGCTTGGGCTTTAAGTCATGTGTCACACTGGCGCAGGCTGGTGTCTAGTCTTTGTGATATCTGGATGACGAGACATTGGGGCTTGGCATCTGAAACAATCCTGCGTATCTTCCATGAAACATGTTTTATAGGATTTTCGTAATGAAGTTTGCTGTGCGTTTTCTCGCCGTTTTTGCCGTTATTTTGTCAGCCTTTCCGGCCTTGGCAGAACTACGGGTCGATATTACACAGGGCCGTGTTGAGCCTATGCCGTTGGCGGTGGTGGAATTTACCGGGGATAACCCAGAGGCCGCACAGATCGGTCAGCAGATTGCCCGTGTGATTTCAGCAGACTTGGAACGTTCCGGCCTGTTTCGTCCCATTGATGAAAATGCGTTTATTCAAAAAGAACTAACCATGACGACCCTGCCGCGTTTTGGGGATTGGCGTATTTTAAATGCCCAAGCCTTGGTACAGGGCCATGCGGTTCCTCAAGCCAATGGGGAGCTGGCGATCCAGTTCCGCCTATGGGATGTGTTTGCGGAAAAGCAGATGGTCGGGCTTGCCTATAATACGGTTGCAGATAACTGGCGTCGTGTGGCCCATATTATTGCAGATACCATTTATCAACGCATTACGGGGGAAAGCGGCTATTTTGATACCCGCGTGGTTTATGTGGCTGAAAGCGGCCCTGCAAACCGCCGTGTAAAACGCCTCGCGATAATGGATCAGGATGGGGCGAACCACCGCTTTCTGACCGATGGTGCCGATATGGTGCTGACACCACGTTTTTCTCCGACCTTGCAAGAAATTACCTATCTTTCCTATTATAAGAACACCCCGCGGGTCTATCTGTTTAATATCGATTCAGGCAGACAAGCCCTGTTAGGGGATTTTCCGGGCATGACCTTTGCCCCGCGTTTTTCTTTTGATGGCACCAAGGTCATTATGTCCATGGCCAAAGATGGCAACTCCGATATTTACACCATGGATATTGCCACCAGACAAGCACGCCGTTTGACCCGTCATTCCTCCATTGATACCTCGCCAAGCTACTCACCTGATGGGGATCAGATCACATTTAACTCCGATCGCGGGGGCTCTCAGCAGATCTATGTTATGGATTCGAATGGAAAAAATGTCCGTCGTATCAGTTTTGGCAAGGGTCGGTACGCTACACCGGTGTGGTCACCGCGTGGTGATTTAATCGCTTTTACAAAAATGTTACAGGGTAAATTCTACATTGGTGTGATGCGTACAGACGGGTCTGGTGAGCGTCTGTTAGCCGATGGTTATCTGGTCGAAAGCCCAACGTGGTCGCCCAATGGACGCGTTTTGATGTTCTTTAGAGAAACCCTTCGCGGGGGTGAAAAAACAACCAAACTTTATAGTGTTGATTTGACTGGAT
Organism: Candidatus Terasakiella magnetica; assembly: GCF_900093605.1. Lineage (NCBI taxonomy): Bacteria > Pseudomonadati > Pseudomonadota > Alphaproteobacteria > Rhodospirillales > Terasakiellaceae > Terasakiella > Terasakiella magnetica. The sequence goes on from NZ_FLYE01000023.1 coordinate 146,602, forward strand.
ATAACGAAAGAGAGATGATTACGCCGCTTGAAGGATCAGATCCTGCGTGGTCCCCCTTGATTCCTTAGAAAGGTGCGCATATAGTCTTTGCCAAGGCTATGGACGTATTTCTTATTTACAGGGGGCGCGTCGTAAGGTCTGGTTAATTTAATGGTTAAAATATAATAGTCCTACAAGGGGATTGCTCATGCGTAAGTTTCTCGGTCTGGTTGGTGCTGTAGCCCTTCTCGCTGCTTGTGAAACCGCACCACAAGATGGTGCAAATGCTTCTGGTGCAGCTGCTGCTCAAAAACTGGGCCCAGCTTCTGGTACAGCTCAAGATTTCGTTGTTAATGTCGGTGACCGTGTGTTCTTCGGCTTTGATCAGTACAACCTCACAGCTGATGCTCGTTCCACTTTGGAAAAGCAAGCTATGTGGTTGAAAAAATACCCGAACGCGACAATCGCGCTCGAAGGTCACTGCGACGAACGCGGTACACGTGAATATAACTTGGCACTCGGTGAGCGCCGCGCGAATGCTGCCAAAGAATTTTTGGTAAGTCTTGGCGTTGATGCAATGCGCGTCAAAACAATCTCTTTTGGTAAAGAACGTCCGGTAGCACTGGGCCACAATGAAGCGGCTTGGGCTCAAAACCGTCGCTCTGTGACTGTTGTGTCTATGGGCGCTGGTTCCTAATTTCTAGGAATTTACCCTAAAAGACTTCGAATAAGGCGTTTGCTGCATATCTTGTGGCAAACGCCTTGTTTTTTTGTGCAAGAAAAGGCACAAAGGCTGAAACGCGAAATTTGATGCAGGTTTGATTACCATGAAGATATCTTTCAAGACACTCCTTACGACAACATTCCTCGTGATAGCGAGCGCCATGCCCGCCATGGCGCAGGATGCAGATATGCAAGCCTTAATGGATCGTCTGGAAAGAATGGATCGTGACATCAAAGCGCTGAACTTAAAAGTCTATCGCACAAGTGGTTCAGAAAGTTCTTCCATCACCCCAAGCGCGGGTGAGGATGTTTCTGGCCCGTTAGGCGCGCGTCTTAGTGTGCGCATTAATGAGCTGGAAAGCCAGATGCGCCAAATGACAGGCCAGATTGAGGAAACTTCATATCGCATTTCGCAAATGACCACGCGTTTGGACAAGCTGATTGTCGATATTGATTATCGCCTGACAGCCCTTGAAGGTGGTACGCCTACAGGTCAGCCGCAAAACGCCCTTGGGCAAACAGGCACAGAAGGCCAAGTGAAATTACCAAGTGGTATGAGCGGTCAGCAATTGGCCCCACCAAGCGGGCAAGCCCCAGCCCAACAAGTGACGGGCACTAAGCCCGGTACATTGGGCACATTATCTGGCTCTGATCTTAAGAATCCTTCTTTGGCAAATAAGCCATCACCAACACCAGCACCGGTTTCAACAACGCCAGCCCCTGCGGCGACTGAGACTGTCCAGCTAAACCCTGAAGCGCTTTATCAAAGCTCGCGCCAAATGCTCATGCGTGGTGAGTTTGTGAATGCAGAGAAAAACTTTAAGTCCTTCTTGGAAACAAATAAGGACCATAAGCTAACAGGCAATGTGCGCTATTGGTTGGGGGAAACCTATTATGTGCAGGGCAACTACGCCCAAGCAGCTTCCACCTTCCTTGAAGGTTATCAAAAGTCTTCTCGTGGGGCCAAGGCACCTGATAGCTTGTTAAAGCTTGGTATGTCTTTGACACGTATGGAAAAATTACGTGAGGCTTGCGCGACATTTGGTAAACTACGTGCTGATTTCCCAAAAATGCCAGCTCATCTGTCCAAAACGCTTGAGCGTGAGCGTTCTTCGGCAAAATGCAACTAGGAACGGATGAATTTTCTCATCTAATGGTGGCCCTGCCCACGGTGGGGAAACGATTTGCTGTGGCTGTATCAGGCGGGGCGGATAGTCTTGCACTTTGCTTGCTCTGTGCTGAGTGGGCTGTACAACATGGCAAAAAACTTATTGCCCTCAGTGTAAATCATGGCTTGCGGGCAGAGGCTGAAGGCGAATGCCAGTGGGTTTCTCAAGCTTTATCGCATTATAATGTTGAGCATCATATTTTAACAGGGACGAGTGAAGCCCCTAAAAGTGATATTCAGGCGGCTGCGCGCGAGCTGCGCTATCAGTTGATGCAAGATTTTTGTATTGATCATGATATTTCGGACCTGTTTTTAGCGCATCATCAAGATGATCAGGCCGAAACCTTCTTGTTACGTTTGGCCCGTGGCAGCGGTGTTGATGGGCTTTCTGCTATGAAACCTGTGACGCAAAGGGGGCATCTCAGGCTTTTGCGCCCCCTTTTAACTGTACCTAAAGCCAGCCTTGTCTCTTATCTTGAAGAGCGAAATCAAAGCTGGATTGAAGACCCGTCAAATGAAAATACCGCCTTTGAGCGGGTGAAAATGCGAAAAGCCATGGGGGCTTTGGCTGAACTTGGCTTAACGCCACACCGTTTAAGCCAGACCGCAGGCACTATGCAGCGTGTTAGTGGCGTGATGACACGGCTGTCTCAGGACTGGCTTGCGCAGAATTTTCGTTTATTTGAAGAAGCATATGGTGAGTTTTCCCACTCAGCCCTTAGTCAAGGTGAAGAAGAAGTTATCTTAAGGTGCTTATCGCGAATCGGTATGGCGATAAGCGGTGAAATTTACCCGCCACGATTTGAAAAATTACAAAAGCTTTTGGGGAAACTATTAGCCAAACAGGACGCAACCTTGATGGGTTGTCGCTGGATAAATCAGGGTGAGGATATTTTAGTTTGTCGCGAAGTGCGTTTAAACGAAGTATCATCAAACATCTATCAAATTGATAATCATCATTCTAAATCAGCATATTACGTGCGTATGTTAGGTCAAGATGGCTGGGCTGAGATTATCAAATGTGATGAGACGTTACGTCAATCGCCTTTGGTTAAGCCTGTGCTTTATAGCCTGATTTCCTTCTGGGATGACAAGGGTGTTCTGGCTGTACCGCATTTGGACTATGTGCGTGAAAATGAGTCATTTGAGGTGGATTTAGCTTTAATTGCTAAAAAACGGCTATTTTCATAAGTTTCGCCTTGCGCAAGGCTGAAAATAGCTTATCTCTAATTCACAACGAATTGAGTATACGACGAAAAGGAATTCAAACGTGAACTTTAGCAGGAACCTAGCGCTGTGGGTCATCATCGCACTGTTGATCTTTGCGCTGTTCAATCTGTTCCAAAGCTCTAACCAGCATATGGACCAGTCGACTGTACCGTTCTCTACTTTCATTGATGCAGTGGAAGAAGGCAAAGTCCAGGAAGTTACCATTCAGGACAATACGATTACGGGTACATATCGTGACGGCATCAAGTTCCATTCTTACACGCCAAACGATCCGAACCTGATCACCACTTTGCGTGACAAAGGGGTCAAGATCACGGCGATGCCAAAGGATGATAGCGTTTCATTCTTCTCGATCCTGATCAGCTGGTTCCCTATGCTGTTGTTGATAGGTGTCTGGATTTTCTTCATGCGCCAGATGCAAGGCGGTGGCGGCAAAGCCATGGGCTTTGGTAAATCCAAAGCGCGCCAGCTTACTGAACAGCAAGGCCGCGTGACATTTGAAGATGTTGCAGGCATTGAAGAAGCCAAGCAGGAATTGGAAGAAGTTGTTGAATTCTTAAAAGATCCAAGCAAGTTCCAACGCCTTGGTGGTAAAATTCCACGCGGTTGTCTGCTGGTTGGCCCTCCGGGGACAGGTAAGACACTGCTGGCACGCGCCATTGCAGGTGAAGCCAACGTTCCGTTCTTTACGATTTCCGGTTCTGACTTTGTTGAAATGTTTGTTGGTGTTGGTGCATCGCGGGTTCGTGACATGTTTGAACAAGGTAAAAAGAATGCGCCTTGTATCATCTTCATTGACGAGATCGATGCGGTGGGTCGCCATCGTGGTGCCGGTCTTGGCGGTGGTAATGATGAGCGTGAGCAAACGCTCAACCAGTTGCTGGTTGAAATGGATGGCTTTACCGATAATGAAGGTGTGATCCTGATTGCAGCGACCAACCGTCCTGACGTTTTGGACCCTGCTTTGTTGCGCCCGGGTCGTTTTGACCGCCAAGTTGTGGTGCCAAACCCAGATATCCAAGGCCGTGAACATATTCTTCTTGTACATATGAAGAAAGTGCCTTTAGGCCCGGATGTTGATCCTCATACAATTGCACGCGGCACGCCTGGTTTTTCTGGTGCAGACCTTGCCAACCTTGTTAACGAAGCCGCCCTTTTGGCTGCGCGTCGCAACAAGCGTCTGGTCACAAATGCAGAGTTTGAAGATGCCAAAGACAAGGTCATGATGGGTGCTGAGCGCAAATCTATGGTCATGTCGGAAGAAGAGAAAAAACTCACAGCCTTCCACGAAGCGGGTCACGCCTTATGTGCCCTTCATATGGAAGCCTCTGATCCAATCCATAAAGCCACCATCATTCCACGTGGTCGCGCGCTTGGTATGGTGATGCGCCTGCCAGAAGCAGACCGTGTTTCTCTTTCCACGGAAAAACTGCGTGCTGATTTGGTTGTTGCCATGGGTGGTCGTGTTGCTGAAGAGTTGGTCTTTGGTAAAGATAAGGTCACAACGGGTGCCTCAAACGATATCAAGCAAGCCACAAACATGGCCAAACATATGGTTATGGAATGGGGCATGTCTGAGAAGCTTGGCCCGATTGCTTATAGCGAGAATGAACAGGAAGTTTTCCTTGGTCATTCCGTGACGCAAACGCAGAATAACTCTGAAGAAACGGCAAAAGCCATTGATTCAGAAGTGCGCCAGATCATTGAAACCGCTTATGAGCATTCAACTGAAATCCTCACTAAATATCGCAATGAATTGGATATCATCGGTGATGGTCTCATTGAATATGAAACACTCACAGGTGATGAGATTAAAGACCTGATTGATGGCAAACCACCTCAGCAAGGTGGGAATGGTTCGGCAAATGGGGACGGCAAGCGCCGCAGCTCCATTCCAACAGCAGGTCATAAGAAAGACTCCTCTGATGATAATGGTGTTGAGCCAGAACCACAGCCTGGTGAGTAAACTTTACCTGTGAAAATAGGTATTTATGAGCCCCTGTTTTTGCAGGGGCTCATTTGTTTTTAGGGGAAATCCTATGACTGTTTATGAAAAAGATTTTAATCTAAGCGCACTGCCGCGCGGGTTTTGCACGCCTGAGTGCGACCTTGGAAAAATGATTTACCTGCGCCCGCTTGCACGCTTTCGCCAAGGCCGTTTTGACTATCCTCTTTATGAGCTCTCTCTTCGCATAAAAGGTGAGGTTCAGCGTTTTAAAGCCAGTCAAAGTGATTTGATGGTTTGGGCTGAAAATGAGGGTGAAGACGTGATTGTACAAGTAGGTAAACTGCTTGAACATTGTGAAATACCTCGTCCCTCTTTTGCCGGGCTTAAGGTTGAAAAACGTCCGCTCATTATGGGGATTGTGAATGTCACGCCCGATAGTTTTTCAGATGGCGGGGATAATTATAATCCTGAAGTTGCCATTGCCCATGCCAAGGAAATGGTCGCAGCAGGCGTGGATATCCTTGATATCGGCGGCGAGTCAACTCGACCGGGCGCAGCTGCTGTTGCGCGTGAAGACGAATTAAAACGCGTCATTCCAGTGATTAAGGGGATTAAAGACTTAGGGGTAAAAATTTCCATTGATACCCGCCACAGTGCGGTGATGCGCGCCGCCATTAATGCGGGGGCTGATATTATTAATGATGTCACGGCTTTAGAAGGGGAAGGCTCGCTTGAAGTGGCCGCTGAACTTGATGTGCCGGTCATGCTTATGCATATGCAAGGTGAGCCCCAGACCATGCAGGAAAACCCCATTTACGAAGACTGCGTGCTTGATATTTATGACTATCTTCATGAACGGGTGCGCGCGTGTGAAAATGCTGGCTTAAAGCGTGAAAATATCTGTGTCGATCCGGGTATTGGCTTTGGCAAAACGCTGGATCACAATATGGAGATCATGAACCAGTTGGCACTTTACCATGGTCTGGGCTGTAGTGTGCTTCTTGGGGCATCGCGCAAAAGCTTTATTGCCAAAATCTGTGGTGATGTGGCGGCAAAAGACCGTTTGCCCGGTTCTTTGGTTGCTGCCCTTCAAGCTGCGCAAGCAGGTGTGCAGCTCGTGCGCGTTCATGATGTGGCACAGACCAAGCAGGCCCTTGATGTGTGGGAATGTATTTGATCTGCGAATCGTGAGATGCTAAACCTTATTTAACAGTTATCCACGAACAGAATCGAACATCTAGATGACACGTAAACTCTTTGGCACAGACGGTATTCGCGGGGCCGCCAACCTGCATCCGATGACGGCAGAAATCGCTATGAAAGTCGGGATGGCAGCGGGGCATTATTTCGTGCGTGGGGATCACCGCCACCGTGTGGTGATTGGTAAAGATACCCGTCTTTCCGGTTATATGATCGAACCTGCACTTGTTGCTGGTTTCACCGCCATGGGGATGGATGTGTTACTGGTTGGCCCTATGCCCACGCCTGCGGTTGCCATGTTAACAGATTCCATGCGTTGTGATCTTGGGGTGATGATTTCAGCCTCTCATAACCCGTTTTATGATAACGGCATTAAGTTGTTTGGTCCTGATGGTTATAAGCTGCCCGATGAGGTTGAGCTTAAGCTTGAAGAACTGATTGGAAGTGATCTTTCTTCCATGTTTGTAGCCCCTGAAAAATTGGGCCGTGCTAAACGTTTGGAAGATGCCTCTGGGCGCTATGTGGAATTTGCCAAAAATACCTTCCCGGATGATTTACGCCTTGATGGGCTTAAGATCGTGGTCGATTGTGCCAACGGGGCGGCCTATAAGGTTGCACCGGAAGTCTTGTGGGAATTGGGCGCAGAAGTAATCCCGGTTGGGGTTGCGCCAAACGGTTTTAACATCAATAAAGAGTGCGGTTCGACCTCAACCAGCACATTGAGCGAACAGGTGATCGCCCATAATGCGGATATCGGTATTGCGCTAGATGGTGATGCGGATCGTGTGATCATTTGTGATGAAAAAGGCCAAGTGGTTGATGGTGATCAGATCATGGGGCTGGTGACAACTCATATGCATAAGCGCGGCCTGTTAAAAGGCGGCGGCTTGGTTGCAACCGTCATGTCCAATATGGGCTTGGAAAAATACCTTGAAGGCAATGGCCTTAGCCTTGAGCGCACCAAAGTGGGTGATCGCTATGTGGTTGAAAAAATGCGTTCAGATGGCTTTAACGTAGGTGGTGAGCAATCCGGCCATATTGTTTTAGGTGATTATGCCACAACAGGGGACGGCCTTGTCGCCGCCCTTCAAGTACTCGCCGTGGTTATTGAACAGGGCAAACCGACTTCACAGGTGTGTAAATTGTTTGAGCCTTACCCGCAGATTTTAAAGAATGTACGTTATGGGGCGGATAGCTATCCACTGGATGAAGACAGCGTAAAACAGGCGATTTCAACAGGTGAAGACCGTCTTAATGGCTCAGGTCGTGTGTTGATCCGCAAATCCGGCACAGAACCTTTAATCCGCGTGATGGCGGAAGGCCAAGATTCGCAACTGGTGGAACAAGTGGTTGATGATATCGTTGCTGCGGTTACGGCTGTGGCATGAAGGGGCGCGTGCTGATCATCGCTGGTTCTGACAGTGGTGGCGGGGCAGGCATTCAGGCTGATCTTAAGACCGTTACCTGCCTTGGTGGCTATGGGATGACAGCCATTACAGCCCTGACGGCACAAAATACCCAAGGTGTTAGCGCTATTCATGATGTGCCAGCTGATTTCATTAAAGAACAAATCCGTGTTGTGCTGAGCGATTTGGGTGCGGATTGCATCAAAACAGGTATGTTAAGCCAACCTGCCACCATCCATGCCATTTGTGATGTGTTAGATGAGCTCGATATGGACATCCCCATGGTGGTTGATCCGGTCATAGTGGCAAAAGGCGGGGCCTCCTTGCTGGCTCAAGAAGCCATGGCAGCACTAAAAACCCGCCTGATCCCGCGCGCAACCATGCTCACCCCCAATGTACCAGAAGCCGAAGCCTTAACCGGCATAAGCGTTATGACAGCAGATGATATGGCAAAAGCTGCTGAGAAGCTGTTCGAGTTGGGACCCAAAGCTGTGTTGATGAAGGGCGGGCATTTGGATGAAACGGGCGAGCAAGTGACCGATTATTTATTTGAAGCTGGTGGGGGGAGCCATCACTTTTCAGGCAAGCGCATCCAAAGCCGCCATACCCACGGTACAGGCTGCACAACCGCCTCAGCCATTGCCTGTGGAATTGCTCAAGGACTAACAGTGGTTGAGTCTGTACAACGGGCAAAAGACTATGTTTTTGAAGCCATTAGAACCGCACCGGGATATGGCTCAGGCCATGGGCCGCTTAATCATGGTCATACAGTCAAGGCCTAGGGGCAAGCTGTGCGAAACAGGGATGCTTTTCGTCAAGAATAAAATACCCCTACTTATTGCTGGTTTTTGACCTAAGTTATTTAGGGTACTATGGCAATCAGGTACAAATTGTCGAAAATAAACAGGACGTCGAGTTTTGCCATGAAGGATACCTTCGGTCGCACCATTACATATTTACGTGTCTCTATCACAGATCGTTGTGATTTTCGCTGTACCTATTGTATGGCAGAAGATATGACGTTTTTACCGCGCCAAGAAATCCTGTCTTTTGAAGAGATGGAACGTATCTGCACCGCCTTTATCAATCGCGGTGTGACGAAAATTCGCTTAACGGGCGGCGAGCCGCTTGTGCGCCGTGGCGTAATGGATTTGATAAAACAGCTCAGCCGCCATTTAGAGACAGGGGCGCTTAAAGAGCTTACGCTTACGACAAATGGCTCTCAATTGACCAAATATGCCGATGATTTGGTTAAATACGGTGTGCGTCGCATTAATGTCTCGCTTGATACCTTAGACGCGCAGCGTTTTGCCGATATTACCCGCCATGGCAAGCTTGATACGGTGCTAAACGGCTTGGAAGCTGCCAAAAAGGCCGGGCTGAAAGTCAAAATCAACACGGTGGCGCTTAAAGGCCAGACCGATGAAGAACTTGATGATTTACTGGAATTTGTTGGGGATAACGGGTTTGACCTGACCTTTATTGAAACCATGCCGTTGGGTGAAATTGGTGGCTCGCGCGTTGATCATTACCTACCACTGACTGAAGTGCGCGAACGTATTTCAAAAAGATGGACAATTTCGGATACGGATTATGTAACGGGTGGGCCTGCGCGTTTTGTCGATGTGGCAGAAACAGGCAATCGCATTGGTTTTATCACACCACTTAGCCACGGTTTTTGTGAAAGCTGTAACCGCATGCGCTTAACCTGTAAGGGCGTGCTTTATATGTGCTTGGGCCAAGATGGCAATGTGGACTTGCGCGAGGTGGTGCGCTCTAGTGAAAGTAACGAGCCATTACAAGCCGCTATTGATAAAGCCTTGAACCTGAAACCAGAAGGCCATGAGTTTATTATTGAAGAAGGCCGCGACGGTCCGGCACTTAATCGTCATATGAGCGTGACAGGCGGCTAAAGCTGAGTCATATTAGGGCGAAACTTCACTGAAGGATGAGGCAGATGGCTGATCCCAAAATTGCATTTGTTGCTGGAAAATCAGATACCGCACAAGATGCAATGTCGCGTTTATGCGGTATGTATGACCATGTTACCCCAGATAAGGCTGATGTCATTGTGGCCTTGGGCGGGGATGGCTATATGTTGCGCACCCTTCATAAATATCTGCATCTTAATAAACCTGTCTTTGGTATGAACCGGGGATCTGTCGGGTTTTTGATGAATGAATATCGCGAAGATGACTTAATGGAGCGGATTTCACGCATGGAATCCTTTGAAATCCACCCTTTGCGCATGGAAGCGCAATGTAAGGGCGGCAAAATCCATGAAGCCATTGCCTTTAACGAGGTCTCGCTTTTTCGCGAAACAGGCCAAGCAGCACACATCCGCGTCAGTGTCGATGGTGTCGTGCGTCTTGATGAAATGGTCTGTGATGGTCTGTTGATTTCAACACCTGCAGGCTCAACGGCTTATAACATGTCAGCCTATGGCCCGATCTTGCCTTTGGGTGCGGGGGTTTTGGCCCTTACGGCGATTTCAGCCTATCGCCCCAGACGCTGGCGCGGCGCAATTTTGCCCCATAGTGCCTCGGTTAATTTTGAAATCATCAATGATGAAAAACGCCCGGTGGGTGTTTCTGCCGATTTTAACGAGTTTCGTGATGTGCTTAATGTGAAGGTCTATGAAGACCGCAGCCTTTATTCCATGGTGCTGTATGATCCTGAACATAATCTGGAAGAGCGGATTTTACAGGAACAGTTTATGGGCTGAGCTCAGCCTTAGCTCAGCGCAGCAGGGAATGATGCGCGCTGATCACCGTGATTTTTTCATCAACCAATTGGGCTTTGATCTTTTCCCAATCCGGCTTTTTAGCCCCAAAACTTGTGCGCAACATGCGATTAACCGCTTCGCTTAATGGGCTGCTGGACGCGAGGGCAACCACACGGTAATCAATAGAGTTATGAATGTTTTTCGGCAAAATCATACGCCAGCCGATGAGGCCTTTTTGCATTTGGGCTTGCATCAATCCTTCACGATCAGCCAGCAGGAAATGCCCATCGCTTAAACGCTGGGCAAAGGCCCACATATAGGCAGGCGCGCCGATGTTATTCACCGAAATTTCCAAAGCACATAGGCCGTTAAGCGAACTTGATGGGAAGCTTTGCCCATCGCGCATGAGCGGGATGGTATCAGGGGCCTGGCAGCCCTGATTGGCATTGGCGCGTAGCTCAGAAATACCAAGTTTCAGGCTGCCTGCGCGCAAGGCGATGATATTGTCTTCAAACTGAAGGTAAAGCCCAATGCCAAGGGCAAAGAGACAGACGACCAAAGCAATGATTTTTGCAAAACGATTATCTTTAATGGGGGGCGGTGCATTGGGATCAGGCTTGTAAAGATCAATCTCTTGCTCAGCACTTTCCTCTTCATCCTCTTCTTCAAGCTCATCAGGTAAGGGATCGTTCAGGTTAAAGCGTTGAATGATGCGTTGAATGTTGGGCAGGGATTCTAGATGGAGCAGCTCGCCATCTACATGTAAGTTTTCAAGAAACTCATCATCAGGCACAAGGCCAGCCCCGCCGGGAATAAAGCAGAAAAGGCGCACATTATCAGCGCGCAGCTTTTCAAAAATCTCTTGTGAGGCCAGTAGTTTTTCTTTGATATGATTAACAGGGCGCACATTTAGATCACGGTCTAGCTCGCCTGTTAACCAAATGGCATTTTCAACTGTTTCTTCAGGTTTTGCGAGAAGGTCTTCTGCAAAAAGGGCGTGGGCGGCAAAGGCACCGAGTTGCCAACTGTTACCATCGGTAATGGGGGCAGAGAGGTCCATGCGATATGAGGGGTGATCATAAGAGCGTTGGATTACGCCTGTGGGCTCTTTGACAAAACTGTCATAAGCTCGTGAAATCGGCAAAGCCTTGGCGGTGCCGTTTTCACAAACAACGCTGCGCACATCTGGGTCTTCGCGCGTAATGCGCTGAACTTCAACCGGGCCTTCGGTGGTAGCGATATAAACTCTGATACTCATTAGCTGAGAATGACTTCACTTTTTACATTACGCAAGGCTTTGACGATATCATCATCACTTGAAAGCAGGATTTGTGCCTCACCATCATAAAAGTCATCAATGACAAGGCGCAAAATCGGGCCATCTTCTTGATTGATGAAAAGCAGGCTTGGCGTTTCATCGCGATCAATGGCTTCAATCAGTAGATAAATCTGACTTGCATCGGCTTTTGAGGGTTTCAGGCTGATCTTAAACCCATCGGCTTCGCGTATATCAATATCACCTGTACTGGCGGCGGCTGCGCGTGCCATATGGACAATGGATTGTTTTTCAAGCAAGCGTTTTAAACCCCGGCGTAGCTTCAGGTCATTTAAAAGTGCAGCTTGTAGGACTGGCGAGGATGTATGGTTTGGGTCATGGGCATAGGCAAAGAGCTCACTAAAGGCGACTTTTTGCGCTGCCTCATCGGGAGGGCCCATGAGATGGTCATAATTATGCAGGGCCTGAAATATCTTTGCGGCATCTTTGCGTGAAGATTTAGTCATCAAAACCCTCCATAAATTTTGCTGAACTGCCCGCTAAAGACGGTGCGGTCATAAGAAAATTGTGATTGCCAGCCCCCACCTGCGAGGGAGAGATTATCAAGGCGCTCTAAAAAAGCATCGATATCGCGCGAAATATCCAACAATAAATCGGCCCCTTGTGAAAACGCGAGGCTTAGTTCTGGAGCTTGGCTGACGTCTTCTTTAAAGCCTTTGCGCGAAAAACCGTTATAGGCTTGCTCGGCATCGACCATGAGCTTTGCAATATCTGGCCCGACGGTTTCTTCATCATGGATGATCTCAATAAAATGCTGTGTGATGGAGGTGCTTTGCAGGGTGACAACATTGCTACCCTCGTCACTCTCTTCAATCAAATGCTGGGCCAGCGGGGCAAAATCAATGCCGGGTTCCAACTTTAACATCACATCCACAGTTTCTTTTTGGCGTGCTTTAGCAAGAGCATGCAGGCTGGCATAGATGGCTTTTTGAATATGTTTGTGCATGGATTGATAGGTGATTTGGCGTTCTTGATAAGTCTCCTGCGGGCCTTCATCAATAATCTCATCAAGCTCATTTTTTTCAACATGGCGGCGCAGGGCTTGGGTCAGGCGGGCTTGTGGCTTGGTGAAAATATCACTGCGTAAAATGGAAAGCGGCAGGCGCAGGGCCAAGCCACCCGCATTAAGCAGACCTTCAAGGTTAGCGCATTCCTGTTTATTGAGGAACTTAACCAGATTAAGCGGGCTGGAGTTGAGCTCTATTAAGGGGGAGAGGGTTTCTTCAACGCTTTCAAGTGTTTCGGATAATAAATCAGGGGCGATCTCACCGGCTTCATGATCCCCGCCAATGGAGCCTGCATGGCGCATGGCCGCAAGGTCTCTGGCGCTTTCAACGGCTTGTATGGCGCGCACAAAAGTTAGCAACACACTGTCATAGGTCTTGAAATCAACGCCTTTTTCTTTTTCTAATGAGGCGGCCTGCCAAAAATCCAAAATCATTGGGTCATCAACACTATCCACATCATCATTACAATAGGCGAGAATTTTGCGAAATTTTCGTTGGGATTGGGCTGTGGGCAGATGTTCACCCAAATATTTATAAAGCTGGCGCGATAAGGTATTTGCGGCCTCTGAAACAGACTTGCGCGTGAGTTCTTCACTAAGGAGATTTTGTAAGACCTGGTCAATATCGCTATAGCCAAGGGCGGTAAGGAGAAATTCCAATAAGGCGGAAAGGACGGGCATCCGGCTATATTGGATTGAAAATTCACCATCAGGGTAGGAGAGGGTTAGCCCATTTTCACTGAGGCTGAGGGTTGAACCGTTATAGTCTGCATAAGCATGGTGGCAATAGCTTTGATAGCTGGAGCTGCGCGCCACCCCACTGTCCCAAAAGAAAAATTCATAGCGACCCTTTTGGAAAGAAAGCTCACTTGCAGCCACAATCAGGTGGGAAAGTTCCATCAAAGGGGTGGCATAGGTGCGACAGACAACAAGCTTGCCGATTTCGCGACAAATCATCGGGGAGAATTTGGCTTCCCCGTCTATCTCACTTTCAGCCATGGTATGTAATACGGCTGTTAGCTCACCGCTTTTTCCTGCCTCAAGCAGCAGTTCTTCGGATCCCATCTTATGCGTCCCTGATTTTCGTTTTCCTTATTGTAAAGGAAAACAACTTTAGGTCTAGAGTATATCTATGAAAGGGTTAGGGCGTTTTTTTCAAGAAGACGTCACTTGGTTGCGACCATTTTCTTTGGACTGATAGAGCGCTTTATCTGCACGGCTAAACATATCATCAAGAGTATCGCCTTTTTGATAAGTCGTAACCCCAAAACTGCCTGTGACCTTGATGGAATGCTCACCACTTTTAATGAGGGTTTCTTCAAGTTGCTTGCGGATGCGCTCAGCAAAGCCCATCGCACTTGTCACATCTGTTTCAGGCAAGGTTACAGCGAACTCTTCCCCGCCAATGCGCGCAAGATGGCTGTCATTATTGCGCTCGTCACTGATGTTGAGATGACGTGAGTTTTCATGCCACAGGCTCACAATCATTTTCAAAACATCGTCACCAGCTTCATGACCATAGGTGTCATTGATATTTTTAAACCAATCCAGATCAAAGATAATCAGGCTTAAAGGGTGGTCATTTTCATTTGCATGTTCCAACACTTTGACGGACTCTTGCATGAAATAGCGCCGGTTATAGGCTCCAGTTAGGGGGTCTGTCATGGAAAGGCGCACCAACTCGCGCTCTTTCATGATCAGTTCTGTGACATCTTGCAGCACAATTTGCACACAGTTTAGACCTTCCCAAGGCAGTTTACCGATGCTGATATTAACAATATGGCATTTGCCATCACTGGTATGGAGGTCAACTTCAGTAAGGTTAATGGGTTCTGGGTTATCAAAGGCCTGCATGAATAGGGGCAAAAGCCGCTCGCGCAGCTCATCAGTCATGAAATCAAGCAGGTGTTTGCCGAGCATATCATCATGACTGGTGTTAAACATGCGACAGATTTCATTATTGACGAAGAGCATGGCTTGGGGTTGATGGATTAAGAGCCCCATGGGAATAACATTGGGCAGCAAATCCAGCAGGGCGCCCATGCGTTCTTGTGTATCAATTAAATGTTGTTGGGTTTGAACGGCTTGTTCGGTACCGTCGGTGTCATCCCAAAAAAAATCCGTCAATGGTTGCTCATCTCATATATAGCTATGTAAAATATTGAGTAATATTTACTCAAATTCAACCCTGTTGCGCCCGTTTTCTTTCGCCTTATAAAGGGCGAGATCAGCACGTCTGATCAGGTCATCAAGACTTTCATCGCCATGTTTAAGGCTTGTTGCGCCAAAGCTTGCCGTAATCTTAAAACGCAGGTCTTTAAAAATAACTGTGTTTTCTGCAATTGCACTGCGGATGCGCTCTGCAATGGCAGTCGCACCATCTTGGTCCACATTTGGCAGATAGATTGCAAATTCTTCCCCGCCAATGCGCGCAAGGGTGCTGTCGTTTTTGCGGTTATCAAATTCGTTTTGGCGGGTGTTTCTTTGCCAAACGGCGCTAATGGTTTTTAAGGCTTCATCACCAGCCTGATGACCATAGGTGTCATTTACTTTTTTAAACCAGTCCACATCAAAAATAAGGAGGCTGAACGGTTTAGCTTCATCAAGGGCATATGCAACACTTTCTGAGGCATGTTGTATGAAGTAGCGACGGTTAAATGCCCCTGTCAGTACATCATTAAAGGTCAGCTTTTCCAACTCTTTGGCTTGCTGCTTAAGCTCTGTGACATCTTCCAGCATAATCTGGATGACGCTGGTGCCTTCCCAAGGCAGGCGACCAGCGGAGACTTGGATGTGAGACAGGCTACCGTCTGATCTTTTTAAAGTCAGTTCAGGAAAGCGCACCGGTTCATCACGCATGAAGGTGGACATGAACATTTCAGACCATTTTTCACGCGCATCATCTGGTGCATAATCCAAAATATGCTTGCCGACCATGGCTAAATGGTCTTTTTCAAACAGATGTAATGCTTGTTGATTGGCAAAAAGCACGCCTTGCATCTGATGGATAATAAGGCCTGTAGGCATTAAATCCAGCAGTGCGCCCAGTTTCTCCTGAGTATCAATAAGGGTCTGATGGGTTAAAACCGCATCAGTGGTGCCCTCATTGTCGTCGAAAAATACTACGTTTTCTACCATTGTCTCACTACTTGTATAGTTAAGACTAGGATAGCCTGCTTCTAGCCTTTATGCAAAAAGTAGTTGGACTAGATGAGTAAAAAAGAGGGGGATAACCCCCTCAAAACTAAAATAAATCCGAATTTAGCCTTACCAACCGGCGTTATTTCGCGGGCCGAAGTCATCATTTGAGTTATTCGCCGGATTTCCTCCTAACTCATCTGAAAGATTCTCCCACCTGCCACGGTTGTTATTATCATCTCTTCTGCGATCAATGCGTCTATCTCGATCCGCTGTCGGGCGACGGTCCCATCGGTTTGAAATCAGATACCAAGCAATATTATCTTCCCGACATGCAACAGCGGTTGAATTATACCACTGGGAACTCATCATCACACCAAAGCGAAAACGCCGACAATCACGATCGCGACGATCACGCACATTTCCAGTTGGGCGCAAGCGCGCACTTGATCCGGCATACCAGCTGGTTGTCAGCCCGTTATTAGAGAAAAACAGGGCCTTTTCAATTTCACTGTTCATTTTATCTTCATTGGCGATGCTGAGATCAAGGTTGGCTTCGGATGCTAAAATAGAGCCAATATCCGTGCCATATACTTCGCCGGGGCGCAGGGAACCTGTTGTTTGGCAGGCACTTAAAAGGGCAATGGCACAAAAGCCGAGAAGTGTCTTTTTCATCTTATGACCTCATTCTTAGAAAATATATTTAAACATCAGGCATCCCAACTGGCGAAAGTCTTGGTGTCTTTACTCACGCGCGAGAGATAGGTTTTGGTTTCCCCATAAGGGAGATGAGCTTGAAGGTGATTGTAAATTTCCTGTGCACTCATGCTATTTATCTTTTTAATGGCAGGGCGCAATTTCATTTTACCGGTAAAGGCTTTGGCCACATTGCCTGCCCCGGTGTTATAGGCGCAGATGATAAGATACTGGCGGGCTTTTTCATCTTTGACCTTGCCGAAATATCGGGTGTTGAGCAAATGCAGGTAGGTTGCGCCTAACATGATGTTTTCATAAGGGTTATAAAGCACATCAGGCCCCGGTGTGGCCTCTTTACCCAACAGATAACTATAGGCTTCCTTGCCCCCGCTTGTGGCGACCAGTTGCATCAAGCCCATAGCATTGGCATGAGAACGTGCACGCGGGTTAAACGAGCTTTCATTTTTAATGACCGAGAGAATAAGCGAGCGGGGCAAACGGTATTTTTGCGCAGCTTCCAAAATAGGGCCGCGCAGGGATTGGGCACTTAATTGGTCACGCTCAGGGCGCAATGGAATGGTGATGCGGGCCATTTTTGCCATTTTGCCTTTGGCAAGGCGTACATCGCGTTTAACAAAAACAGGGCGCACACGCGGGGCAATCAGGGTGGAAAGCTCGCGGTGGCGTTTCCAGTTGATTTTGGGGCGTGCTGGTTTGGTTTCTACGCGTTGTTTTTCAACCTGTTTTTCCTCAAAACTTTCTTCAGGGATATCTTTAAAACGGTCATTTTGGGGGCGTTTTTCACGGACGTCTCGTCTCGGGCGAACGGGGGCGTCCTCATTCCAGAATTCATCGGCCTTTTCTTGAAGCTTGCGACGCAATAGGGCGCGCTCATCAAGGGTGTCACTATCTTCTATCAGGATTTCTTGAAAGTCAGTGAAGAGGTCTTTTTCTTCTTTATCAAGCCCTTCAATGGACATTTCACCGCGCTCATAATCCACAATGATCCGGCTGGTACGGTCTTTGCTGTAGCCCACCCAGACTTTGGGTTCTGGCAGTTGGCGGCTTTCCCCCCAAATCTCTGCAAGTTCGCGGTCTAATTCTTCAACACCTTCGCGCATGGCACGATCAAAGGCTTTATCGGTTTGTTCGAAGGTATCTTCAAATTGGCTATCAATTTTATCGAGCCAATCGGTTTCAGCCTGAACAAGGTTGGGTGCAATCAGGCTAAAGGCGAGAGCAGAACAGAGCAGCTTATAGGTGAGGGCTCGTTTCATCAGTTTAATCCAATGCCACAATCAAGCGGCCCTGTTTGACCGCCTCTAAGGGGCGCATCATCTGGGCATCTTTATTTGATAAAACAATCTGATTATCTTTTGAAATACGCAAAGCTGAAACGACAAGTGGATTTTCACCCGTGATCTCAAGCGTTTTGGCCTTTTCAACGGATTTTGAATAATGGATTAAGCCTTTTTCCATAACCGCCGCTGGATCAACACTGTCTTGTGAATAGACCATTTCTTGTTTTTCATTAATGACTTGCGGGGCCAAGGCGGGCAGATACATGGCCTGTTCCAGATCAATGATGACCGCACTATAGCGCGATGTGGAGGCAGGGGCTTTAGGCGTAGTTTGAGGGGCAGTCGGTTTAAGGTCTAAGCTCGCGTTGGTCAGGTTCTGCTTTGTATCCTGACAGGCAGGGCTGATACAGACACGCATGGTGACTTCAGCCATGACCACTTCGCCGCGCCTGCTCGAGCTATCTTTATGCCATGTGATTTTTTCATCAATGGCACGTGCACCACGCAAGGTACCTTTGATCCGAGTGGCTGCGCGTGTATCGCCTGCACCATGGGTGCCAATTGTGGTAAGGCCTGTTAGGCGTATACCTTTGATGATTTCAAGCAAGCGCGCCTGTGCGGTGGTGCGTGCAGCCTGTTTTGCCATCAGTTCTTCTTGAACGCGATTTCCCATATAACGCGAGGTGCCTTGGGCGCTGGCTTCCACATAACCTTGTGACCAGTTTGTGGTTGCATCATCACTGGCCTCAACCCAGCCATCAAGGGCCCATGATTGAGAGGCAAGGCACATGGCAAATACGGCAGTTAATAGGGATCGTCTCATTTTATTTTCCTTAAAAAACAACATCACAATCAGTCTTATGAATGGATGTGGGGTATTTTAAAGGGCAAGGGGGAGAAGAGAAGACAGCGATGATGCCGCCTTCTCTTCTTGTGTAACGTCTACCACTTGGCGCCATCTTGATAATAACGACTGCGGCGTTTGTTTACCTTGGAAACTGTAAACTCTTTACCTTGATATTTTACACGACCAGACATGCCGAGATATTCAAGCGCGCGAATGAGGTTGCGCTTCATTTTACCCGTATGCAGGCGCGTTTTATAAACATATTCATGGGTGCGACCGTGTGATGCAGCGGGGCGGTGGTCCACATAGCAGGAGAATTTGGCGAGAATGACATCTTCCATATCGAGCATTTCTTGTTCAGTAAAGTTCTGGAAGTTAAGGAAAACGTCTTGTACGCGACCACGACATCCATCATTGCCGCGACGGCGTGCCATATCTTTTGTAGAGCCCTTGTCATAACCATCGCGATCATCGTAATCATCACGATCATCATAGCCATAATCAACTTCATCCCCGAGTTTTTGCACCAAAACATCAGCCACATCACGTGCCAGCAGGCGGGCATTGTTGCCGACGGTTTCAAGGATACATTCACGGTTACAATTGACCGGTGCGCGGAAATTGCGCGGGGAGGAAACTTCAAAGTTACCCAAGCGGCGACCGGAATGAACATCAAGCAGGCGACCAGATAAACGGGTGCGTACCTTTGTTGTGTAATCTAAACGTTCCGCACTGGCGTAGACTTCAAAAAGGACGACTACATCAATGGGCGGGCGTTTTACAGAACGGGCAATATCGATTAATTCCGCATCAGAACGGCGCGAACGCCCCTGAGCATAATCATCAAGGGAAACAGCGGTTTCATCATAGACATCAAAACCATCTGCATTCATGGCATCGGCGAGTTCATTAAGGACCCGGCGAAAAACACGACTGTCGCGTGGAATGGCATCTCTGTCGTTATCTTCACCCATGATCATGAGATAAGGCAACTCAGCAGCTTGTGCAGAGTTCGCGCTGAGGCCGATGAGTGAGACAAGCCCCATCATGGTTAGGAAAAAGGATATGGTTAAACGTTTCATTTCGTCCCCCTTGAGACAATAAAAATTATTCAAACATCGGATCGTCGTAACGATATTTTAGTGTGCGCCCTTCAAGTCTAAAATCAAAAGAGATGTCTTGTGCCTTTAAAAGGGCTGAAATCTCTTGATTTAACGTGCCGGGCTTTAATAATGACCAATAGGAAAGGCTCAGAGCCTTTTTTTTCTGCACGTCCAGTTTATGACGTACATAGCCGCTCAGGGCGCTTAGGTCGGTTTCAAGAAATTTGATGGTTTTTTCATCAAAACGTTGGAAAGACAGCCGATAGCGCTGGCCTTCCTCATAGACTTCTTTGCGGATATTCTCAATCAAGGCGGCGGCGACCTGCGCACTTGGGCCATAGATATGGTCTTTGGCTTGGTTGATGATGGCTGCGTGATTACTTTTTTCATCCCGTGTCCAGTCGCTCATGGCAAAACCGACTTCTTCTTTGGCAAGGGATCGGTTAGTGGCGACTTCAACGCTTTCAAGGCGTAGCTTATAGGGATGATTGCGTGCTTTAATCACTTCAACAAAAATGATGAAATCAACCTTGTTGCGTCTTGCGCGCTTTAAGTTATTTTTGCGATCCGTATAACGGTATTTGTCTTTGGCCTTTAGGCGCGTGGCTTCAAAATCCAGTGTTTCAAAACGAAAATCTTCGCGCAAAGTACTTTCAACAGCCTCACTTAACAGGTGGAAATCATCACTTAGGCTGGAAAGAGAATCAAAATCTTCATCAATGGGCGCGACCAGAACGCGTGGATGTGCCGCCATTTTCATTAAGGTGGATAGTGCAATACTGCTGTCCTTGAGGGATTGCTCATCAACCTCAGCCTCAATCGTGACTTCAACCATGCCTGATGGATCGACTTTTTTATCAAGGATTTTATAAGAACGCACAAAGCCTTTTGTGTGGCTGAGTATTTGTTGGCGCACGACCTGAAAGTTTTCAACCAATGTGTTGTTTTCAATTTCAGTGCCCAAGGTCATTTCAACAGCTTGGCGCAGCGCATTATTCAACGCTTGGCGCTGGTTGCTGCCTTGCGCACTGACTTGCAGGGCATGGGCACTGGAGAGTGACATGAAACTTGTAATCAAAAGTGCCGACAACAAGATAAGAGAACGTTTCATAAGAAAGAGACCTGTTTTCAAACCAAGAATTTAATGTTGTTACACTTATGAGAGGGTTAGGCGCGTTTTCATTTATGCGAACGTTATCATTTCTTTTTGCACGTTAAAAGATATCTTTGTCGGTCTTTGGTTGTTTTTTACATCTTTTTGCACTGTAAATGAAAAAAGCCGCAAGACCATGACAGTCTTGCGGCTTTTTGAAAAGAAACTCTTCAGCTTCTAGACGTTACTTACTTGTTTTCTTTCAAGTAAGCGATTACGTCAGCACGAGCTTTTTCTTTTTTCAGTTTGAAAGTCATTTTAGATTTAACTTTCTTACCTGCTTTAGAAGACAGGTATTTAGATGGGTCTTTGAGGTATTCCATCAGGGCAGCGTCGTCCCAAGTCAGGCTAGGGGCCGCAGCCATGTAACCTTTAGAATATTTGTAACCATCAGCAGAACCGCCAGATTTACCAACAACGCCAAAGAGGTTAGGGCCTACTTTGTGTTTGCCGCCGTCTTTGATTGTGTGGCAAGACTTACATTTTTTGAATACTTTTTTGCCCTTTTTAGCATCGCCTTCTGCAAGAGCAGAACCGCTAGCAAATGCAACCATGCCAGCAACGGCCAGTGCTACAACCTTACGCATACTTATTCTCCTAAGCTTAGAATACTTTTGAATCGATCAGCGACATATTATCAAGCCAATCGGGTTTGGCAATACCTTAAACCTGTAATTTAGCAAGTTTTTGGAAGGTATATTCATCTTGTCTTATTCTCCTCCGTTTCACTGTGATTATAAGAATTTAACCATTGTCTTGATCTTTTCTTTGTTTATGGGGGATACAGAGGCCGTTTTTTGCTATGATTGAAAAAAATAAATAAAAATTGCGCCAATTTGGAATGAAACGAGATGTCTAAGCGTCGGCTTATAAATAATTTTATAGGGCTGGTTGCTGTCCTTTTACTCTGTTCAACGCAGGTAAAGGCAGAACAATACAGGCTTGTCACAGGCTACCTGCCGCCCTGGAGCATGTTGGGTAACCAGCAGTATCCCGGTTTTTTTGTTGAGATCGCACGCGAGATGGTCAAACGCGCAGGGGATGATATTTCAGTGGAAGTTCACCCATGGGGGCGTGCCCAGACCATTGCCCAGACCGATGCCAATATCGTGGTTTTTCCAATGGCACGCCTTGAACATCGCGAAAAACAATACCAATGGATCGCCCCGATTAAAGAAATGAAAATGTCTTTTATCACTGTGAATGGCGAGAAGTTGCAGGTTCAGGCCGCCAAAAAACTGAGCCGGGTTTTAGTACATCAGGCCGCACCGCCAGAGATGATGTTGAAAAAACACGGTTTTAAAAACCTTGTTCCCATCCATGATATCAACCCCAACGTAATTAGAATGATGCAATATGGGCGTGTGGATGCATGGTTTACGCCTTTGGATATGGCAAAATGGATGTGGAAATTAACACCAAATGCCCCAAAGGCAACCCATGGTCAACCTTTAACCCAACATATGCTTTATGTGGCCGCTTCTCTTAAAACGCCTAAGTCCGTAGTGGGGAAACTTTCAGCTATTTTGGAAGAAATGCATGGCGATGGGACGATCAAGAAGATAATCAGCCGCTATCGCCCTAATTAAGGAGCTGATCAATGACGGTGATGAGCCTGTGGGGCTCAAATGGTTTGGGAAGAAACTGATCAACCTGAAGGCTGTGTGAGAGTTCTTTTTCACTAAGGCGATCTTTCATCACACCGGAAACAGCAATCACGGGCATTCTATTGTTAATTTTGGCAATGGTCTCAATGCCGCCGCTTCTGGGCATAAACAGGTCGACAACGGCAATGTCGAAACTTTGCTTTTCCATAAGCTCTACGGCCTCAATTCCATCATGAGCGATAGTAACTTGATAATCATTGGCTTCTAAAAAGACTTTTGTGCTGTCCAAGATCATTTGGTCGTCATCTACGATAAGAACGTTAATCATCATGAACTTCTTTTAACTAAAGATTATGGAAGATAGTTTTAATGATATCTTTAGCTGAAGCCGTGGTAATCACCTATATAGGTGAATGATTTTTAATAATCAGCCGTTTCTTGCTTAATAACGCTCATTTCCTGCCAAGTTCTTCTCGTTTTAAGGAAACTTTTTAAATCTTCCCATGTTTCACGAAAAGTCTGGTTGCGTCGGGCTTCTTCTGCCAGAACCTTTTTCCACGATTCGTGTAACGGCTCAATAACGTAAAGTGGTAGCTTTTGCAGTTTAACTTCCTGTTTCACAATTTCACTGAGACCGTCAAATTGTGCTTTAGCAGCCTTTGCATGGCTAAGAGATGTATGTTGGTCACATGAGGCTTTGAGCAGGGATTTGCGTTCTTGATCAAGTTTTTTCCATGCCCGTGCATTCACCAGTAATAACAGGGGCTGGCCTTGGTTTTGCCAACCCGGATAGTAATAGTTTTTGGCAAAACGGCTAAAGCCGGATTTTGCATCCATATCAGGGGAGGAAAAGACAGCCCCGTCAATTTGGTCTTGGTCAAAGGCCGCCATGATTTCTTCAGGTGTAATGGTTGCGACATTAGCCCCAGCTTTTTCCCAGACCTTTGCCCCCAAGCCCGTGATGCGTAGGCGCAAATCGCTAAGCTGTTCTGCATTATTGATTTCATTGGTAAACCAACCGCTGGATTCAGCAGGCAGATACCCACAGACCAAAGCATGGATATTGTGGTTTGCAAACATGTCGCGCAGTTTCTTTGTGCCATTGCCTGCTTGTAGCCACGCCAAAGTATCTTGGGGCTTAGGCCCAAAAGGAATGGCGGAATAAAGCGCAAGGGCTGGTTCTTTATCAATGGCGATATCTGCTGTGGTAAAGAGGGCATCAATGCGCCCTGAAGCAATGGCACCAAATAAGCGATCAGCGGCAATAACGTCTTTGGCAGGCAGAACCGGCAAAATCATCTTTTCACCTGAAAGAATGGTCAATTGCTTGGCAAAATCGCGCGCCTGATTAGCAACGTTGGGACGATCAGATGGAAAAGGAGGGGCTGAGCGCCAATGAATGGCATCGCCTTTTTGCAAAGATGTCAGCGCAATGGGGGCTTGCGATACGTCCTTATCGAGATCACGCTCGCTTAAAACAGCTTTTGAGGCTGCATGTGTTTTGATTTTGGGTGTTAAAATCGTGACCCCTAAAACCACACCGACAACAAGCCCGATGACCAGACCGATGACAACGTTACGCATTTTTCTTATCCATTATAAATTATCCGGTTTTAAACCTGGCAAGAAGGTAACTGAAGCAAAGAAAAACGGCAAGCTCTTGTAAAACAACTTGTCAGTCCCAAGCTTCACTTATGTGGAATAGATACATATTTTGGAGTAAATTATGTCTGGTTTTGGAAAAGTTCTTATTCTAGCAGTTGCGATAAATTGCGCCCTTTGGTCTTTTGCGCAGGCTAAAGTCGTGGGTGAAGAAATTAAATATAGTGTGGATGGGCAAGAGTTTACGGGTTATTTGACCTATGATGATGCCATGGAGGGCCCACGCCCCGGGGTGTTGGTTGTCCATGAATGGTGGGGGCATAACCCTTATGCCAGAAAACGGGCTGAAATGCTGGCAACATTGGGATATACCGCACTTGCACTAGATATGTATGGAACGGGGAAACTGGCAAATCACCCTAAAGATGCCAAAGCCTTCATGATGGCGACGATTTCAAATATAGCGGTTGCCGAAAAAAGATTTGATGCCGCCCATGATTTATTAAAAAGCCAATCAATGGTAAATGAAAAACAAACCGCTGCCATTGGCTATTGCTTTGGCGGGGGCATGGTTTTACATGCTGCCAGAACAGGGCGAGATTTAAAAGGTGTGATCAGTTATCACGGCTCATTAAAAACGCAAACACCTGCCATGATGGGGGCGGTAAAGGCAAAGGTGCGTGTCTATAACGGGGCGGCTGATCCATTTATCAAGCCAGAACATATCAGTGCTTTTAAGGCAGAAATGCAGGCTGCAGGGGTTGATTATAATTTTGTGAATTATGAAGGCGCTTTACATAGTTTTACCAACCCTGATGCAGATGCCTTTGCCAAGAAGTTCAAGATGCCCGTGGGCTATGATGCGATGGCTGATGGTGATAGCTGGATGCGCACACGTGCTTTCTTAAGTGATATCTTTCAAAGGTAACTTGCTCTTATAGCCATAGCGGCCTATCTAAGAAGCCACTTTTATAAAAGGAAAATGCAAAGTGGCTTCTAATTCCCGTATGATTGATCGCCCTAAAAGTAAAAATATCCACGTGCTCGTGCGTCTTTTTGCTTTTTTAAAGCCCTATAAAATGCGTGTTGTTATCGCATTTTTTGCGCTCACAACGGTGGTGGTCGCCACCTTGGGCTTAGGTCAAGGTTTAAAGCACCTTATTGATGGCGGTTTTTCTTCCAAGAACCCTGAAGCCCTTGATACGGCATTGATGATGCTCATTGGCCTCTCTGTGGTGATGGCGGCAGGGACTTTTTTGCGTTTTTACATGGTGTCTTGGATTGGCGAGCGTGTGGTTGCAGATATTCGCCAAGCGGTATTTAGCCGTATCTTATCGCTACACAGTGCCTTTTTTGAAGTCACCAAAACCGGTGAAATCCTCTCGCGCCTGACAACCGATACGACCTTGTTACAATCGGTGATTGGCTCTAGTGCCTCTATTGCCTTGCGCAATTTAATGAATTTGGTTGGTGGCTTGGTGATGCTCTTTATCACCAATGTGAAGCTGACAGGCCTTGTCTTGCTGGTGGTTCCACTGGTGGTGGTGCCTATCATTGTTTATGGGCGACGTGTGCGCAAACTGTCAAAGGAAAGTCAGGACCGTGTGGCAGATGTGGGTGCCTTTGCAGAAGAAAGCATCAATGCCATTTCTACCGTGCAGGCCTTCACCCATGAAAAAGAAGATGCCCGTCGCTTTTTTGGCGAGGTGACTGGCGCGTTTGATGCTGCGGTTCGCCGCATTCAAGCTCGAAGTGTGCTTACCGCAACGGTAATTTTATTAGTGTTTGGTGCCATTGGCGCGGTCATGTGGGTTGGTGGACGCGATGTGATGGAAGGTGCCATTACAGGGGGCGAGTTGGCGGCCTTTTTATTTTATGCCACCATGGTTGCCTTTAGTGTGGGTGTTATCAGTGAGGTGATGGGGGAATTACAACGCGCAGCAGGCGCAACGGAGCGCTTGATTGAATTGCTTGATACGGAAAGTGAGATCAAAGCGCCAGAAAACCCAATAGCCTTGCCCGATAACCATAATGGGCGGGTAAAGTTTGATTATGTGAATTTCCGCTATCCCTCTCGCCCCGATCTTGCAGCGCTTAGCAATGTGTCTTTAGCCATTCAACCGGGGGAAACTGTTGCCCTTGTGGGGCCAAGTGGGGCGGGTAAGACGACCTTGATGCAATTGATGTTGCGTTTTTATGATGTGGAAAGCGGCGTGATTGAAATCGACGAGGTGGATATTTCACAGGCCGACCCCATTGAAGTGCGCAACCGCATGGCCCTTGTGCCGCAAGACCCGGTGATTTTTTCTGCCAATGCGTGGGAGAATATCCGTTATGGTCGTCCTGAGGCCAGTGACGAAGACGTACGCCGTGCCGCAGATGCAGCCCAAGTGACAGAGTTTATTGAAAAGCTGCCCGATGGGTTTGATACGTTTTTGGGTGAAAAAGGCACGCGCCTATCTGGTGGGCAGCGCCAGCGTCTTTCCATTGCACGTGCTTTGTTGCGCGATCCCAGTATTTTATTGCTGGATGAGGCCACAAGTGCGCTGGATGCGGAAAATGAACGTATCGTGCAAGAAGCCCTTGATCGTTTGATGGTCGGGCGCACGACCTTGATCATTGCGCACCGTCTGGCAACTGTTGTGAATGCGGATCGGATTTGTGTGATTGATCAAGGCCGCATCAAGGCTGTGGGCAGCCATCAGGAGCTTTTACAAACAAGTGATCTTTACGCAAAACTTGCAAAGTTGCAGTTTTCTACCGATGTGACACAATAGTGCATCGGTAAAAAAGATGAGAGTGCCCCATGAGACTGTTAGTATTTATATGTCTGTTCTTCAGTCTGGGGACAGCTCAGGCCCAAAGTGAGACCCTCACCCTAAAAAAGCTCATTGATCAATTTAATTCGGTTGTGTTTATCCATGAACATGGCAAGCAAGGGCGTGAACCTAAACCGATTATCAAATGGGAAAAGCCGATTGTCTATTCACCGTCGGGCACCTTAACGCGCGATCAGGTGAAAAAGTTCTTTGACTTAATGAGTCGGATCAAACGCTTGACCAAGCTTGATATGCGCATGGCGCAACGCGGTGAAAAGGCCAATTTAATCATTAATTTCTTACCCAAAAAAGCCTTGGCGAAAAAGACAAAACCGGGGATTAACTGTTTTGGCAATATCAAGGTGGATAAAAAGACATACCGGATTAATGGGGCCAAGGCCTATATCCCTTCTGATCGCCCAGATAAGACCGATCATTGCCTGATTGAAGAAACAGTTCAGCTTTTTGGGCTGACCAATGACAGTACGGTTTTGAAAAACTCCATGTTTTATGAACATTCAAAACGCACAAGCTTGTCTGTTTCAGACCAAATCCTATTAAAAGCCTTATATGACCCCCGCTTTAAATCAGGCATGAAAAAGGATGAAGCCCAAGGGGTTGTGCGAACTGTGATCAGTGAAATCGTTAAAAAAGCCAGTAAAAAGAAAAAGTAAGCTTTCATGAAAACCTTATTACAAAATGCCTTTAATGAAGCTATCCGTGTAGCTGATGCCCATGAAGTGATGAAAGACTATTTGCCTAAAGAACGTTCAGGCAAAGTCACCGTCATTGGCGCTGGCAAAGGCGCTGCAAAAATGGCCCAAGCCTTTGAACAATACTGGTTAGGTGAGATAAATGGCTTGGTGATCACCCGTTATGGTCACAGCGTTCCAACGAAGCATATTGAGGTTGTGGAAGCCGCCCATCCCGTACCTGATGAGGCAGGCCTTAACGGGGCAAAACGTATTATGGAGATGGTTAGCCCCCTTGGCGAAGATGACCTTGTTTTCGCGCTGATTTCTGGTGGTGGCTCCGCCTTGTTATCTTTGCCTATTGAAGGGGTAGAGATGGCTGAAAAGCAGGCGGTAAATAAGGCCTTGCTTCAATGTGGGGCAACGATTGATGAGATCAATTGTGTGCGCAAACATCTCTCTGCCATCAAGGGTGGGCGCTTGGCAAAGGCCTGTTATCCGGCACAGCTTATGACCTTATCCATATCAGATGTACCCGGTGATGATGCCTGCGTCATTGCCTCTGGCCCAACTGTTGGGGACCCAAGCACGACTGAGCAGGCCTTGGATATCCTTAAACGATATAAGATTAAAGGGTATGATGAGAAGTTGGTGGAAAGCATCAAGCTTGATGATGAATGTTTTAAAAATTCGGTTTATGAGCTGATTGCAACGCCGCAGAAATCTTTACAAGCCGCCAGTGATTTTCTGGCCTCTAAAGGAATTGCGAGCCTGATCTTAAGTGACCGCATCGAAGGCGAGGCCTGTGAAATGGCAAAAATGCACGCAGCCATCGTGCGCCAAATTATTGATCACGGCCAACCGATCAATGCGCCTTGCGTGTTGTTAAGTGGTGGGGAGGCAACGGTTAGTCTTAAAAACCTGAAAGGCCGTGGCGGGCCTAATGGTGAGTTTATGCTCAGTTTTCTTGATCAGATCCGCGGGCTTGATAATGTTTATGCGCTGGCGGCGGACACCGATGGCATTGACGGGTCTGAAGATAACGCCGGGGCGTGGGTTGATCCAAGCTCACAGGTGCGCATGGAAAAACTTGGGCTTAATCTGCATGAGTATCTTGAAAATAACCTGTCTTATGACTTTTTTGAAAAGATGGGGGACCTGTTTAAACCGGGCCCGACCCTGACAAATGTCAATGATTTCAGAGTGATCTATATTGCAGGCTCGAAATAGCTTGTGAACTAGGCAAATATTGCCTCTTGAGGGGGCTTGTAACTACATATAGAGTTAAAGAAAAACAAAGCTCAGAATGGGCTTTATGAAGACACTTTTGGTGGGAACCTATTCATCTTAATGTGACAGAATGTCATGGGAGTTGTTCCAATGTTGAATATTTATCAGAATAAAACAGACTCAAAACAAAACCCCGGTGTGATGATCGGGCAGAAAGAGCTTGCCAAATTTCTCAAGTTCTTTGAAGAAGTCTCTCAAGTAAAAGAAAAAGAAGACCTTAAGCTACGGGAAGTTACTTAAGTCAGAGCGATATATTCTTTAGCATATCTTGCTTAGGTGTTTTTGCATCTGTAGTTTTGCTTGCTATGGAACAGATGACACAGATATCAGATAAAGACCTTCGCTTGCTTGCGCTGACACAGGACCCGGGCATGATGATTGGGCGCGTTGAAATGGAAAAATTTCTCGCTTTTGTGGCTGATATATCTGCACGTAAAACTGTGACCAAAGGTGAAATGTAGACAGCCTGTCTCGTTTTAGCCTGCCTCTTTCAAAAATTATTGATTGTGATGCCAATCAACTCGCATCCCCTCTCTTTCCCTGCTAAAAGAAACAATGCCTCTTTTGGGTATGTGTCAGCATGTGAGATAAGAACTGCAGATGCGCGAAAAAGGCGACCTCAAACGTTAAAGAGTTATCGATGAAAGATCTTTGGAACTGGTTTTGGACTTCAAGCAATCGCCTGTTTTTTGCAGGTGTCTTATTTATTGCAGGCGTTGTGGCTTGGGGCTCTTTCAATACATTTATGGAATATACAAACCGTATGGATTTTTGTATTTCCTGCCATGAAATGGAAGAAAACGTCTATGCGGACTATAAACGCACAATCCATTTCCAAAATGGCTCTGGCGTGCGTGCAAGTTGTTCTGATTGCCACGTTCCAAAGGAATGGGGGGCTAAATTGGTGCGAAAGATCAAGGCCTCCAGAGAGTTAGTTTCTACGATGACGGGGAAAATCAGCACGCCTGAAAAATTTGAAGAGCATCGTTTTGAGATGGCGCAAAATGTCTGGAGAGAAATGCGCGCAAATGGCTCGCGTGAGTGTAAAAACTGCCACTCCTATGAGGCGATGCATGCTGATAAGCAAAGTAAACGCGCCCAAAAAGCCATGAATGAAGCGGCAACAACGGATGTGGCTTGTATTGATTGTCACAAAGGGATTGCGCACAGACTGCCAAGATTTGATAAAGTTTATGAAAAATGGGCCGTTGATGTGAAAAAAGCAGTGGCGGCCAATAGCCTGTCTGCTTCAAAAGCCTTTGTCGCAGCTTCGGTGAATATCCATCTTGAGCAAAATGAAGCATCTGCTGTGCTTGCTCAAGTCAATCCACTTTCAGAGCTTGAAGTGCTTGAAAAATCAGGTGCTTGGGCGAAAGTGAAGCTGAACGCATGGGGGCGTGACGATAGCTTTAAGTTATATGCCAAAGCAGGGCCTCAATATGATGTGGCTATGCTGGAAAGCGTTGAATTTGATGTTGTAAAACAGGCTGAACAAAGGGTTGATGAAGAAACCGGGCTTACATGGCATAAGGCAACGCTTGAAGGTTGGGTGAAATATGCTGGTAAGCTAAGCGATGATTCTGTTGTGATTAAGGATTATGCGCGCAAATTGTGGGAGGCTGATTGTGGCCTGTGTCATACAATTTACAAAACAACAGGTTACAGTGCTCGTGATTGGACAAAGCATATGAAATCTATGAGTTTCTATAGCACTCTTGATAATGATCAGCTGATATTGGTCTTAAAATTCCTGCAATCGCAATCTTCTGATGTGATGGCAAAAAAATAAACGTGAAAAACTTTGCATTGTGATAGCGGCGTTGCTTAAATGCGCTGTGATTTAAAATGAAAGAATTTTCCTAAATGAAAGCCTTGTTCGCCCTTGTTGTTGTACTGCTCACCTCTTTTGAGGTTTGGGGTGCAACTGTGCATGTGGCTGTGGCATCAAATTTTGCTGCCCCAATAAAGCAAATTGCCAAAAGCTTTCAGGAAGAAACGGGCCATCTAGCAATTATCAGTCTGGGCTCAACGGGAAAGCTTTATGCACAAATTCTGCATGGTGCGCCCTATGAGGTTTTCTTAGCCGCAGACCAAAAACGCCCCGAAATGGCGATCGAAAATAAGCTTGCGATAGCAGGTTCGCGCTTTACCTACGCCACAGGCAAACTCGCCATGATCCCTCATATTGATCTGGCAAAGGATGAGTTTTCAAAGCTTTCTATCGCTAACCCGAAAACAGCGCCTTATGGCAAAGCGGCCGTACAAACACTCACGGCCATGGGGTTTTATGACAAGGTCAAGGCGAAGTTGATTTTTGGTGAAAATATCGCCCAGACGTTCCAGTTTGCCCAAAGCAGTTCAAAGATCGTTGGGCTGGTTGCTTTATCTCAAGTGATCAATAAAAAAGATATCTGGGTGATCCCCGAGCAGCTTTATGACCCCATAGCCCAAGATGCGGTGCTGATTAAGCAAACGGCTGGCGCGCGGGCTTTCATGAGTTTCTTAAAAAGTGATCAGGCAAAATCCATACTTAAGAACTTCGGTTATGGGATGTAGATATGCTTGAAACCATTCTCCTCACGCTCAAACTGGCAAGTCTGACCACCTTGATTTTATTGATCTTGGGTACACCGCTTGCGTGGTGGTTGGCGCGCACGAATGTCTGGTTTAAAGAGGCCGTGGGCGCGGTTGTGGCCTTGCCTTTGGTTTTACCGCCCACGGTTTTGGGCTTTTACCTTTTGCTCGCCCTTGGTCCCAATAGCCCGCTTGGACAAATGGCGACCTCGATTTTTGGCCATAGTCTCCCTTTTAGCTTTGCAGGCCTTGTGGTTGGTTCGGTTATTTATTCCTTACCCTTTGTGGTCCAGCCCGTGCGCAATGCGTTTGAGGCTATTGGTGATAAACCCCTTGAGGCCGCAGCCACCTTGCGTGCCTCTCCACTTGATACGTTTTTTTCTGTGGCTTTACCGCTGGCACGACCGGGCTTGTTAACAGGCGCGGTGTTGGGGTTTGCTCATACGGTTGGGGAATTTGGCGTGGTTTTGATGATAGGGGGGAATATCCCGGGGGAAACCAAGGTGCTGTCCATTGCTATTTATGATTATGTTGAAAGTATGGAATGGAGCCAAGCGCACATTCTTTCAGCAGGCATGCTGGTCTTTAGTTTCTGCGTTATTTTATGCATGATGGTGCTTGAAAAACGCTTAAGAAGGGGCCGCACATGAATGATATTCAGGTCCGTCTTTGCGGCAAGTTAGAAGAGTTTCACTTGGATGTGGATTTCACCATTCCTTCAAAAGGGGTGACGGCCCTTTTTGGGCAATCAGGCTGTGGTAAAACAACCGTGCTGCGTTGCCTTGCCGGGCTTCATCATATGAAAGACGGTGAGCTTCAGGTCTTTGGGCAGGTCTGGCAGGATCAGACCCAATTCATTCCCGCCCATAAACGCGCCATCGGCTATGTGTTTCAAGATGCCAATCTGTTTGATCATTTATCGGTTAAGGGCAATCTTCTTTTTGGGCGCAAGCGGGTTAAGCAAAGCGATGGGCTTGATTTTGACGAAGTGGTCGAGCTTCTGGGCTTAAAAGATTTATTGAACCGTAATCCCTCCACTTTGTCAGGGGGGGAGCGCCAACGTGTTGCCATTGGGCGTGCCCTTTTAAATGCACCTAAAATGTTGTTGATGGATGAGCCTTTAAGCGCGCTTGATCGTTTCAGCAAGGATGAGATTATTCCTTATCTGGAAAAGCTTAATGACGTGTTGGATATTCCGGTGATCTTTATCTCTCATGATACCGATGAGGTGGAACGCCTTGCAGATCATCTGGTTTTGATGGAAAAAGGCTGCGTGCGTGCCAGTGGGCCTTTATTGGATATGCTGGCTGACCCAACTCTTTTCATTGCCAAATCTGCCAAAACCGCCAGTGTGATTGAAGCCACTATTGAGGGTTTTGACGAAGAAGACCAGCTTAGCCAGCTTGATTTAAACGGTGCGAGCCTTTTGGTGCCGGGCAGGGTCGGGGATGTGGGGGAGAAAAGGCGTGTGCGCATTGCGGCAACTGATGTCAGCCTTGCTCTTGAAGAACCTTCCAAGACGACAATCTTGAATGTTTTGCAGGCAAAAATTTGTGATATTCACGCCATTGATGAGGCACGGATTAATATTGTGTTGTGTTTGGGCGAGGGCTCAAAGGGGCGTTTGATTGCGCGGATTACCAAACGGTCCTTAAATAGTTTTGGCTTTGAAGTCGGGCAATCTGTTTATGCACAGGTTAAAGGCGTCTCCATGGTTGAGCGCAGGAGAGCAGGGTAATGGGCAATCAAATCGGATGTGTCTTGCTTGCAGGTGGCCTTGCCCGACGCATGGGTGGCGGTGATAAGGGGCTTAAAACCGTTCAGGGTAAACCGATTATTGAGCGTGTGCTTGAAACCATCACCCCCCAAGTCGGCCCGTTGGTGATTAATGCCAATGGGGATGGGGCGCGCTTTGCCCATCTCGGCCATGAGGTGGTCGGTGATAGTGTTGAAGGTTTCGTAGGTCCCCTTGCCGGGGTGTTAGCGGGCATGGACCATTTGGTTGGGCAATGTGAGTGGATATTAAGCGTGCCGACCGATACGCCATTTTTACCCGATGATCTGGTGACCCGTTTAAAAGAACCCCTTGATGAGGGCAACAAAATCGTTATGGCGCATTCGGGTGGGTTTGATCATCCTGTTGTGGCGCTGTGGTCGATGGATTTGCGCGAAGAGTTGCGCAAAGCCTTGATTGAGGAAGAAATGCGCAAGCTTAAGCAATGGATTAAACGCTACCCCCATGCCTCAGTTGAATGGGAAACTGATCCGCTTGACCCCTTTTTTAATGCCAATCGACCGGAAGATATCGCCGGGCTTTAAGGCAAACGTTAGATTCTGGCCTCGTGCCAGAATGACAGTAATACAAACGTCATGCTGGACTTGATCCAGCATCCAGAAATCGTAGCCCCTTATTTCTTTGCCTTATTCATATAGCGCTCAAGACGTTGTTGGGAGACTTTCTGGCGCATTTCTTCACGCTCTAAATCGCGCATGACATCTTGTACGTAACTTAAGTGCGCTTTTGCTGCCTTGCGTGCTTCATCCGGGTCCCCTGACATGACCGGATCATAAATCGCGCGGTGTTGTTTAAGCAGAAGGTCGCGCGCACCGCGGCGGGTATAAAGCTGCATACGGTTATAAAAAACACCTTCGCGCAAGACATTGACCATGGCGCGCATGATATGGAGTAACACCACATTGTGAGAGGCTTCTGCAATAGCAAGATGGAAGTCTGCATCAATATCAGCTTCTTCATGAGGGTCATCATCCTCATGGGCGCGCTCCATCGCCTCAAAACAGTTTTTCAAAATTTCACGATCGGCATCAGTTGAACGCAGTGCTGCAAAATAAGCCGCATTTCCTTCAATGATGGATCGAAACTCGACAAAGTCACTGGCCGTATCAGGGTGGGTTTGCAGCATTTCCATTAACGGGTCGGTCAAGGTCTGGGAGAGGAAATTGCGCACATAGGTGCCACCGCCTTGTTTGGTTTCAACCAATCCCTGCTTTTCCAATTGCTGAATCGCGGTGCGCAGACTCGGGCGCGAAACCGACATTTGAGTCGCCAAATCACGCTCAGCCGGTATGCGGTCACCGGGAACCCATAGACCTTGGAGAATATTGTTTTCCAATTTTTTTGCCACCACGTCGGCGACTTTTTCTTGTTTTACTTTTTCATAAGTCATTGAAAATCATCAAATAGTTTTTGGAGTTGGGCTGTAACTTAGTTCAATTCTAATGGTTATAGCAGAAAAAACAACATACCCAAAACTACTTAGCCTCCCTCTACCGATTAATTGGTAAATTAAATTTACCTATTTACAAGATTGGTAAATAAATATAACCAATTTATATGAAATAGCTCAGAGGGCAACTTCCTCAAGGGCCAATAACAAGAAAAATCATCGTTTATTTTGTTTCAACGGTCATATTATTTGACCAATTCATGTAACCTTGGGAGGTTATATTTTATGCGTAAGCTTATTCTTGCAACTGCTGCAGCCGCAGCACTCTCACTTACTGCAACAGCTCCGGCACAAGCAGGTAAAGTTCTTCTTAAAGCACCAATCGCTTTTGGTTCTCACCTACCGGGTCTGGGTACGCCGATCATTCGCGTGGCTGAAGAATTGAAAAATGCCTCTGGTGGCGACATTAAAATGAAAGTGTACGAGCCAAAGAAACTCGTTGCTCCATTTGAAATTCTTGATGCTGTATCAACTGGTAAAGTAAATGCCGGTTACGCAACAGCAGGTTACTGGGCTGGTAAAATGAAAGCCGCTCCTTTGTTCTCTGCTGTTCCTTTTGGTCCAGAAGCTGGTGAATATATGGCGTGGTTGTACTACGGCAACGGTATGAAGCTTTATCAAGGCATGTATGATGAAGCAGGCTACAATGTAAAAGTTCTGCCATGTGCGATCATTGCACCAGAAACATCAGGCTGGTTCTCCAAGCCAATTGAAAAGCCAGAAGACCTTCAAGGCCTGAAAATGCGCTTCTTCGGTCTAGGTGGTAAAGTTATGCAGAAACTCGGCGTTTCTACATCCTTGCTACCCGGTGGCGAAATTTTCCCTGCACTTGAGAAAAAAGCAATTGATGCAACTGAATTCTCTATGCCTGCAATCGATAAGAAACTCGGTTTCCACAAACTGGTTAAATACAACTACTTCCCAGGCTGGCACCAGCAAGCAACAGTTTTCGAACTGCTGATCAATGGCGACACATGGAAGAAAATGGACAAAAGCCAACAAGCAACTGTTGAAAACGTCTGTAAAGCATCTATGGCCCACTCTTTTGCTGAAGGTGAAGCTATCCAGTTTGAAGCTATGAAAGAAAACGTTGAGAAGAACGGCGTTAAAATCATGACTTGGAACGACACAATGCTCGCTACATTCAAAAGCACATGGGAAGATGTTGCTGCTGAAGAATCTAAAGATGCTAGCTTCAAGAAAGTTTATGACGATCTGACAACTTTCCGCGATGGCTATGCACTATGGAAAGCAAACGCTTTCTTGCCTCGTAAGTAAGATACACCTCCCTAGAGTATCTGCTTAATCTTGGGCGCGGTGGATCAACGACGAACACCGCGCCTCTTTTTTTAAAGGCCCCATATGTCATTCCCGCGAAAGCGGGAATCTTGCAAGGATCATATCAGGTCCCCGCTTCCGCGAGGATGACCATAGGGCACATAAAAACTGGAGGATCACCTGATGGGTACACCCACCGATCTCCCCCCACATCCACATGTGGCAGAAAAAGTCGACGAACTAAAAATTCATGAGGACGAAAAACACGTCCCGTTTCCCGACTTCCTTGACAATCTTATCCGCCATATCGGCCATGCTGTTTGCGGTGTAAATGCACTGTTAATCGCGGCCATCATTGGCAACGTGGCACTGCGTTATGGTTTTTCAAATGGTCAGGTCTGGCTGGAAGAATTGCAATGGCACTTTTATGCCATCGGCGTGATGATGGGGCTTTCTTATGCGCAAGTAAATGACAGCCACATCCGTGTTGATATCTTACATGCGCGTTTTTCTGATCGCACCAAGCGCATTGTTGAAATTATCGGCATCTTGTTATTCGTTTTGCCGTTTATCTGGGTGATTTTCTATCACAGCCTTGATTTTGTTTACGATTCATATCGCACTTCTGAGCGCTCAGACGCACCGCTTGGTCTGCCCTATCGCTGGCTCATCAAAGGCTTTATTCCCCTGTCATTTGGCTTGCTTGGGCTTGGTGTACTTTCCCGCCTCATCCGTGACGTTTACCTACTTGTGAAAGGACGTTAAGACCATGGAAAATGAAATCATCGTCGGCGCAATGTTCGCAAGTTTCATCATCTTCTTATTCTTGGGCATTCCTGTTGCTTGGGTCTTGGGTGGTGTTGGTGTTCTCTTTGCTGGTGTTGGCTATTTTGCCGATATCTATCTTGATACAATGACCGGGCTGGACTTTCTAACCCTTGGCCTTGTGGTTAACCGTGTCTTTAAAATTATGGATAACTGGGTCCTTGTGGCCTTACCCATGTTTATCTTTATGGGGCTTATGCTTGATGAGTCCGGTATTGCTGAGCGTTTAATGAAATCCATGCAGGAATTGTTCGGTAAAGTGCGCGGTGGTCTTGCCATCACGGTCACTTGTATCGGGATTATTCTGGCGGCCTCCACAGGCATTATCGGGGCCTCTGTTGTTCTGCTTGGCCTGTTGTCGTTGCAACCCATGTTGCAACAGGGCTATAATAAACAGCTTGCTGTGGGCACCGTTGCGGCATCGGGCTGTCTTGGTATCTTGATCCCGCCGTCTATTATGCTGGTGATCATGGCTGACCAGCTGGCCCTAAGTGTGGGTGACCTGTTTATGGGTGCTGTGTTCCCGGGGCTTTTGTTGGGTGCGCTTTATATCATCTATATTCTGGTCTACGGTTTGGTGAAGCCTGAAAATACCCCGCTTTCCCAAGATCGTCGCGATCTGGAACTTCATGTTCTGTGGGATGTGGCAAAAGCTGTTATGCCTGCGGTTCTTTTGATCTTTGCCGTGCTGGGTTCTATCTTTGCCGGTATGGCAACTCCAACCGAAGCCTCCGGTGTGGGTGCGCTTGGTGCAACGCTTCTTGCAGCCTTTTATCGCAACCTTAACATCAAGGTCTTCTTTGAAGTCTGTAAGGCAACCTTTAACACCACAGCTTACATCTTTGCCATCTTCCTTGGGGCGACCTGTTTTGCCCTTGTGCTTCGTGAACTCGGTGGGGATGAGATTATTGAGGGGATGCTCACAGGCCTGCCGTTTGGTCCATATGGCATTGTCATGGTGATCTTGGGCTTTGTCTTCTTGCTCGGCTTTATTCTGGACTGGATTGAAATCACCTTGATTGTCCTGCCGCTTTTGGCACCTGTGGTTTCTGCGCTGGGCTTGGATGTACCGGGCTATGGCGTGATTGATAATCCTGATCTGGTTTGGTTCGTGATGTTGGTGGCAATGACCTTGCAAACCAGTTTCCTAACCCCACCTGTAGGTTTTGCCCTTTTCTATCTTAAAGGGGTCTGTCCGCCGGAAATTAAGCTGATGGATATCTATAAAGGTGTTGTCCCATTCATCATCTTGCAGCTGATCGGCCTATCAATTGTAGCCTTCTGGCCGACGATCGTAACCTGGTTACCATCCGTGGCCTATAACTAAGGAGGGAAGCTTATGAGCCGTATTTATCCTGATAAACCTCAATCCGTGTATTTTTTCGGCACCTGTCTTGTGGATTTATTTTATCCCAAGGCAGGGGTTGCGGGGATGGAATTGATCAAGCGCGAAGGCGTTGAGGTCATCTTTCCCCAAGGACAAAGCTGTTGCGGTCAACCGGCGTTTAATTCCGGTCACCGCGATGACGCCCGCGAAGTTGCACGCGCACAGCTGGGTTTATTCCCAAAAGATATTCCCGTTGTGCTGCCTTCTGGGTCTTGTGCAGGCATGATGCATAAACATTATCCAGAATTGTTTGAAGGTGATCGTGATTATGACAAGGCTTGTGAGCTTGCTTCGCGTGTTTATGAACTGAGCGACTTCTTGCTCAATGTGTTGAAGGTCGATCTTACTGATCAGGGGGATCCGCTTAAGATTACATGGCATGGTTCCTGTCATTCCCAACGTGAAATGGGTGTGCGCGAACAGCCAAAAGAACTGATCAAGCAATTATCAAATGTGGAGCTGGTTGAGCTTGCCCGCGAAAAAGAATGTTGCGGTTTTGGCGGAACGTTTGCTGTACGCCAGCCTGAAATCTCTGCGGCTATGGTGTCTGATAAAGTTGATGATGCAGAAGCCACGGGTGCTGAGAAACTGATCTCGGGTGATTGCGGTTGCATGATGAATATCACAGGCCATATGGAACATCGCAGCAGCGAGCTCTCAGGCCAGCATTTAG
Organism: Candidatus Terasakiella magnetica; assembly: GCF_900093605.1. Taxonomy (NCBI): domain Bacteria; kingdom Pseudomonadati; phylum Pseudomonadota; class Alphaproteobacteria; order Rhodospirillales; family Terasakiellaceae; genus Terasakiella; species Terasakiella magnetica. The sequence goes on from NZ_FLYE01000023.1 coordinate 185,553, forward strand.
CAGAGTTTTTATGGGAGCGTACCAATGGGAATCGTTAACGGTAAAAACTTTAAAGAACGTGCTTCAAAAGCGCTTCAAGACCAGCAGTTGCGCGGAAATTTCCGCAAAGCCATGGATGGCTTGATGACAAAGCGTGCCGCGCAGTTTGAAAATGGGGATGAATGGACACGTCTGCGCGCCCTTGGTGAAAGCATCAAGAAACGCGCCTTGTCCAAACTGCCAGAACTGCTTGTGCAATTGGAAGAAAACCTGATTAAAAACGGCATTAAGGTCCATTGGGCCGAGGATGTGGATCAGGCCAACGAGATTATTTTAGGGATTTTAAATTCCCATGATGTGAAAACCGTGGTGAAGGGTAAATCCATGGTGTCTGAGGAAATGGAGCTGAACCATTTTCTAGGCGATCACGGTATTAAGGCCCTAGAGGCCGATTTGGGTGAATATATCGTGCAGATGGCAGATGAAATGCCGTCTCACATTATTATGCCTGCCATTCACATGAACAAAGGGCAAATTGCCAAGCTGTTTACAGACAAGCTGCACACAGAATATTCTGAAGATGCAGCTGAGCTGACAGCCATTGCCCGCAAAGAACTCCGTCGTGAATTTGCCAACGCAGGCGCAGGCCTGTCGGGGGTGAATTTCGCGGTAGCCGAGACCGGAACGCTCTGCCTCGTTGAAAATGAGGGTAACGGGCGGATGGTGACGACAGTTCCCCCTGTCCATATCGCCGTCACCGGAATCGAAAAAGTGGTGGAAAACTTAAGTGATGTCCCCGCACTCTTAAGCCTGTTGACCCGATCAGCGACGGGTCAACCCATCACGACTTATTTCAACATGATCAACAGCCCGCGCAAAGAAGGTGAAAAAGATGGTCCCCAAGAGGTTCATCTGGTTTTGCTGGATAATGGGCGCTCTGATGTCTATCGCGATGTTGAGACCCGCGACACCTTACAGTGCATCCGTTGTGGGGCCTGTATGAACCATTGTCCTGTCTATACCCGTGTGGGCGGTCATGCTTATGGTGGGGTTTATCCCGGCCCTGTTGGGAAAATCCTCACCCCGCAACTGGAAGGTCTGGACCAATATCCAGAACATGCCAGTGCCTCAACATTGTGTAATGCCTGTGTTGAAGTGTGCCCGGTGAAAATCCCCATTGCCAAGATGCTGGTGCGTCTGCGCGATGAAAATTCCGGTAATTGTCCCCATGGAGAACATCCTGTGAAGGGCCGTGGTGCCAAATCATCCGCTGTTGAGCATGCCGGCTGGAAGGGATGGAAAGCCATGAATGCCAACCCAACCACCTACAAGGTTGCCACCAAAGCCATGAGCAAAATGGGCAATCTGATGCCGTCAAGTCTACCTATGTTGTCTGAATGGACCTCGGTACGTTCCAAGCCGAAGTTCGCCAAGCAAACACTACATGATCTTGTTAAAAAGATGGATGTGAAAAATGACTAATACAGCCCGAGAAAATATCCTAGCCAAACTGAATGCAGCCCAGCCTTCTAAAACATATGAAGCCTCAGACTTTAATGTGTTGAAAGAAAAACAGCTCAGTCCAGAAGAGCGCATCCGAAAATATAAAGAGGTCACAACAGCGGTAAATACGGTTGTGTTTGACCTTGATCGCGCCAATTGGGTGGAGCAGTTGGAAAAGCTGCTTGAAGAAAAAGGTATCCGTCATTTGATGTATGCCCCCTCTTGTGATTTGGGCCAAAACATCGAAGAAAAATGGTCGCAGAAATCCGCTGCCCTTGTCCCCTACAACAAGGCGATGGAAGAATGCAAAGACGTGCTCTTTGATATTGATGCGGCTATTACCTCAACTCTGGGCGCGGTGGCTGAAACCGGTAGTGTGATCTTATGGCCCACTAAGGAAGAGCCTAGATTGCTCTCGCTCACACCGCCTGTGCATATCGCCGTGGTGCAGGCTGATAAATTCTACAATACATTTTATGAGGCGATTGAGAGCAGCAACTGGGCGTCAAACATGCCGACAAATGCTTTGTTGATTTCCGGTCCCAGTAAAACCGCCGATATCGAACAAGAGCTTTGTTATGGCGTTCATGGCCCTAAAGAGCTGATCGTCCTCATCATTCACGACTAATTCATAAAAAGAGCTTTAAAATGATCAACCGTCCTGAAAAAATCCGTCGTCTATTAGCTGCAAACCGTGGTGAAATTGCCATTCGGATCTGCCGTGCGGCATCCGAGCTGGGGATTGAGACCGTTGCGATTTATTCCAACGAAGACCGTTTTGCCCTTCATCGTTTTAAAGCTGATGAATCATATCTGATTGGTGAAGGTAAAGGTCCGGTTGAAGCTTACCTTGATATTGAAACCATCATCCGTGTGGCAAAAGATGCCAATGTGGATGCGATCCATCCCGGCTATGGCCTGCTTTCTGAAAATCCGACTTTTGCGCGCCGTTGTGAAGAAGAAGGTCTTATCTTTGTTGGGCCAAAAGCGGAAGTCATGGAAGGGCTTGGCAATAAGGTTTCTGCGCGCAATCTTGCCGTGCGCGCTGGTGCGCCAGTGGTGCCTGCAACAAACGCGCTGCCCGATGATGAAGAGGTGATTAAGGCTGAGGCGGCAAAGGTCGGCTATCCCATGATCACCAAAGCCTCATGGGGTGGTGGTGGTCGCGGTATGCGCGAGATTGAAAGCGAGGCTGAGCTTTTACAACAGGTCGATGCGGCAAAACGCGAAGCCAAGGCCGCCTTTGGCAATGATGAGCTCTATTTGGAAAAACTTGTGCGCCGTGCCCGTCACGTTGAAGTGCAGATCATTGGCGATACCCATGGCAATGTGGTTCACCTGTTTGAGCGTGATTGTTCGGTCCAGCGTCGCAACCAAAAAGTCGTAGAGCGTGCCCCTGCACCTTATTTAAATGATGAAAAACGCACAGAGCTTTGTGAAGCCGCCTTGAAAATTGCGCGCACGGCGAATTATTCCTGTGCGGGTACCGTTGAATTCCTCATGGATGTGGATACAGAAGAATTCTACTTTATTGAGGTGAACCCACGTGTACAGGTGGAACATACTGTAACCGAAGTGGTGACAGGCATTGATATCGTTCAGGCCCAAATCCGTATTTGTGAAGGGGCGATGATCGGGCGTGATGATAGTGGGGTCCCTGCCCAAGAAGACATCAAGCTTAATGGTCATTCCATCCAGTGTCGTGTAACGACCGAAGACCCTGAAAATAACTTTATCCCAGATTACGGCAAAATCCTTGCTTATCGCGGGGCGACAGGCTTTGGTATTCGCCTTGATGGTGGGACGGCCTTTAGCGGGGCGTTGGTGACGCGTTATTACGATAGCCTTTTGGAAAAAGTCACCGCATGGGGTGCAAGCCCGAATGAGGCGGTGGCGCGTATGGATCGTGCCTTGCGTGAATTTCGTATTCGCGGGGTTGCAACCAATCTGACTTTCCTTGAAAATGTTCTGTCTCATGAAAAGTTCCTCACCGGGGCTTATACCACCAAGTTTATTGATACCGCGCCTGAGCTATTTGATATGCCAAAGCGTCAGGATCGTGCCTCTAAACTGTTGAATTTCCTTGGCGAAGTGATGGTGAATGGCAATCCAGAAGTGGCTGGTCGTATCCATCCAAACCATATTCATCACCCAAGCGCGCCTAACTACGCCGTGCCCATTGGCGATGGTTTAAAGCAGAAATTGGCAAATGAGGGGCCAAAGGCTGTGGCAGACTGGATGCTTGCCCAAGATCGTCTGCTTCTCACCGATACCACCATGCGCGATGCCCATCAGTCCTTGTTAGCCACCCGTGTGCGCACCGATGATTTGGTTAAAATTGCACCAAGTTATGCAGCGCGTTTGCCTGAGCTGTTCTCCGTTGAATGTTGGGGTGGGGCGACCTTTGATGTGGCTATGCGTTTCTTAAAAGAATGCCCATGGGAGCGTTTGGAACGTTTAAGTGCAGCAATGCCCAACCATTTGACCCAAATGTTGCTACGTGCCAGCAATGGGGTGGGCTATACCAACTATCCTGATAATGCGGTGAAATACCTTGTTGAGCGCGCTGCAAATGCGGGCATGGATGTGTTTCGTGTGTTTGATAGCCTTAACTGGGTTGAAAATATGCGCGTTGCCATGGATGCGGTGCTTGATACGGGCAAGATGTGTGAAGCCACGGTTTGTTACACAGGCGATACCTTAGATGCAAACCGTTCAAAATATGATCTAAAATATTATGTTGATATGGCAAAGGAACTGGAAGGTGCTGGTGCACATATCCTTGCCATTAAAGATATGGCGGGCTTGTTGAAACCAGCTGCTGCCACGCAGCTCTTTAGCGCGCTTAAAAATGAAATTTCCATTCCGGTTCATTTCCATACTCATGACACTTCAGGAATTGCAGCTGCCTCCATTTTGGCAGCCGCAGAGGCCGGTGTTGACGCCGTAGACGCAGCCCTTGACTCAATGAGCGGTCTAACCTCTCAAGCAAACCTCGGCTCTATCGTGGCGGCACTGAAAAACACCCCGCGCGACACCGGCCTCGACCAAACAGCTTTGCGCAAAGTTTCTGATTATTGGGAAGCGGTGCGTGCCAATTATGTTGGTTTTGAAAGCGATATCCGTTGTGGCACAAGTGATGTTTATAACCACGAAATGCCCGGTGGTCAGTATACCAACCTGCGCCAACAAGCGCGCAGCCTTGGCATTGAAGAACATTGGTCTGAAGTTTCAGACGCTTATGCTGATGTGAACCAGATGTTTGGTGACATCGTCAAAGTGACACCGTCTTCCAAGGTTGTGGGCGATATGGCCTTGATGATGGTGACGTCATCTTTAAGCCGTGATGATGTGGAAAACCCCGATAAAGAAATTGCGTTTCCAGACTCGGTTGTTTCTTTCTTCAAAGGCGAGCTAGGCCAGCCAACAGGTGGCTTCCCAAAAGCTTTACAAGATAAAGTCTTAAAAGGGGAAACGCCTATTACCGTGCGCCCGGGCTCTGTCATGGACCCGCTTGACCTAGATGCTGAGCGCAAGGCAGCAGAAGAAATCGCAGGTCGTACGATCAGTGAGAATGAACTTGCCTCTTACATCATGTATCCAGCGGTGTTTCGCGATTATGTGAGCCATCAAAATGAATTTGGGGATGTGACTGTTTTGCCCACAGGTGCGTTCTTTTACGGGATGGAAGCGGGCGAAGAAATGGCGGTGGATATTGCCAAGGGCAAGACCTTGTTTATTCGTTTTCGCGCTATGTCAGATGCGGATGAAGAAGGGCGACGCACCGTCTTTTTCGAGCTAAATGGTCAACCGCGTAACGTTAAAATTACCGATAAGGCAACAGCACCGCAAAAAGAAGCCGCCCCTAAGGCCGAAGATGGCAATGAAAACCATGTGGGTGCGCCCATGCCCGGCCTTGTGGTTTCTGTTGCAGTTAAAGAAGGTGATGAGGTTGAGCGCGGTGATGTGTTGTGTTCCATTGAAGCCATGAAGATGGAAACCTCTGTGCTGGCTGAAAAATCCGGCACCATTGAGCGTGTTGTTTCAAGTGCTGGAACCCAAGTTGATACCAAGGACCTTCTTGTGGTCCTTGGTTAATTCCACAAATAAAAAAACAGACGAAAGCGTCTCAAAAGCAATAATAATTTGTGTGTTAAGCCGTGTTTAATGAGGAGTATTGACCATGAATATATCAGGTCAAGGGGAACAGGGAACGACTGCGCAACCAGCTATTTCGCTGGATGTGAATTATGCACAGGAAGTGTGTGATCTTATTGCGGATCAAACAGAATGCATCATTTCCTTTATGGGGGATAAAGGTGTCATTTTGGCCTCTTCCATTCATGAGCGTATCGGCGATATCCATGATATTGCCGGACGTATCATGCGCCATGATATGGATGTTTATGACGTCACCAAACAAGAAGCCGCCAAATCAGCAGGCATGCGCGAAGGGCGAAATATGGCCCTTGATGTAGAAGGCGCGCGTGTTTGCAGCATTGGAGTGGGCGGACCGTTAGATAAAGCGCGGGCTTATGCTGCCATTGTTCATCTTTCCATTCGCACCATGTTAGAAGCCCAGTCTATGGAAAGCCGCCATAAGGCAGAGCTCGCCGATATGTTGGAAGCGCGCCTTAATAGCAGCCTTGAGGCTATTCGGGGATCAATTCGCACACTTGATGAGACATGCCGTGAAATGGATGAGCGTATGACCTCAACGGTTTCATCAGGCCAAAATGTGTCGGATGCCAGCTTATCAACGCAACAAAATGTGGAAATGGTGTCAGCAGCGACCACAGAGCTCAGCGCCTCGGTTGGTGAAATTACAAGGCAAGTAAGCGATGTGGCAGGTGCGGTTGATGATATGCATGAAATATCAAATGATACCAGCTCCCAGATTGCACAGCTTGAAGCCGCGGCTGATCAAATCGGTCAGTTCATTCAAGTGATTACGGGGATTTCCAGCCAGACAAACCTGCTTGCTTTAAACGCAACCATTGAAGCTGCGCGCGCGGGTGAGGCAGGAAAAGGTTTTGCGGTTGTGGCAAGTGAGGTGAAAAGCCTGGCAAAAGAAACCGATAAAGCCACCCAAGAAATCTCAGCCCAAGTAAAGCGTATTCAATCTCAAACCGGGCATTCGGTCAAAGCGATTAATAATATCGCTCATTCGGTCAATACCATTAACGAGATTGTTGGTTCTGTTTCTGAATCAACCAATCAACAGGCTCAAGCCACCCATGAAATTGCAGAAAATTCAACACAAGCAGCAGGGGCGGCTGCGCAGATATCAACCGAGATTTCTGAAGTGATTGAGCTGGCTCAATCAACCGAAAGACGGGTGCAAACCGTTGCCCAAACCATGCAAAATTTACGACAGGACACACGATCGCTTTCAGAAGACATGAAAGAAGTGATACAGTCACTGCGTGTGCATTAAAAAATAACAGGAAGTTCCACAGTCGAAAGAAGAATAAAATGCTGAAATCTCCCTACAATGACCTCCATAAAGACTTGCAAAAAAACTTTGCTGAGGAACGGCTCATCACTGACCCGTTGCGCACCCTTGCTTATGGAACAGACGCCAGCTTTTATCGCTTGATCCCGCAAATTGTGGTGATTGTGGAAACTGAAGAAGAGGTTCAGGAACTTCTTTCACAATGTCGCAGCCATAACACGCCCGTGACCTTTCGCGCAGCAGGCACCAGCCTTTCAGGCCAAGCAGTAACCGATAGTGTTTTGGGCCTTCTTGGTGATAACTGGAATGGCTTTAGTCTGGCGGAAGATCATGCAACGGTTAGCCTGCAACCCGGTGTAATTGGCGGGCAAGCCAATGCCAAGCTGGCCCCCTTTGGTAAAAAGATCGGGCCGGACCCGGCTTCAATCAATGCGGCGAAAATTGGCGGGATTGCAGCTAATAACGCCTCAGGTATGTGTTGTGGAACTGCGCAAAATAGTTATCGCACGCTTTCTGCCATGCGCCTTATTTTACAAGATGGCACGTTGCTGGATACGGGGGATCAAACCTCTATTGATCTTTTTCGCCAATCCCATTCAGAGCTGCTTAATGCACTGGCGGGTTTGCGCGATGAGATCAAGGCTGACCCGGTTTTAGCCGGGCGTATTGAAAAGAAATTCAAAATCAAAAATACTACGGGCTATAGTCTGAATGCATTGATTGATTATGAAGACCCGATTGATATTTTGCAGCATTTGATGATTGGCTCAGAAGGTACCTTGGGCTTTATTGCAGAAGTTACCTATAAGACCTGTGTGGAACATAGCCATAAGGCTTCTGCCATGGTCTATTTTGAAACCACGCAAATTGCTGCGCGTGCCGTGCAGGCCTTGAAATCCGCACCTGTTTCAGCCGTGGAACTGGTGGACCGCGCAGGCCTTCATAGTGTTGAAGATAAGCCGGGTATGCCGTCTTTCTTAAAAGACTTACCTGAAGACGCTACTGCCTTGTTAATAGAGGTGCGTGGTGAAAACTGTGGGGAGCTCACCGAGCTTATTGAAGCCGCTACACAGTCTTTTGCCCATATTGAAACGGTGCAACCTGTTGAGTTTTCAGATGACCCTGAAGTGTGCGCGCGCTACTGGGGCATTCGCAAAGGGCTCTTCCCGCTTGTGGGGGCTATGCGTGAAACAGGCACCAGTGTGATTATTGAAGATATTGCCTTTCCCATTGAACATTTGGCTGATGGTCTGGAAGACTTGCACCATATTTTCAAAGACTACCATTATGACGAGGCGATCATTTTTGGTCATGCCTTGGAAGGGAACCTGCATTTTGTTTTCACACAGGATTTCAACACCGAAAGTGAAGTTGAACGTTACGGCAAGTTTATGGATGCCGTCTGTGAAATGGTGGTTAAAAAATATGATGGCTCGCTTAAGGCTGAACATGGCACAGGGCGCAATATGGCCCCTTTTGTGGAGATGGAATGGGGCGCAGATGCCTTTGGCCTGATGAAGCGCATCAAGGCATTGTTTGACCCCCAAGAGCTGTTGAACCCAGGGGTGATTATCAATGAAGATAAAGAAATTCATGTCAAAAACCTCAAACCCCTGCCAGCTTCAGAAGCCATTGTGGATAAATGTATCGAATGTGGTTTTTGTGAACCTAAATGCCCGTCTCGTCACCTGACCTTAACACCGCGTCAACGCATCGTCGGCTGGCGTGAGATTTCACGGCGCGAGGATGCGGGTGAAAACAGTAAGGATTTGCGCGATCTTTATGCCTATCAGGGCATGGATACGTGTGCGGCTTGCGGGCTTTGTGCAACGGCTTGCCCGGTGGGGATTGAAACCGGGGCCTTGATCAAGCTTTTGCGTGGTAAAGAAGCTGGGGACAGTGCCGGCAAGATCGGTCAATGGTTTGCTGATCATTACGGCACAGCCATGAGTGCGACCTCTATGGGGCTCAAAGCGGCAAACTTGGCCCATGGTATTTTAGGCTCAAAAGTCATGCAGGGCATGAGCGATGGGATGCGCAAAATCTCAGGGGAACGCACCCCGCGCTGGACAGCTGCCATGCCCACAGGGATTTCCTTTAAGCCAGAACCTTCCCCAGCTACAGAAAAAGATGTGGTGGTTTATATCCCAAGCTGTGCGTCACGCACCATGGGGCCTGCGCGCGGGGATGATAAGAAAACCCCATTGCCCGTGGTGACTGAGCGCCTGCTTAAGCGCGCAGGCTATGCGGTGCGCTATCCTGAAGGTCTTAATAAGCTATGTTGTGGTCAGCCCTTTGATAGTAAAGGCCTAAAAGAAACCGCTGATCATAAGGCAGAAGAGTTGGAAGTTGCCCTGCTTCAGGCCTCAGAAGGGGGGAAGTATCCGGTTGTGTTTGATACCTCACCTTGCGCGTTTCGCATGAATGCCCTGAAAGGGGAAAAGCTGAAAAGTTATGACATGACAGAATTTATGCATGATCATGTGATGAGCCGACTCGAGTTAACCAAAATAGAACGCAAAGTTGCGATCCATCCCACATGCTCCACACAGAAAATGGCCCTTGATGGCAAGATGAAAGCTGTTGTGCAAGCCTGTGTTAGTGAGGTGGTCATCCCTGAAGGGGTCGGCTGTTGTGGCTGGGCAGGTGATAAAGGCTTTACAACGCCTGAGCTAAACGCCCATGCCTTGCGCAAACTCCCAGATAGCCTTGAAGGCGTGGAGGAAGGATACTCAACCAGCCGGACCTGTGAAATAGGCTTATCAGAAAAAGCAGGCTTTCCTTATCGCTCAATCGTGTATCTTTTAGATGAGTGCACAAAAGGATAATTCTAAAGAAAGTTGTTATCTTTTTGCAAGTGTATCGCAACTGGAAGTTTAAGGTTTGACAAGCTGATATAGGCGGTTCATCATACGGCAAATAAGAAATAAATTGCCTAGGGAGAGACTGCGCCATGAGGATGGATTTTTCCATTATTTTACCTCAGGTACGCGCTTGTCTGCTTGGTGGAGTTCTTGCCTCATCTCTTATGGTTCCTATGGCACATGCCAAGGATGATGCCATTGCTAAATATGAGAATGAGCCCATAACCCCTATTCCTCTCACGGTTGATCTCGATCGTGATGAGGTGGCGCTGGGGCGTGATCTTTTTCATGATGTGCGTCTTTCTAAAGACGACACAATCTCTTGTGCCTCCTGCCACCCTCTTGAAAATGGTGGTGTGGATGGCTTGCGCTTTTCTTTTGGCATAAATGGGCAGCAAGGCGCGATCAACACACCGACCGTGCTTAACAGTGGTTTGTTCTTTGCCCAGTTCTGGAATGGGCGCGCGCCCACTTTGGAAGAACAAATTGAAGGCCCGACCCATGACCCAAAAGAAATGGGCAGCAACTGGGCTGAAATCATCTCAAAGCTTACTCAAGATGGCGGCTATATTAAACGTTTTGCTAAGCTGTATCCTGAACAAGGCATTGCGCGTGAAACCATCAAGTCAGCCATTGCAACGTTTGAAAGATCGCTCCTTACACCCAATAGCCCGTTTGATCGCTTTTTAAGGGGCGAGGAAGACGCTATTTCTGCCCAAGCCAAAGAAGGCTATGTACAGTTTAAAGCCTATGGCTGTTCATCTTGCCATCAAGGGGTGGCCGTTGGGGCAAATATGTATGAAAAGCTTGGCGTTCATAAAGATTATTTTGGGACGCGCGGCAATATTACCAAGGCTGATTTTGGGCGCTTTAATGTCACAGGCATAGAAGAACATAAATTTGAATTTAAAGTGCCTAGCCTGCGCAATGTGGCGATGACGGGACCTTACTTTCATGATGGCAGCATTGAAACATTACACGAAGCTGTGACGATCATGGCCCAGTATCAATTGGGTCGCACGATTAAAGAGCAGGATGTTGAAAATATCGTGGCTTTCCTTGAGAGCTTGAGCGGGGAACTCAAGCCATGAAGTGGAATACGGTTAAACCTATTGAGTGGGCCGTGGTGGGCGTTGTTGCCATCTTAATCGGGGCTATTTACGTCCTTAGCCCTGAAATTGATGGCGAACAACATGCTGATATTTTGCAGGATATTGCCGTTTTAGAAGAAGATAACAGTATTATCACCGCAATTGTTGTGGAAACCCGTTTTGGTATGTTGCCCAACTTTGACAGTTTGGTCACTGCGGTAAATACAGCTGCGCAAGAAGGTAAAGAGCTCAAAAGCAAGCTTCCGTTTGAGGAAGAACAAAGCCTTGTGGAGGCGTGGCAGGCCTATCAAGAGACTTTTGATGGCAAGCTGGAAGTCATTGAAGATTTTAAATCCCATTCAGCCGTTTTAAAAAACTCGGTAAGCTATATCCCCATCGCCATTCGTGAATTTCTTGAAGTCGCCGCTGAGAATGACAGCGATCCCAAGCTTATTAATGCGGCGCAGACCTTGCTGATTGAAAGTTTGATCTTCTCTCAGGATTATGGATTTGAACATGTGGATAGTGTGCAGGAATCTGTACATATCTTGATGGCAAATCAGGATAAGGTTTCGGCTGATTTACTTGATAAAATTCAGGGTGTTTTATTGCATGCCCAAGCCATCATTGATTTTAAATCTGAAGTGGATGGTCTGGTTAATACGATTTTCAAAACCCAGACAGATTTGAAAATTCAACAGGTCTTGGCTGCTTATCTGGTTGCCCATAACCGCAAGCATGAACAAGTTGATCGCTATCGTGCATTTTTGGTTATTTTAGCTTCATTGCTGGCTTTGATGATCATCAGCCTTTTGTTCCGCTTAACGCGAACCACAAATCGTTTGAAAAAATCATTAGATGAAGTGAACTTTCAAAAATTTGCATTGGACCAGCACGCCATTGTCAGTATTGCCGATGTGAAAGGTAATATTGTTTATGCCAACAAAAAATTCTGTGAAATCAGTGGCTATAAATTAGATGAATTGCTCGGGCGCGATCACCGTATTGTGAAGTCTAATGAGCATGACCCCGCTTTTTTTAAAGAGATGTGGAAAACCATTGCACAAGGCAAAGTTTGGACCGGAACGATCAAGAATAAGGCCAAGGATGGAAGCATTTATTGGGTGAATTCCACCATTGTTCCTTTCCTTGATGAAAATAATAAGCCTTTTCGTTATGTCTCTATCAGGACAGATATTACCAACCGCGTTGAAATGGAAGCGGCCCTTGAGCAGGCCCGTGATGAAGCCGAACAGGGCAATCGTTCAAAAAGTGAATTCCTTGCCAATATGAGCCATGAGATCAGAACGCCGATGAATGCGGTGATCGGTCTTAGCCATCTCTTGCTCCATACAAAGCTTGATGAAACCCAGCATGATTATGTCAGCAAGGTCCTGTCTTCGGGCAACCTATTGCTTGATATTATCAATGATATTCTGGACTTTTCAAAGATTGAGGCGGGTAAACTAGATTTTGAGAATATCGAGTTCAATCTGGATGATGTGTTTGAAGAAGTCTTCACACTGATCAACATCAATGCCTTGAAAAAAGGCTTAAAGCTCTCTCTTGATCGCAAAAGTGATGTGAGGCACCATCTTATTGGTGATCCGTTACGTCTAAAACAGATACTGATTAATATCGCGAGTAACGCAGTTAAATTCACCCATAAAGGCGAGATTACTTTTGTATTGGATGAAGTGAAGCGCGACAGTGACAAGATCAAGCTGCAATTTAGTATCACCGATACAGGGGTTGGGCTTTCTGAAGAACAGGCTGAGAAGTTATTTAGCTCCTTCTCTCAGGCCGATACATCAACAACACGCCAATATGGTGGCACGGGGCTTGGTCTTTCAATCTGCAAAAAACTTGTGGAGTTGATGAAGGGAGAGATCAAGGTTGAAAGCACTATAGGTGAAGGCAGTACCTTTACATTTAGCGCAGAATTTGGCCTTGGTGAGGAAAAGACACAAAGTGCCAAAGAAATCACTTTTCAGGTTCAAGGGGCAAAAGTGATTGTTGTCGATGATGAGCAGACCTCGCTAGATATTTTCGAAGATATGCTTCAAGGCTTTGGCTTTGAGGTGACGACGTCTTTATCAGCAGCACAGGCAATTGGGGAGATTTCAAAAGCAAAAGAGGCTGGCGAGCCCTTTGAATATGCGGTTGTTGACTGGAAGATGCCAAAGCAGGATGGCATTAGTCTGTGTGAAGAGATCAAAGATGATTTTCATAAGGGTGGAAAATCTCGCATCATTTTGGTGACGGCCTTTGATGCCGATATCGCAAGACGTTTGATTAAACGAGACCTTTATAATGAGCTTCTCTTAAAACCTGTTATGCCCTCATCGCTGTTAAATGCCATTCAGTCGTGCCAAGAAGAAGAGATTGTTAAGCAGGCTGAACATTTAGAATGTGTTGATGAAGGTAATGGCGTTAGTGGGGCAAAAGTGTTGGTGGTGGAAGATAACATCATTAACCAGAAAGTTGCTATTGGCTTGCTTAAAAGTTTTGGGGTGAGCTGTGATGTGGCAAATAACGGCCTTGAAGGGGTGCAGGCGGTTAAAGATAACCTGTATGATGCGGTCTTGATGGATATCCAGATGCCTTTGATGGATGGTGTTGAGGCCACAACTGAAATTCGAAAAGACAGTGCGGACCTGCCTATCATCGCCATGACGGCTCATGCCATGAAGGAAGAACAGGATAAATGCAAAAAGGCGGGCATGAATGATTATGTCACCAAGCCTGTCAATCCAAGCAACCTGTTAGAGGCCTTGCAACGCTGGGTCCGACAAGACTGAGTGTTGTCTTATTCAGCCGCTTTTGAAGATGGTTTTTCAAGGTCAAACATAATGCGCCCCTGATGGCACAAGGCGATAAAGCGTTTGGGCCGTGCCCGTGAAATAAGTGTCAGGCCGGTTTTTTCTGCCAGCTCCACCGCCCATTGGGTGGCGCCAGAGCGTGAGATTAAAATCTCAATCCCCATGATCACCGCCTTCATCACCATTTCACTGGTCATGCGCCCTGTGGTGTACAGGATATAATCCTCTTTGGGCAGATCGTTCAGATAAAGATAGCCTGCAATTTTATCAAGCGCATTATGACGCCCGACATCTTCCATATAAATTAGCGGCTTGTCTTTATGACACAGTACGCAGCCATGAATGGAACCTGCTTTGCGATAAAGAGACGGTGTTGCCTTTATCTTGTTTAATAAAAGTTCAAGCCATGAGGCTTTAAACTGGAAGGTTTGTGCAAGTGTGGTGTCTTCCAGCTTATCCATTATATCGGCAAAAATAGTCCCCTGCCCACAGCCGGAGGTGAGGATTTTGCGTTTGAGCTTTTCTTCAAAATCCGTGACAACTTTTGTGCGGATTACCACGGTATCAATCACGTCATCATAGTCAATAGACTCAATCTGGTCTTGGGGGCTGAGCATATTTTGATTGACCAGATAGCCAACTCCAAGAAGTTTGGGATGATCGCCAATGCTCATCAGTGTGACAATTTCACGATTATTGAGAAAAACCGTTAAAGGGCGCTCATGAACGATATCAAGCTCAACCGGATTGCCATGGGCATCAACAGCCTTCATGGGCGAGGTGGAGGTGCCTGTCTCGGGTTGGGGCTTGATGATATAGTCATCGCTCATGGGTAAAAGCCTGTGAAATCTTTAGATATTATGAGTTTACGCCTTCGTATCAATAAAGTACAAAAACTTTTATGCAATGTCGTGTCTTACATTTAGGCGATCGTGGGGTCACTTTTGAGTTTGGAAATGAAATTTCCAAGGCGGTGAACCATCATGTTCTTGCGATCCATAGCCTGATGAAAGAGGCCCTTGCCCAAGGACAGCTTAACGGCATTATAGAAACCGTTCCAAGCTTTCGCTCCCTCACCATACATTATGACCCGCTTGTACTTTATCCCGATGAGGTTGAAGGGCTTGTCGCGCCCTTTCTGGATCAAGATTTTAGCGCGCGTGAAAGCGGGAAGCTTTGGGAGTTCCCTTGTTGTTATGAAGGTGAGTTTGCCCCTGACCTTGAAGAAGTCGCTAAAAGCTGTGGCTTAAGTGTGAGTGAGGTGATTAATATCCATTCTGCGCAATGCTATGATGTGTTCATGCTGGGCTTTTTGCCGGGCTTTGGCTTTTTAGGGCAATTAGATCCGCGTTTGGTTCTGCCCAGAAGGAGTGAACCACGCACAGCTGTCCCTAAAGGCTCAGTTGCCATTGCTGATCAATTAACTGCAGTTTATCCCTCCCAAAGCCCGGGGGGCTGGCATTTGATCGGGCGCACGCACATTGAGTTTTTTGACCTTTCAAAAGAAAATCCGGCCCTTTTACAAGCAGGTGATCAGGTACGGTTTAAGCCCGTTTCCCAAAGTGAATTTCTGCGCTTAACGGGTGAGGCATCATGAAGGCGCTGGAAATCATCAATGCGGGCCTGCAAGCCAGTGTGCAAGACCATGGGCGTTGGGGCTTTCAGGAATATGGCGTGCCCGTATGTGGCAGTGTGGCCCCGTATTGGCGTATCTTGGCAAACCATCTGGTGGGCAATGAGGCAGAGGCCGCAGGCATTGAATTTCGCCTGATGGGACCAACCCTTAAGGCCGTGGGGGAGCCGTTAAAAATCGCTGTTTGTGGGCAGGTAACTTCAGAGCTGGTGATGAAAAATGCATCTGGCTTAACCACACATAAAATACAGCCCTGGCGCAGCTTTACCTTAAAGCCGGATCAAGAACTTAAAATCGGCAGCCTTGAAGGAAGTGCCACAGGGTTTATTGCGGTTTTAGGTGGGGTTGAAACGCCGACAATAATGAAAAGCCGCTCCACTTATGCGCGCTCTCAAATCGGCAATTGGTTAGAAGGCGGTGATCTCTTGCCTGTTGGGGCAGGGGAAATGGCAGAGCAGGCTGATTGTGTTTTACCAAGCCCACCTATTATGCCTGCTTCACCACGCGTGCGTATTGTCTGGGGGCCACAGGATGATTATTTTGACCCAAGTGAAAAAGAAAAGTTCCTGAACGCGCCTTATGTCATTTCCAAAGCCTCAGACCGTATGGGCGCGCGCCTTGACGGGGCAGGCTTAAAACATAAGGCGGATAAAGGGGCCGAGATTGCCTCAGACGGTGTGGTCTTAGGTGCCATTCAAGTGCCGGGGAATGGACAGCCGATTGTGTTGCTTAATGATGGGCAGACGGTGGGGGGGTACCCAAAAATTGCCACGGTGATTTCGTCTGATCTTCACCTCATAGCCAATGGCTTGGCGGGGATGGAGATTTCCTTTGAGCTGGTTACTGTGCGTGAGGCTTGTGATATTGCACGTGCTGAAAGCCAAAAGATTGAGCAGATGAAACGCTCAATCGTGAAAGCATCGGCAAATGGCTTTGTGGATTTATCCGCATTATATGAAAGCAACCTGATCGGCGGTGTGGTAGATATGAAGGACCCCCGCGTTTAAGAGGATTAAGCTATGAAACAGATCAACATTAATGCCGATATGGGCGAAAGTTTTGGTGCTTATACCATCGGTGATGATGAAGCCCTGATGGCCTCAATCTCATCGGCAAATATCGCATGTGGTTTTCATGGCGGTGATCCACTGGTCATGCAAAAAACCTTGGCTTTGGCACAGGCTAATGATGTTTCTATCGGCGCACATCCATCATTTCCTGATCTTCAAGGTTTTGGTCGTCGTGCCATGCAGATGAACCTTGATGAAGTCTATGCCATGACGCTTTATCAAATCGGGGCGCTACAAGCTGTTGCTAAAGCCCAAGGCGTGCGCGTTAGTCATGTGAAACCCCACGGCGCACTTAACAATATGGCTTGTGAAGATGGAGAACTGGCTGGCGCTTTGGTGCGTGCGGTGAAAGATGTAGATGACAGTTTGGTCTTTATGGCACCTGTCTTATCGCAATTATCGATTGAGGCGGCAAAGGCTGGTTTAAAAGTCGCCCAAGAAATTTTTGCAGATCGAGCCTATAGCGATACGGGCAGTCTTGTCAGCCGCAAAGAAAAAGGCGCGGTGATCCATGATGCACAAGCCTGTCTGGAGCGGGTTATTGATATGATGGATAAGGGCGGGCTTGTGACGGCCTCAGGTAAGTTATTGCCTTGTGATATCCATAGTATCTGCGTGCATGGCGATACGCCTTCAGCCTGTGAAAGTGCAGCCTTTATTGCTGAGGGGCTAAGAGATAAAGGCTATGAACTTGTCGGTTTGGACCAGATGAGCTTTAGTGGATAAGACCTGCGATAAAGATGAAATTGACCAGTAAGGATACAAGGGCGATCACCTGCCAGAAAAGCTTCGGATTGCTCGCCATCATTGGCTGATTGTCTTCTTTGGTAAAGGACGGGTTTGGCTTTTCCAAATCTTTTAAAAACTCGCTAAAAACTGGATAGCGCTTGTTTCTTTCTTTATGAACAGCGCGCTCTAAGGCCTTGTCAAACCAGACAGGGATAGCCTCATTATGTTCACTCGCAGGTGTGTAAACCAGCTTATGGACCGCGCTTTTTGAGCTAAAGCCTTTGTCATAAGGCAGTTTGCCTGTGAGCATTTCATAAGCAATGACGCCAAGGGAATAAAGATCAACTTGCGATGTCCCTTTCGTGCCTAAGTGATATTCAGGGGCGGTGTAATCAACCGTGCCTAAGAGATCAAGCTGTTCAATTGGTGTGGAAACTTCTTCTAGCCCATAGATACGGGTAGAGCCAAAATCAATAATCTTAACCGTGCCGGAACGATCAATCACGATATTGTCTGGCTTTAAATCCTGATGGACCATTTCTTTTCGATGAAAAGCGCGCAAACCCAAGGCGATTTGTTTGATGATTTTTCTGACTTCATCAAGGCTCGGGTTGGGGTTATCGCGCATCCATTGCCCAAGGGTCGGGCCTTCAATAAATTCACTGATATAATAGAGAAAGTTCTTACCCCTTGATGGTTCAAGCACCTTCATCACATGGGGGCTGCTCAGGCGCTTGCCGATCCATTCTTCGCGCAAGAACAGGTTAATAAAGGTCGGATCATCCTCATAATTAACCGATAAAGTCTTTAGGGCGACGAGCAAACCTGTGTCTTGGTCTTTTGCCAGATAGACCTGTGATCTTTTTGAGGCATGAAGCTCGCGCTGAATTTCATAGCCATCTAGAATCATGCCCGGTTCCAACTCCGGCGGGAAGGGGAGTTCTTGCAGGCGGCGAATATGGGTGGCCTCATCATCAGGCGCTAAATTGGTAATCTCGACGATTTGACAAGTGAGATTATCATCACTGTCATTTTCATAAGCCTGAGAGACAATTTCCTGCGCAGCATGATCGAGATTATCTTGATGCTGTTTAATAAGCTCGATCATATGGCGCTCAGGGATGAAATCATGCACCCCATCTGTTGTGAAAATGAAGATATCGCCTTTTTCAAGGGTGAGGGATTTATAATCAATATCTACATTAAGCTCGATCCCCATAGCACGGCTTAAATATTCTTTTTCAGCAGAGACACGCAGGCGGTGATCGCGGGTGATTTGTTCAATTACACCATCGCGCAGCAGATAGATACGTGAATCGCCCACATGAAACACATGGCCCGTATTTGATTTGAAAATAAGGGCAGATAAGGTGCTGACCATGCCTTTTTCAGAACCAAAACGGCTTTGGCCTTGCCCATGGAGCCAACGGTTTAAGGCACTGAGAACCTTTGAAACCGATGTTGTGACACTCCAGCTTTCAGGGGTGGCAAAATAATCAGTGAAAAGTGTTTTAACACAGCTTTCAGAGGCTTCCTTACTGGCATCAGAGCCCGACATACCATCAGCAATGGCGGCTGCACAGCCTTTTGTCGTCAACAGGTTTCCTTCAGGTAACAAGACACCATAGGAGTCTTGGTTTTCCTCTTTGCGCCCGCTTTGTGAGTGCTGACCGATCTTGAGTTCTATATCTGTGTTCACAATTTTATCCTTAAAAAGAGGTCTTCCCTTTCAATATTCATGAAAGGGAAGACTTTTTCTTTAGCCTATGGGCTGGATTAGGAAACGTCAATCAGTTGAACGGTGCCATCAGGCATCACTTCAGCGATTTTACCTTCTGGTTCATCGAGCCAGAAATAAGTGGCAACCACGGTCACGATGGCGGCACCAGCAATCACCATGAAGAAGATATGAGCATCAACAAAGGATAAAACGGTGAGGAAGAGAACCGCGCCAACGTTACCATAGGCACCAACCATACCAGCGATTTGGCCTGTCATGCGGCGTTTAATCAGCGGTACCATGGCAAAGACAGCGCCTTCACCAGCTTGGACGAAGAAAGAACAACACATTGTTGCAATAACAGCCATAGGCAGGAACCAGTCACTATCAATCTGTGACAGGGTCATATAGCCGATAGACAGACCGATGAGCAAAATCAACAATGTTTTGCGACGACCAAATTTATCAGAAAGCAGACCACCACCCGGGCGTGCCACAAGGTTCATAAAGGCAAAACCAGAAGCCAGTAGACCAGCCATAACGATGGAAAGGTCAAACGTGTCTTGGAAGAACATAGGCAGCATGGAAACAACGGCAAGCTCTGAGCCAAAAGTTACAAGATAAGCCAAGTCCAACACAGCAACTTGCTTGAAGTTATATTTGTGAATTTCAGGAACTTCTTCGCTTAAGACGTCTTTATTGACTTTGAAGATATGGATCAGTTGATAGACATAAAGCGCTGCAAGGATGGCATAAATACCATAAGAAATATCAGTGCTTAAAATCTTGAGGTTATCTGGACCCAGTTTCCAGTTTAAAAGCGCAAGGGCAAGAAACAAAGGCAGCTTCATGATGCAATAAAGGATCATGTCACTTTTTGAGGTCACTTCCATCGCACCGGCTTTATTGGGCTTAAAGTATGTTGAGCCTTTTGGTGTGTCAGTTACGCTAAAGAAATAGATGACAGAATAAACAACGGCAACAGCACCTGTAAGTGCCATTGCAAGGCGCCAGCCTTCATCACCACCAAAGAATAGGGCGAGTGTTGGTAGCGACATGGCAGCAGCCGCAGAACCAAAGTTACCCCAGCCGCCGTAGATACCTTCGGCAACACCAACTTGTTTGGCGGGGAACCATTCCCCAACCATGCGAATGCCAATCACAAAACCGGCACCTACAAAGCCAAGCATAAAGCGCAAGATCGCCATCTCTTCAAAGGTGGAGGCTTGGGCAACAAAGGCACACAAGATACCGGCAAGGAATAAGAGGGAGGAATAGGTGATGCGCGGGCCTAACTTATCAACAAGAATGCCGATAATGATCCGTGCGGGAATGGTCAAGGCCACGTTTAAGATTAAAAGCGTTTTCACTTCTTGTGGGGTTAAACCCAGTGTGTCGCGAATGGAGGCCATTAAAGGGGCATGGTTAAACCAGACGAAAAAACTGATGAAAAAAGCAATCCACGTTAAGTGCAAAATACGCATATTGCCACTAAACGAGAATATATTTAAACGTGATGCTGAAGAGTTAGACATCTTTTTCTTTCTCCTACTTCTAGCGAGCCGTTTTCAGGCTAAAGAATCAATTGGTACTAAAGTTACTGCAGTGCACAACGCAAAGGCTGTGCCAGTTTTAAAAAAGGCGGAAAACTAACGAACTTTAGGCTGAATTCTCATTTGAAAGCACTAATTATGCCTATTATTTAATCATACTTTTTTAATAGATTAAATAATAGGCATCAAGGCGTTAAAAATTAGTCTTATACGCGCGTTCTTTATAATAAAGAAAAGAGGGTTTTTATATAAATTACTGATTTTAATGAATTTATAATATTTTTCGCAGCTGCAGTATGAGTTGGCACGCTTGTTGCGAAATGAACGGCAACTTGGGTGTTTTCGCCTCCCCTACAAAAGGAAAACAGGAAAATACCCGCCTTTATAGTCTTTTAAGAATGAGGTTCTGCCATGAAGTCTAAACTTGTTGTTATCGGTAATGGAATGGCCGGTATGCGCGCTGTTGAAGAGATATTAAAGCGTGATGCTGATCAATTTGAAATCACTGTTTTTGGTGCAGAGCCATACGGCAACTATAACCGTATTATGCTTTCCCCTGTTCTTTCAGGCGAGAAGACATTTGATGAGATTATGATCAATTCACCTAAATGGTATGAAGAAAATAACATCAAGCTTCACACCAATGCAGAAGTGACCGAAATTGATCGCGACAATAAAATCGTTAAATCGGCAAATGGCATTGAAGAGTCTTATGACAAGCTGCTGGTCGCAACGGGCTCAGAACCTTTTATCATTCCGGTACCGGGTAAAGACCTTGAAGGCGTAATCACCTTTCGCGACATGAACGATGTTGAGATTATGGATGAAGCAATTGGCAAATATAAAAATGCTGTTGTGATTGGTGGGGGCCTGTTGGGGCTTGAAGCGGCTTACGGTCTGCAACGCCGCGGCATGAAAGCCACTGTCATCCATTTGATGGATACATTGATGGAACGCCAGCTTGACCAAGCCGCAGGTTTCCTTCTTAAAACGGAACTTGAAGGGCGCGGTATTGATGTTCTGACCGAAGCCAATACCAAAGAGATCGTTGAAAAAGACGGTCGCGTTTCAGAAGTTCACCTTGCTGATGGTAGTGTAATCCCCGCCGACCTTGTCGTGATGGCTGTGGGTATTCGTCCTAATACGGCTCTTGCTGCATCATCTGGTCTTGAGGTTGAGCGCGGCATTATGGTTAATGACCAGCTTGTGACATCTGATGAAAATATCTACAGTGTTGGCGAATGTGTACAACACCGTGGTGATTGTTACGGTCTGGTGGCCCCGCTTTATGAAATGGGCAAGGTGTTGGCTGATCATATCACAGGCACCGATAATGCGTATCAAGGCTCTGTCACCTCAACCAAACTGAAAGTTTCGGGCGTAGATGTATTCTCAGCGGGGGATTTCTCCGGTGGGGATGATTGTGAAGATGTGGTTCTTCGCGATGCTGCGCGCGGTATTTATAAACGTGTTGTGCTTAAGGATGATAAAATCCAAGGTGCGGTTCTTTATGGGGATACGGCTGATGGTGCATGGTATTTCCAGATGCTTAAGGATGAGCAGGATATCAGCGATATCCGTGATTTGTTGATCTTTGGTCAAGCTTTTGCCTCAGGAGGGGGCGCATCTGCGGACCCCATTGAGGCCGTTGCAGCCCTTCCCATGGATGCGGAAATCTGTGGCTGTAACGGCGTATGTAAAGGCGATATCGTAACAGCGATTAACGACAAAGGCTTAACAAGTCTTGATGAGGTAAAAGCCCACACCAAGGCCTCTGCTTCTTGCGGAACATGTGCCAATTTGGTGGAAAATGTCTTGCAAGCCACATTGGGTGATGAGTTTGAAGCCGTAACTGTAAAGCCCATGTGTGGCTGTACAGAACATACCCATGATGAAGTTCGTGCCGCTATTGTCGAGCAAGAATTAAAATCTATCCCCGCGGCCTATCAGGCTTTGGAATGGAAAACGCCAAATGGCTGTTCTTCATGTCGCCCGGCGATGAACTATTACATGCTCTGTGCATGGCCCGGTGAATATGTGGATGATGAGCAATCGCGTTTCATTAACGAGCGTGCCCATGCCAATATTCAAAAAGATGGCACATATTCAGTTGTACCGCGCATGTGGGGTGGTCTGACCAACCCGAAAGAATTGCGCGCCATTGCTGATGCAGCAGAAAAATTTGATGTGAAAACGGTGAAGGTGACAGGTGGTCAGCGCATCGACCTATTTGGCATTAAAAAAGAAGATCTCCCTGAAATTTGGAAAGACCTAAATGAGGCAGGCATGGTGTCTGGTCATGCGTATGGTAAATCCTTGCGCACGGTAAAGACCTGTGTGGGCCAAGAATGGTGCCGCTTTGGTACGCAACTGTCCATGGACTTGGGCGTGAAGCTTGAGAAAATGGCTTGGGGTTCCTACATGCCGCATAAATTTAAAATGGCGGTTTCCGGTTGCCCACGCAACTGCGCAGAAGCCACCATTAAAGATTTTGGTGTGATCTGTGTGGATAGTGGCTATCAGCTTTCTGTTGCGGGTAATGGTGGTATCCATGTGCGCGCCAATGATGACCTTTGTTTGGTAAAAACCGAAGAAGAGGTTCTGGAATATTGTGGTGCTTACATCCAGCTTTATCGCGAAGAAGCACGTTATTTGGAACGCACAGCACCGTGGATTGAACGCGTCGGCCTTGAATATGTGAAGTCGATCGTTGTGGATGATGAAAAACGCCGCAAAGAACTTAACGCGCGCTTCTTACACTCACAAACCTTCTGGCAGGATGACCCATGGGCAACCGCTGTTAATGAAGAGGCCGCAGGCCAGCAATTTAAACCATTGGCTGTTGTCACAGCACAAGCTGCAGAATAGGGAGAAAGAAAATGAGTAACTGGATTGAAGTCGGTCACGTAAATGATATCCCTAAGCTTGGGGCACGTGTTGTTAAAAGTGCACGCGGTGATATTGCGGTTTTTCGCACCGCGGATGATGAGATTTTTGCCATTGTGGATGAGTGTCCCCATTCAGGTGGCCCGCTTTCTCAAGGTATTGTCCATGGTAAGGCGGTGGCCTGCCCTTTACATAACTGGAATATCGATCTGGAAACAGGCGATGTGTTAGACCCGGACCACGGCTGTACACGTGTCATTCAGGTGGCCGTTACAGACGGGCTTATCCGTATTTTTGTTGAAGCGGAGGCAACAGGGACAAATGGCTGACCAAAAGCGTACAACGTGCCCATATTGCGGCGTTGGTTGCGGCGTCTTGGTCACAAAACAGGAAGACGGGTCTGTCCAAATTAAGGGCGACCCGGACCATCCCGCCAATTTTGGCAAGCTCTGCTCGAAAGGCTCTGCCCTTGGGGAGACGCTGGGGCTGGAAAATCGCCTGCTTGAACCTAAAATTGAAGGGCAGACGGTTAAGATGGACGAGGCGCTTAATGTTGTGGCGCAACGTTTTAAGGAAACGGCTGAAAAATATGGCCCAGACAGTGTGGCTTTTTACGTGTCCGGTCAACTTCTTAGCGAAGATTATTATGTGGCAAACAAGCTGATTAAGGGCTTTATCGGCACGGCAAATATCGATACCAATTCGCGCCTGTGTATGAGCTCCTCTGTTGTGGGGCATAAACGGGCTTTTGGTTCTGATACCGTGCCACAAACCTATGAAGACCTTGAAAAGGCTGATCTGGTTGTGCTGGTGGGCTCCAACCTTGCATGGTGTCACCCTGTATTATTTCAGCGCTTAAAAGCAGCACAAAAAGAACGCGGCACCAAGGTTGTTGTCATTGATCCACGCAGAACGGCGACTTGTGAAATTGCCGACCTTCATCTGGCGGTTAAGCCGGGATATGATGTGTTGCTTTTCAATGGCTTGTTGAATTATCTGGCGCAAAATGGTGCTCAAGATAGCGTATATGTTGATAATCATATTGAAGGTTGCGAGCAGGCCGTTGCTATGGCTGCTGAGCAGGCTTCGGACTATCAGGTGCTTGCGCGTCAATGTGATATCGCGTTGGCAGATTTGATGACATTTTATGACTGGTTCTTAAAGACTGAAAAGACTTTGAGTATGTATAGCCAAGGCGTCAATCAGTCTTCTCAAGGCAGTGATAAAGTTAATTCCATTCTCAATTGTCACCTCTATACGGGGCGTATCGGTAAAGAGGGTTGTGGCCCGCTTTCTGTTACAGGCCAACCCAATGCCATGGGCGGGCGCGAGGTCGGTGGCCTTGCCAATATGCTGGCGGCTCATATGGATTTTACACCAGAGGCCATAAGCCGTGTAAAAACATTCTGGGATAGCCCAACCATTGCAGGCAAACCCGGTCATAAGGCTGTGGATATGTTTGAAGCAGTCCATAAGGGTGAGATTAAAGCCATTTGGATTATGGCGACAAACCCTGCGGTTTCCTTACCAGATGCCAACCGTGTGCGAAAAGCACTGGAAACATGTGAATTTGTTGTGGTGTCTGATTGTGTACAAAACACAGATACCATGGCTTATGCCAATGTGGTTTTACCTGCGGCAACATGGGGGGAGCGCAACGGCACCGTGACCAATACGGAGCGTTGTATTTCTCGCCAGCATAGCTTTAAGGAACTGCCCGGTGAGGCACTGCCGGATTGGAAAATTATAACGCGTGTTGCCCAAAAGATGGGGTTTGAAAAGGCATTTTCTTATGAAACATCTTATGATGTTTTTGCTGAACATGTGGCCTTGTCAGCTTATGAAAATGAGGGTACGCGCGATTTTGACCTCTCGTCTTGGCAAGGGTTAAGCCGTGAAGAGTTTGATGCGATTGAGCCCATTAAATGGCCTATTAATAACAATCCTAAGGATCGTTTCTTTGCAGATGGGAAGTTTTATACCGCCTCTGGCAAAGCCAATATGCTGGCCGTTGACCTAAAGGCGCCAAAACATACGCCAACTGCCAAGTATCCGTATGTGCTTAATACAGGGCGTATTCGTGATCAGTGGCACACCATGACGCGCAGTGGCCTCTCGCCACGCTTGTCATCTCATTTACATGAACCTTATCTTGATATTCATCCTGATACAGCCCTTAAAGAAGGTCTGAAGAAACAGGATTTGGTTAAAGTTGAATCTAAATGGGGAGAAGCGATTTTACGGGTGAAAACCTGTGATACGGTTAAGCCAGGTGAGTTGTTTATGCCCATGCACTGGAATGATGAAAATTCTGCCCATGCGGTTGTTGGGCGCCTTGTTAATCCGGTAACTGATCCTTTTTCAGGCCAACCTGAAAGTAAACATACACCGGTGAATGTGTCGAAATTTCAACCTGACTGGCATGGGCTTTTATTCAGTCGTGAGAAGATTGAGACAAGTGGGTTCGTATATTGGACGCGCAGTCGCTCTAATGGGTGTTATGTGTATGATCTGGCAGGATTAGGTGAACCTTCAAACTGGGATGAATATGCTTCATTCTTGTTAGGTGAAGGGGAGCTCTTGTCCATGGAAGATAAAAAACGCAAACACCATCGATATGCTGTCATAAAGGACAATGTACCATCTGGTGTTTTGATCACGTCTGAAAACCAAGGCAATATCCCAACGCGCAACTGGATTGCGGGTCTGTTTGATCAAAGCGAAGTGAGCATGGAAGAACGCATCTCGCTTTTAAGTGCCAAGCCTGTTGGTGATGTGGCAGAAAAAGGCGCGATTGTTTGTTCTTGCTTTAACATCGGCTTGTTTCAAATTCAGCGCGCGATTGCTGATGAAGGCAAGGTGAGTGTTGAAGCCATTGGGCAACATCTTAAGGCGGGCACAAACTGCGGGTCGTGCCAATCTGAAATTAAGGATATTATTGCACAGGCAACCACCACTTCAGGTGATAAGAAACAAGTGGCTTAAAGGTGATTATATAAAGGTGCGTGCAACCACATGGTTGCCGTTCCCTTTATATTCCACTTCATTAAAGGCCATGGACATGGTGAGCATAATGCCACGACCATGGGTATGGGCCATTCTTTCTGGAGAGAAATCAGTGAATTTTTGCCAGTTAAACCCGTCGCCTTTATCAATGATTTCCACTTCAAGACGATCCTCAAAACGGGTGAAACGACAGGTGGCATAGCGTTCTTTATATGTGTCCAAAGTCAGGCGGCGATTGATTTCACTCATCCATGTGCCA
The DNA here is from genome assembly GCF_900093605.1 of Candidatus Terasakiella magnetica. Lineage (NCBI taxonomy): Bacteria > Pseudomonadati > Pseudomonadota > Alphaproteobacteria > Rhodospirillales > Terasakiellaceae > Terasakiella > Terasakiella magnetica. The sequence goes on from NZ_FLYE01000023.1 coordinate 212,123, forward strand.
TTGGCAAGAAGTTCGCCTTTTTCTTCATAGGTGATGCCAAGATTGCCATGTTCAATGGCGTTGACCAAAAGTTCGTTTAACCCAAGAAGTGCACTTTCTGCCTCGGGGAAAAAATGCGACATGGTCATGGCAAGATTTTCAGCATCCTGAATGGTCTGAATTTCATATTCAGCAGAACGTAGCCTTTTGATCGCAGCTGTTGGACGAGAAGATTTAGCCAATAGGTCTTTATAATATTCAACAATAGAATGCAGACGTTTTTGTTCCTTAGGATCATCTTCTAAAGAAGGGCCGCCTTCAATCTTGGAAAGGAAGTCATCCAAGGACAGGCTCAGGCTTTGCATAGAGCGTTCTGTCGCTCTGAGGTGTGCTCGAATTGTGGCAAGGAGGATTTCAAAATCTACAGGCTTTGATAGAAAGTCATTCGCCCCAAGTTCTTTTGAGCGAATTTCATTTTCACGCGAGTTGGAGGCCGTTAGGAAAATAAACGGAATACCTGCAACCTCAGGGTGATCAGATTTTAACGTTTCAAAAAACTCATGCCCATCCATATTGGGCATGGACAGGTCAGAAATGATCAAGTCGGGACAATGTTCAACGGTTTTGGAAATACCGTCGCGTCCATCAACAGCTTCAACAGTTTCAAAATCGTTTAACTCGAGAAGGTCAACAATGTCTTCACGTACGTCTGCCTCATCTTCAACGATTAGAATTAAAGTCATGATCTTTTCCGCCTTAAGCATTCTATCAGTGCTTGTGCATTTACAGCGCAAGCATTATCCTTGGGCTAAGAATATAGTGATTAATTAAAAAAAACAATGTTAGACCTTATCTAAAAAAAGAGGTCTTCTCAGGGATAATTGGAAGTTGGGTTATGGTATCTTCGGTAGAGCTGTTTGGCGATGATGATGATGGTTTCTTTGATGATACCGAAGGAACCGAAAATGCTGAGAAACTAGAACAGCTTCTGGCTGATACCAAAGTGCGCATGGGCATGATGTTTGAGCTGATGCCTATTGGTATGGCCTTGCACCAAGAACAGAGCATTATCTATGCCAATAAGGAAATGGCCCGTTTACTTGAAACCCAACCTGAAAGCTTGATCGGGCGCCATTGTCTTGATTTTATTGAAGGCGATATTTTGGCAGACCTTGTTGAAAAATTCATGATCCTGTTTAAAGAGGGCACAAGCTTTGAAATTCCGGTGGTGGAAATCCGGGATATGAAAGGTAACTTGCGCAAAATTCAGTTGATTGTGGGGATGATGCGCTGGGAAGACAACCATGTGGCCCAAGTCTTGATGCAGGATATTTCCAAGATTAAAGAACTCGAAAAAGACTTGGAAATTCAAAAAGAGAAAAAACGCCTGTTGGAAGAACAAAAATCCGCGATTGAAAAATCCGAAGTTCACTTTAGAACATTGTTTGAATCTTCTCGCGATGCCATCATTCTAACCACAAAAGATAGAATCGTTGATTGTAATACGGCAGCCGTGAAGCTTTTCAAGGCCAAGGACAGGCAAGAGCTTTTATCCAAGCCAAAAATATTTTATAGCCCAGAGTTTCAAGAAGACGGCAGTCGCTCCTTAGAAATAGGGACGCTAAAAATACGTGAAGTCCTTGATAAGGGCTATAGCTTTTTTGATTGGACCCATAAACGTATAAATGGCTCAGAATTTGCCGCCGAAGTCTTTATGAGTTCCATTGAACTGGATGGCGAAACAGTCATTATGGCTTCAGTTCGTGATGTCTCTAAACGTAAGAAACAAGAAAAAGAACTGCTGCGCCACCAAAACCACTTGCAGGAAATGGTGGAAGAGGCAACTTATAGCCTGAAAGAGAAAAACGAAGAGATTGCGGAAAACCTGCTTATTGAGATTGAGAACCAAAAAGCACAACGTGAGTTTATCTCGGTTGTCTCACATGAATTTCGCACGCCATTAACCGTGATTGATGGCGGGGCGCAGAATATCAAACTGTTTTTAGAGCGTGGCAATATTGAAAAGGCCACAAGCCGAGTGGAAAAAATCCGCTCAGGTGTATCGCGCCTTAATGGAATGATTGATGATATTTTATTGTCGTCAAAGCTGGAAAGCGGCACGTTTGAAATGATCCCGTCCTATGTGGATTTTGCCAAATTCATTGAAGAAAAATGCGAGATGATGCGTGAAGCCCATCGCAATCATAAGATTGAATGTGATGTCACTGAGCTGCCTCATAGTATTTGGGCCCATCCAGATTCCATTGAACGCATTCTTGAGAATATTTTATCAAACGCCTTGAAATATTCACCCAAAGCCGACCGTATTGAAGTGACGGGTCTGAGCGAAGAAAATTATGCTGTTTTAAGAGTGCGTGATTTTGGGGTTGGTATTCCTGAAGGTGATCTGGACAATCTTTTTAAACGGTATTTCAGGGCCAAAACTTCACAAGGAATTAAAGGCACAGGCATTGGCTTGAACCTTGTGAAAACACTTGTGGATTGGCACAAAGGCCATATTGAGGTGGAAAGTACGGTTGGAGAAGGCACCTGTTTTACGATTTATTTGCCGATCTATTCAAAAGATATCAACCCCGTTGAGCATTGATGAAATGAAAAAAGGGCCGCTTAAGGCCCTTTTGACGTTATGATGATTGGTGAGCAGGCTTAGTTCTGTTGCGGGGAAACCGTGACAATCAGATCTTTTTCGTTAGCATTGCCTTTTTCATCTTTGATGCGCATGCGAATGCGGTGACGCCCCACTGGAAAAGCGGCATCTTTCACATTAAGATGTGTGCCTTCAAGATATTCGCGGACCCGATCGGTAATATCAAAATCAAAGAAACCCACAACAACGACTTTCAGGCTTTCCATATCCGGATTATGACCGCTTTGACCAGGCGTAAAAGCAACCGATATATCCACAGGCGGTGTCACGCTTGATAGAAATTTTGGATTGCTAACAAGGATTTTGGGACCAATACCTGTTTGGGCCGCCATGGGTTCCTGCATCGCAGGTGATTTACCAATATATTCAGCTTCTTGCGCACTGAGCAGCCATTTAGCATGGGCGGATGGGCTTGTAAGGACAAGCGCCAGCCCGACAAAAAATGAAGAAATTAGTGGATATTTCATCTCATATCTCCCCTGCTTAATTGATTTGTTTGCGTGCTTCTTGAATTTCACGCTCTAGGTCCTGAAAAGCTTTGGCAGAACGGATTTTTGCTTCAAGACGTGCGTTTTTCTTGATTTTATCCACCATGACACGATTGGCTTTGCCCAATGGGAAGCGGATCATGGCATAAACACGATATTGTGTACCCAGTGGTTTAACCTCAACTTTTTCACGCATAAAGCCTGAGAGATCGACTTCGGTAATAAGGTTTGAAGTGACACGTTCCACATCGCTGATTACTTGTGTGTCTTCATCGGTGCCACTTTCAGTGACAAACTCTTTCATTTTAGAGCTGATCTTGCCTTTCATGGCATCGGCAAGGGAACGTTTGGCATTGAGCATGGCTTTATCAACAGCGAGCTGAATGTCTGAAGAGGTCGAGGTGCCAACACCATAAGCGCTAATATCGTCTTTTGGTGGGTTGAGGTACCATGAGGGTAGCTCGTCAATTGTATCTTCAACATTTTCAGCTTTGGCTTCCATTTTTTGTTCATGGGCCCAAAGGGCGGCCTCAGGTGTGCCGGGCTCGGGCGTTGAACAAGCGCTTAGACCAAGGCTAATGGCAGTAAGAGCAAGTGAAGTCTGTTTGAATTTTAACATGTTAGGTTTCCTTTTTTCCTAATTCGGCAATGGCCTCATTGAGCGTTTTAATTTCTCCTGATACGTCTACTCCTTGTGAAGAAAGATCGTTCAGGTCTGTCAGTGTTTTCTGGGCCTGTCCAAATCGCCCATTTTTGATATAGGCGAGCCCCGCGCCATAATAGGCATCTGCTGCATTTTCCAACTCGCCGGCATTTTGTAAGGTGACACCCATATTGTAATAGGCATATCCATTGGCAGGGTCCTGTTTGAGGGCCATTTCATAGGCCGCATAGGCTTTTTCAGGACGCCCTAATATGGAATTTACATATCCAATGCCATTGAGATATTCAGCATTCTTATTATTTATCGCACTTGCCTTAAGGTAAGCTGACAAGGCATCGTCATAATGTGATGTCTTGCTTAACAATCGGCCTTGCAGGAAGTGGATGCTATCATCTTTTGGGTTTAGGCTGAGGGAGGCTTGAGTGGCTGAAATCGCCTCTGAATAATCCCCCGCATGGGCAAGATATTGGGCAAAATCATTGTGACGTGCCGGATTTTTCTCATCGAGAGAAATAAGCTGTTCATAAAGGGTGAACCTTTCCCCAAAAGGAAAACGCTTTGTTGCCAAGGCTTCTTCCAAGGCGGCAATTTGGTCTGGCTTTTCTTTGGCTTGTAAGGTTTTAAGAAAGTCAGAAAGTGTTTCTTCCTTATAGCGGGTGAGAATGATCTTTTCTTCGACAATAGGCTCATCCAAAACCGCAATATTATCATCAGGAATGGTACTGACCAGCCTGCGCGAGAGATCATCAATCAGGCGTAAGGTCTGTTCTTCTTCCATATTTGTGGCAGCATCTAAAATCCCCATGGCTAAACCAACGGGGGAAAGCGACAGCCCACCGCCATGGCTTTGGGCAACATGGTTGGCCTTCCACAGGATTTCCCCATCAGAAAGGCGCACCATTTCCATTTCAGCACCAACCGCCACACGGGAATAAAGACCAAAGAACTGGCTATCAAATTCAAGGATTTTACCACGGATGATGGCATCACAATTGAGCACATTTTTCATGGCATCGAGCTTGTCCGCCTCTTTTTTATCAAGTTTATCAAGCAGGAAATCGACCCGGGGAAGCTCTATATCACGCTTTCCTTGGGGCGCAAGATGGGCATAAAAAGCCTGACGCACAGCCTTGCTTTCATCAAAAGAGAGTGCCTCGTCGTCTTGAAGGTCGCGCTCATCGCTAAAAGGTAAAACCGCCACACAATTTGGTGGGGATTTTTTATAGCTGTCAAATACCTTAAAACGTACTTGGTTAAGCGGATTAAGGCTCATCTCATCTTTGCCCTCATCCACATAAGATGGTGTTGTGCAGGCATTTAAAGTGATCAGGCAAACTGCTAAGGTGAGTATATGTTTCATAGGGAGCCTCCAAGAATGGTGTAGCCTTTTTTGATCAAACGACTGTCTTTGCGCGGCAGTTCAAGCAGTTTTGAGCGAAGTTCGGGAAGGGAATAATGATCACGAAGGCGAATTGGTGAACGTGTTGCAACAACCATGAGATATTCATCCCAATGACGTTGCTTACCCGTGATCTTTGGCGGGGGGGCAAGCGACATGGCATAAGAATTCAGATGCATATGGCGCGGGATCGTATCTTTGTTTTTGAAATGGCTATCTGTATCAAAATCATTGGGGAAAATGCGCACAACGGGCTGGTCTGTTTCATAAGGTAGCCATTGAAAGACCTGAACATACATGGGCTGGCTGGGGGCCATTTTTAAAACAAGGTCTTCACCCGTTCGAAACATGGTTTGATTAAGCTCTACACCAAGGTCAAAATCCGGATCATTAAAACCTAAATTCGTGGCAATATCGGCTTGTAGTGTGACGGTGCATTTCTGCACGTCATTGCCCATATCCTGCACGCTTGTCTGACGGTTTTTCAGGGAACGGATTTCACCATCCACAAGGGACCATGTCAGGCGGTTAAGTTTACAATCTGATTTTTGGGCCACTTCGCTACAGACCATGAGGTCATCTGCCACAAGGCGCTCACCTGTTAATTTTTGCAAAGCGCGGCGTTTGGCTTTGGTTTCAGCATTTTTACAGGCTGTTTGCTGGGCTGTATCGGGGCCAAAAAAGCTGCTGGCACTTACATTGACCCATTCGCTTAAGGCCGGGCTTGGTGCGCTTAGAAGGAAAAGGCACAAGGAAATGGCGAGCTTTTTCATGACGCACTCCTTGAAGCGACAAGAACAACACTGGGCAGCATGGTTTGGTACAGCTCCTCTAATGAGTTGATAACTTCCCTTGCTGGGGGCTGTGAAGAAGGCGGGCCCACCAGCTCTTGCACAGAGTTGGCTTTAATGGCTAAATTCATATCTTCAGCGAGATGACCGCGTTCTTCATAGACGCCCATTACATCAAGCTTTGCCACCGCAATCCCGATGAGTTCCCCGCGTTTATTGAAGATCGGTCCCCCACTGTTGCCTTTATTCATTTTTGAAGAAATCAGAAATGTGCGTTGATCATCGCCAAGGCCAGTGGCTTTACTGATAATGCCATCGGTTAAGGAAGGGGTGTTTTGCCCCAAAAGGTCCATTAAGGGAAAGCCCATAACAATCGCACCTGAGCCCGGTGTGGTGTTGGGGAGCTGGTGAAAGGGGATGGCATATTCTGCGCGAAAGGGCTGATCGGTCTTTAAGATCGCCAAATCATCTTTTTGAGAGACTTTATGAATGTGGGCCATCTTTAATTCGCCCAACCCATTGCGCACGGCAATCTTTTCATTGGGGGAGTTTAAGTGGTCGACCACATGTCTGTTTGTCACAATATATTGGCCTTGGCCGATGATAAAACCACTTCCGGTTTTAAGGGCGGTTTGGCGTGAAAAGGGCAAAGGCGTTGGTTTGGGTAAGCTTTTATAACGGGCTTGTTTAACCTGTGGCAGTGGGCTTATGGCAACCGGTTTTACCTTTTGTGCTATGGGGGCAGGGGCATCATCTTTATGGGCTACCTGCGGTGTTGAAGGGTTTTGGTCGCCGTTTTCGTTATAAAGCCTGTGGGCAATTTTAAAGTAAGTCGCAGCTTTATCACCATGGCCCCATTGTTGATATATGTTACCCAACATCTGTGCGGTTTTTGCACTATCAGCATTAGAAAGTAAAAAACGCTCCAATATGCGCGCGGCTTCATTTAAGGCCTGTTGTTTGACGTTAAAAGACGCAAAGGTCAACACGACGCTTTCATGGTTTGGCGCAAGCTTGTAAAGCTTTTCAAGGCGCTGGCGGGCTTGGCCCACATGGCCTGAAATTTCATCAATGGAGGCAAGAATGAGCTCGGCCTCAATTTTATAGCCCCCTGAAAGATGAGCCATTTTTAAATGACGGCGGGCCTGATCCAGTTGACCAAGGGCTGTCTTGGCTTTAGCAAGCCCAAGTGAGATGCTCTCATCATTATCCAATATGTGAAACTGGGCATTCTCATAAATTTCCAAGGCGAGATCGGCTTGCCCGGTTTGCAGGTAGGCTTGTGCCAGCAAGAGGCTTTCTTGAATGTTTTTTGAGTTTGCAGTTTCTATAACGCGCTGGGGCTGGCCCGTTTTTAAAAAATGCTTAAACCGCACCAGATGGTCAGCTTCTTGGGCCTGTATCGGGCTGGCTGAAAATAAAGCCAACCCCGTGACACAAGCCACAATCTGTATGTTTGTTTTTAGTTTTTTGAACATAACCTCATCCAATGCGTTTTTAGCTTGGATGTAGGATGCCAGAGGAAGCTGACACTAAGCTGACAGGTGAGGGCTTATTTTATGTTTTTAGCAAATTTTACAGTAAAAATGGCCCCGCCTTCAGGGTGGTTATCCACATCAATGGAGGCACCATGAAGTTTGACGGTTTTAGCGACGATCGATAGGCCAAGGCCGGAGCCTTTTTGTGTGTCAGAACGATCTGCGCGCCAGAAGCGTTTAAACAGATTTTCTTTATCCCCACTGGCAATGCCCGGGCCATGATCGCGAATACTTAGGGATGGTCCCTTATCAAGGCTGAGCGTTACGGTGGAACCTTTGGGGGTGTAGGTCAGAGCATTTTCCAACAGATTGCGGATCATGTGATAGATCGCATCATAATTGCCGGAAATAGGTTCAGGCGTGGCGTTTTCATCAATCTCCAACATCTTGCCCTGTTTTACAGCCAAGGGGGTGAGGAGGCTGATGACATCCTTGCTGGCCTCCATGAGGTCAACCTGATCATCAGCTGAAATGGTCAGGCTATCAAGCTGGGCTGCCTTGAGAAGCTGGGCGACCAAGCGGGTCATGACTTTTGTGTCTTTTTGCAGCAGTTTTGCAAGTTTTTGGTCTTCAACACTTTCAATGCGGGCATTGAGTACCGCCAGTGGCGTGCGCAATTCATGGGCGGCATCCGCGGTAAAACGACGTTGCAGCTCAAAGCCACGCTCTAACCTTTCTAAGGCGTTGTTTACGGCTTGGACAAGGGGGAGAACCTCTGAGGGGACGTTTTTTTCAGGCAGGCGAATTTCAGTGTTTGAAGGGCCGATTTCCTGTGCTTTTTTTGAAACGTTATTGAGTGAGCGCATGCTTAAGCGCAAAATCAATGTGCTGCTGACCAGAAGCCCGATGAAAAAGAAAGGCAAGATCCAGCCGATATTTTCGAAAAACTCATCAGCCAGCGTATCTGCCAAAATATCATAATGGCTTTCATCCTGCGCAACCTGAAGCCAGATGGAACGCGTGCCGATATCAAACTGATAACTAGCACCAAAATAGGTCAGTTCCTTTTGGATATCTTCAAACTGAAAATATTGTGACTTTTTATGGTTGGGATCAAACGGATATAAAGGGAAATCACGTTTGTTAGAGGAGAATAACAACGTGCCGTTTGGATCAGAAACCGTAAATAAATATATACCGTTTGCTTCACGGTAAGCCTGGGAAAGGCCATAGGGCAGGTCAAGCGTGAGCAGGTTGTTCTGGTCAGTTTTGAGGTGGCGGAAAATTTCATCAGCTTGAGTGCGCAATGTACCTTCGCGCAAATTATCACCAACGGATTTATATTCGTTGTAAAGCGCCCCAACAGCCATGGCAAAAAACAGGATGACCAGTGCTGCTTGTGAAAGCAAAACATTACGTACCAAGGAAGGAGATTTAGTCGTCATCTGAATTATCCGCCAAAATATATCCCACACCACGAATGGTATGTACGCTAACGTCTGCTTGAGTTTTATTCAATTTCTTTCTCAAGCGAGAGATATGGGCCTCAACTGAGTTTGACCCCACATCCTCATTAAAGCCATAAAGGCTTTCTTCAAGGGCTTGCTTTGAAACCACACGACCATAACGGCGCATGAGTTCTTCTAACACATCAAGTTCCCGCCTTGCCAAAGCAACCACGTCACCTGCGATTTGAACTTCGCGCGAAACCGTATCAAACGTCAGATTACCGGCACAAAGTTCCACCCCCAATGCGCCACCGGGACGGCGCAAAAGGGCGCGAATGCGTGCGATTAGTTCATCCATCTCAAAAGGTTTGAGGCAATAGTCATCAGCGCCAAGGTTTAACCCCTTAACCCGGTCTTCAAGACCGTCGCGTGCGGTCAAAATAAGCACAGGTGTCATGTTTTTCTTCGCCCTAAGCTGAGTGAGGATATCTAGACCATCCCCATCAGGCAGGCCAAGGTCAAGCACGACACAGTCATAGCGTGTTGTTTCCAAAGCGCTGTGTGCGTCTTCAGCTTCATGAAAGGCGTCAATGGCAAAACCTTCTTTTTTGAGCCTTTCTTGCAAAAGGCTGCAAAGTTCGGGATTATCTTCCACGACCAACAATTTCATCTGTTTAGACCTTCCTGTCCCAATTAAGTGACTTAACCATAGGGACGAAACCTTGCGTCAAGCTGACAATTATCCATTTTGCAATGCTTTGAGGAAATCATCCACACCTTTTGTCAGCTCGAGGGAAAGCTGGTTAATCTCTTCAGAGGCATTTAACGTGTTGTTTGCCATGTCACCCACATGGTCTGAGGCCTTAATTACATCTTCAACCGCATTAAGGGTGGTAACGGTTTGTGAGGAAGCCTCAGTCATATTAGCGGTGATATTATCGGTCTCTTTTGATTGTTCATTAACGGCTAATGCAATTTCAGAGGCAATCTGGTTGGCCTCATCAATAGCGCCCCCCGCAGCTTGAACCGAGACAACCGCTGTTTGGGTTGCCGATTGAATATTGTTAATTTGCACAGAAATATCTTTGGTGGCCTGTGCGGTTTGGTTGGCAAGGTTTTTGACTTCTGAAGCAACAACCGCAAAACCTTTTCCTGCTTCTCCTGCACGTGCGGCCTCAATGGTGGCGTTTAAGGCAAGTAGGTTTGTCTGTTCTGCAATATCGGCAATCATAGAGGCTACTTCACCAATTTTCGTTGCAGCACTGGCAAGACCTTGAATTTCCTGATCTGCAATTTGGGCACGCTCGGTTGCCTGTTTTGAAAATTGTGCTGAGCGATCTGTATTGCCGCGAATTTCATTAATGGAATGACTTAGAGAAGAGGCACTGGTGCTGGCCTGATCTACACGCTCATTAGCCATTTGAGAACTTTCTACAACATTATTGGCTTGTGCAAGGCTCTGGTGAGAAGCTGAAGAAAGCGTTTGGGCGGTATCTTGTAGGTTCTCGGCAGCCAGAGACATACTATCCATGGCCCCTGTGACCGTGTTTCTAAAACGTTCAGCCATTTGGGCCATCATCTGTTTGTTTTCTTCTTCGGCCTGTCGTTTCACTTCTTCTTGTTGATGGCGCATATCTTCCATCTGTTGTGCATTATTCTGGAAAATAGAAAGGGCGCGCGACATTTCACCAATTTCGTTTTTAAGCTCTTGATCATCAATTTGAACATTACGTTCGCCTGATGAAATGCGCATGGTCGTTTGCACAAGCTGATTTAACGGTTTGGAGATAGTGCGCCCCGCAACTAGGCTGAGGATCACACAAAGACTGCCGCCAATACCGATGATGGCAAGGAAGATAGTACGCCCTTGTTGAGTACCGTCTTCAAAAGCATGGTCTGCCAATGTGCTTTTATGGGCAATGACCTTTTCCAGCCCATCAAGGGATTTGCGCGCAGGTTTGTAAAAGGTCTTAAACAGGCCAGCCTGTTCATGGCGTTTAATGTAGAGAGAGGCCATCTTGGTGAATTGCTCAAGATAATCATCCAAGGTTCTATTGAGTGTTTGTTTATCACTTTCTTCCAGGAAGTTTTCTTTGAGCAATATCTTGAGTTTAGCCACATGTGTGGACACTTCAGTGATATATTTACTGTCTTGGCGCGCAAGAAGTTCCATCTCCCCACGGCGGATTTTGGCAATCACAGCAAATAAGGGGTCATCGGACTGACCAAGGCTTTCCATATGGTCTTCATTGCGCTCAAGGATTTCATTGCTCACCTTGGCTAAATGTTTGGAAGCCGTGCGCGCAGCACCATAAAAACCGCTTTTTTTATCATAGCCGAGCGTTTTGTTGAGCCCGACAAAGCTATCCCAATGGCTGAAATATCCCGCCATTTTTTCTTCAATCACGTCAAGGGAGGCTTTTTCTTCCAGGCTATTGAGCTTTTGCGCTAAGGCAGTGATGAGCTTATTGACGTTGCGTTCCGTTTCGCGCTGTCTTTTTTCATATTTTTCTTTTGATTTAATGACATATTCTTTTTCCGTATAACGCGCGGTGAGCATATACCCACCTAAGGCTCTAATATCTTTTAAAGCCTCGTTATAAAGTGACTTTTCTTCATAGGTTTCTCTTTGATAGGCACTAAGTTGAAAATATGCCGTTCCTAAAGCAATAAAAGAAATCAGGAAGAAAACGGAAACCAGAACCAGTCGTTTCATCACGCTCATATGCATAAAAAGAGAAAGCATTTTTATCACCTAATAGAATAATCAATGTTAAGTGAAAATATAAGGGATGAAACTTACAAGTATCTGACAAGAAGAGTTTTTCTCTATCCTAAATGTGTTTTCACACGGGTGTAGCGCCAGATGCCATCCGTATGGCGGCAAACATTTCCAAAGAAATTGCGTTGGAATTCCCCATAGGCAATAGATTGCTCGAAGGTTCGGCAAAAGAGGGCTCTATCGGTTCTAAAAGATTTGAGGGGTTTGATGGTGCTTTGGGCGCGTTTACCTTTGCCAAACCAGTTGACCCCCACGTTGCTGAGATTATGTTCCATTGCAAGTTGGAAGCTTTCCTGAAGAGATTTCTGATCTGTTGCAGAGAGAAAAGTTAGTGAGGGAATATAACTTGCCAGCTCAATCTTGTGGCTGGGGCGCGATTTGAACTGATCTTCGCGAAGTACATAGTGATTAATGGATGGGGCATAATAGAAAATACGTGTTTGGCGCAACCATGTACGATAAAAGCGATAACAGGAAATCTTCATGGTATCAAAAGTCCCTGCCGCAACCGTGATTTCATAGCTGCCATCAACTGTACAGTCCCAAGCTTGAACATATTCTTTTTCTTGCCCATCAAGTTTGTCAATAACGGTCCTTGTCATGGTGAAACGTTCATCATTGCCATGGTTTAAGGGGAACATCATATCGGGCTGTTCATGAATGAGGCCATGGGATTCTTTTTCATGGGTTTGCCAGTGCAGTGAGGGCAAAAGGAAATTGCGATAGGCCACAACTTCAGTTGCACTGCCAGCCTGCCATGTGATTTTTTCTCCATTGATCTGTTTAACTGTTTCAGAATAGCCGTTTGTGTAAATAAACGTATCACCCACATGATAGGTGGGTAAGGGTAAGGCGCTTAAAGAAGCCGTTTGCTTATAAGGCCCGTGGGAAGCACAAGCCGATAAGAAGAGGCTGAGGCCACATGAAAGCAGGAATGATGAGATAAGTTTTTTCATGATTTTGCCTCGATAATCTGTACATGTTGTTCACGCCCAAAATAGCGCCGTGCCCAATAGGTTGTGGTTTCATCCAGATAGGTCTTAAGCTCCCCCAGAGAAACATTTTTATCTTGATTGCCATAAGGTGCACGATCCGCCTCCCCACTAACGCCAAGGAGGAAAAATTTGCTAAAGAGGCTATGGGTGCCATCGGGTTCCCATGAGGCAATTTGTTGAGGTCCGCCTGCGGTAATCACGGTCAGGTTTTCAGGAACGCTAACATGGCGTGACTTGATAAAGACGGGAGAGGCCTTTTCAACGACTTGCCCGGTTTGACTGTTACCTGAAAAACAGGCTTCAAGAATGACAGTACGTTTGCGCGCAGGAATGAGTGACAGGTTGCGATAAAGGGTTTCAATAGAAAAACCGTTTAGGGAAATGCGTGCCGCATCGGCATCACTGGGGACAAGGTAACTCATGCCTGCCTTGGTATCTGGTGCCCCATGACCTGCATAAAAAACATAAACATTGGACCTGTTTGGTTTTACCCAATCAAAAAGCTGGGCCTGATGATTGTCTTTGGTGCCAAAAACACGGATCATTTGTGCTTGTGTCGCATCTTTTAAATGAATGATGTTTTTAGGGGCGACACCTAGAGTCTGTTCTGCATAAAGACGAAACCCTTTTGCATCGGCATAAGCTGGGCGCACATCGGGAATGTCTGTTGCATTTTTTGAATAATCCGCATTTGAAATGATGACGGCAATATCATCAGGCTGGGCTTTACCTTTGGGGAAATCAGCAATGACGGGGATATCAGGGAAGTTTGATAGGGTTGGGCCTGCCGCAACTTGGTGGCTGCTTATTTGTGGCGTGCTTGTCGCACTATAGCTGGGGGCCGGAATATTTAGCCCGGCATATGTTGTATTTTGCCACCTGTTGGCGAGGAATGTTTTTTCTTCTGCATTTGAGAAAGAAGCACCTACTTGACGAGCTTCAATGAAGCCACGGGCTTCAAGATATTCATTTTCCATGGCGAAGAAATCTTCATCAAAACTTTCGCCACCAGCACTGTCGCCGCCGCCATCACCACCAGAAGCGCCGCCATCGCCGCCACCGCTTCCGCCATCGCCGCCGCCGTCTCCGCCACCATCTCCGTCACCATCGCCGTCGCCATCACCATCGCCGTCCCCATCTCCATCACCACCATCCCCATCGCCAAAAGCCGGTGAGATTAGGTTTAGGTCTTGCTGAGAAGTGAAGCAGACAAGGCTTATGCCAAGAAACAAGAAGAGGAAGCTACGGTGCGAGATTTTTTTCATATCGTTGTCAGACTATTGTGTGGTTTCATATCAAACTGAAAACAACCCTATAGAGCCAAGCTTACAAGAAGCTGACATGAAGTCTGACAGCTTGTCAGTTTCCTGTAAGCTCAGGGGAATATAAAGCATCAGGATAAATAAACGGGTTCCTGTTATGCAGAACGTCACGACAATTTGGGATATGCCTGTGCGCCTTTTTCATTGGGCGCTGGTTATCTGTGTTCTCATCACATTATATACGGGTTTTTTAGGTGAGGAATGGCTGCTCAACTGGCATGTGAGTGCGGGCTATCTCATTGCGGTGTTTATGGTCTTTCGCCTGTTCTGGGGCTTTATGGGATCGCGCTATAGCCGTTTTAGCAGTTTTAAACCCTCGCTGAGTAAAGCATGGGTGTATGTACAAAACTACCGCAAGGGCCGTGGTGATCCTTATGTTGGGCACAATCCGGCAGGAGCTTTTTTTGTATATTTCGTTATTGGGCTTCTTGTGATGTTGAGCCTATCGGGTTTTATCCTTTTAGGCGGGGTTGAAAAACAAGGTGTCCTTGCGCCGTATGTGAGCTTTGCGACGGGGCTTTCCTTTAAAGTAATCCATGAAGCGCTTGGATTTGCCCTGCTGGGCTTGATCCTCCTTCACCTGCTTGGCGTGCTTGTGCATGAGCTAAAGGGGGAGAAGCTGGTTCTCTCCATGATCCATGGTCAAAAATCGGATGTGCCTGAAGAAAAAAGTGATGAGGGGGCTTTAAGGTTTCTTTTGTTCTGGTGCGTGCTTCCTGTTTTTGTGTTGCTTGCCCTTTATTTGTTTAACCAGCCCTTTCAACAGACTTTATCGACAAGCCGCATCTATGAAAATGAATGCGGAGATTGCCATCATGCGTTTCATCCAAGTTTGCTGCCACAAGAAAGCTGGGAGCATATTATGGCAGGTCTGGACGACCATTTTGGAGAAGATGCAACGCTGGATGAGGGCTCATTCCTTGTTATTCAAGACTATTTAAAGGCAAATAATGCATGGAAGTGGGATACGGAAGCGGCGAATAATTTGCGCCTTGACCTCTTTGAACAACCTGCTCGCATTACAGCTTCACCCTTTTGGCGTTATCGCCATGAAGCAATTGCTGAAGAATTCTTTTCGCATAAAAAAATTGAGTCAAAAACAAACTGTGCAGGCTGCCACCAAGATGCGCTTGTGGGCACTTTTTACGACCAGAATATCAACCTGCCTGACGTTGTGAAAAAAGGAAAATCAAATGAATAAAATTATAATTACCCTCGTGATGGGTATGAGTTTTGCCCTGTCTTCAATGGCGGGTGCATCACCTGTATTGGAAAAACTCAAAATGAAGGCCGAGCAAGAAAACGCCTCTTTTCAGGGCTTTGATGCGCAAAGGGGTAAGGTGTTGTTTGAAACAAAATTTGGTTTGGGAAAGGCTGAAACACCTTCTTGCACCACGTGCCATGGTTCAAGCCCTTTTACACAAGGGCTAACACGTGCTGGCAAGGTGATTGAGCCAATGGCCAGCTCAAAAACACCTGCGCGTTATATGGACCAGCGCAAGGTGGATAAATGGTTCAGACGTAACTGTAACTCGGTTCTTAATCGTGAATGTAGCCTTCAGGAAAAAGGTGATTTCCTGACTTATATGATGTCGCAATAAAAAAGAGAAAGTGAAGAAAATGAAAAAAGTTTTATTGCCTGTAATGGCCCTGATGCTCAGCGCAGTCCCTGCATGGGCTGATAGTGATAATGTTCCTGTAATTAAAGACAGAGTTGTAAAGCAGGAATGTGGGGATTGTCATATTGCTTTTCAGCCCCAGCTTTTACCAAAGGCCTCATGGCAGAGAATTATGTCTGATCTGCCTAATCATTTTGGTGAAGATGCTTCGCTTGAAAAAGATATCGAAAAGCATATTGAGACTTATTTGGTTGAAAATGCAGCCGATGCAGGCACGTTTTCCCGTTTTTGGCGCTCATCACGTTTTGATAATGTGAAAGGTGATAACCCCAGCCTGCGTATTACCCAAACATCCCATTGGGTGCATGAGCATGAAGAAGAGGATGAAATCACGCCACAACGTTGGGCCAAGGCCAAGTCAAAAGCAAATTGCCAAGCGTGTCATAATGAAGCTGATAAAGGCTATTACGATGATTAGAATTTAGTCGTCTTTAAGGACGTGAATGTCTTCATCCATGACGTTGTTGATGGCAAGAATGGTTTGAACCCAGTTAAACGGTTTGGGGACAAAGGCATTCATGCCTGCTTCAAAGTAACCCTCAATATGTTGCTTGATGGCATCTGCGGTAATGGCGATGATGGGGACATTTGCGGGCTCACCAGAAAGTTGGCGAATGTTTCTGGTGGCTTCAGGGCCATCCATTTCTGGCATGCGCACATCCATTAAAATCAGCTCATATGGGTTTTCCTTATGGGCATTTAGGGCTTCAAGGCCGTTGGCGGCAATGGTGATTTTATGCCCATAGGCTTCCATGAATTTTTGAATGATATGCTGGTTAACCCGGTTATCTTCTGCCACAAGAATATTAAGCGGGCGCAGGGCCTTATAATCAGTCGCAAGGGCTTTGGGTTCATCTTGTGACTGAATATCTGTTGCTTCTTTATAGGGCAGGGTAAACCAGAAGGTACTGCCTTTACCTTCCTGGCTTTCAACACCAATTTCACCACCGAGAAGGTCAATTAGGCTTTTGCAAATTGCAAGCCCCAAGCCAGTACCTTCAAACTTTCTCGAGATGGAGGCATCGGCTTGTGTGAAGGAGGTGAACAGCATGTTGATTGTATCATCGGCAATACCGATCCCTGTATCAATCACACTGAATTTCACAAAAGGTTGTCCCTCATCATCCTCAGTCATTTCACAATGAATGCTGATGGTGCCTTCTTGGGTGAATTTAAACGCATTACCCAACAGGTTCATTAAAATTTGGCGAATGCGGGTAATATCTGAATGAATGCCTTGGGGGAAGTCATCTGAAAAATGAAGTTCCCAGACAACATTTTTATCCGTTCTCCTGCTTTTCTCAAACAGGTCAGTCACTTCTTTGACAAGTTTTTGCAGGTCGAAATCGTTCATTTCTAAATTGAATTTCCCAGCTTCGAGCTTGGACATATCCAAAATATCATTGATGATGCGATAAAGTGCTTCGGTAGAGCCTTTAATGCGCATGGCCTTTTGTTTGCTTTCTTGGGGGATATCATCCACCAACAAAAGGTCTGCAAACCCCATCACCCCGGTGAGCGGCGTGCGGATTTCATGGCTCATGGCGGCTAGGAATTCGGATTTTGTTTTATTGGCAGTTTCGGCATCATCTCTTGCCTGAACAAGTTTGTGTTTCTGTTCGGTAATTTCGCGCGACATATGGTTAAAGGCGTGCGCCAGTTCGCCTAATTCATCATTTCGCTCAACAACAATCTGGGCTTCATCACCTTCTTTGACTTTATGGGTCGCGGAAATAAGTTCGCGAATGGCCTTATGAAGAGGGCGCGATATGACGCTAATGAGAATAATGCCGAAGATCAGGAAGAAAATAATAGAATTGCGTATGTTGGTAATGGTGGAAAGTGCTTCTTCTTCTGCTTGTTTAGCTTGCTGGGTTGCATGTGAGCGAAGATGATCGTTCACGATGGTTTCCATATAGGTGGTGGTTTTATTAAGCGTGGTTAGCAGGCGGTCTTTTTCATCTTCAAGGATTAATATGTCTAGGCTAAGGGTTTTAATTTCGTTGAAGAGAAAGTTAACAACTTCAACCTTGCGACGGATATTACTTGTGAGAGAAAGCGAGGTAAGCTGTTTTTTCCATTTCTCAAAATCTTTAATGCTTTGATTAACCTGCTCTTTTAGATGAAGGTCGTGGCGCAGCAGATAGCCGCGCACAGCCGAGATCAGTTCATGAATGCTGACTTCCATTTCAACAAGAAAGTGATCTTTCAGGCTATAGTGAGACAGGTCTTTCCCTTTTTGCAGGATATCGTCGAGCAGGATTTCAAGTTCGTTTGATAAAATGCGTCTACGTTCAGTGATTTTGGCAAGCTGTTGGGCATTTTTTTTCGTGAGAATATCTGATACCCGGCTGAACTTATCAAAGTTTATGCGAATATCTTTGAGAACTTCCTGTTCTTCAGGCCCTGTGGGTAAATCGCTATAGCTTTTAAAATAGTCTTCAAAGCCAATAATATGTTTTTTGAAAGAGGCCAGTGATTTTGGGGAAGCCGTAATAAGATAATAATGCAGGTTTGCTGAGGCTTCCTCGATATTAATTTCCATTTCAAGAGCGTTTTTAATCTTGGGATTGCCATTATGGATAATGGTTTCAAGGTTACCCTTTAGGACCTCACTGCCAAGATATATGGCAAGACCAAGCAATAGATAGCCGCCTAAAAATAAAATGGTAAGCTTTTGAGTGAGTTTCATATGTCCCTAAGCCCAAGTAGCAGTTTACTGCAATTATAAAATTTATCTTATCATAGAAGCCCTTAAGACGGTATTTTATACTTTCTTCAGAATAATCAGCAATCCGGAAGCGTTACTTAAGGATTGTTCCTTATCTATGTAATTCATACTTTTGGTAGAACTTGACGGTCTTATTATATGTAAAATCAGAATAGTGATTTTATAAATGCGTCATTTATATATAAAAAATATATTCTATCTTAAGGGCCAAGCAATCTTGACCCTTAGGAGTAAAATGATGAAAGCAATGACGCTTAATGAATATGGTGAAAACGCACAGTTCCAACTGACGGATATGACTAAACCGACGCTGAAATCAGGCCATGTGCTTGTTCGTATTGCGGCGGGCAGTGTAAATACGGTTGACACCATGATCAAAACGATGGGTAAGGACTTGCCTCTGTCGCCTGATCTCCCTGCCATCTTGGGCATGGACTTTGCTGGCACAGTAGAAGAAGTCGGTGAAGGTGTTGAGGGCTTTGTTGTGGGTGATGAGGTATACGGCTGTGCAGGTGGCTTAGCTGACCTTCAAGGCACCTTGGCTGAATATATGGTCGCTGATGCAAGACTTATGGCTCACAAGCCCAAATCCATCTCTATGCGTGAAGCCGCGGCTTTGCCGTTGGTCGGCATTACGGCTTATGAGGGTTTAAAAAGAGCGGGCGCACATGCAGGGCAGAAAATTCTGGTTCATGGTGGTGCAGGTGGTGTTGGTCATGTGGCAACACAATTGGCAAAACATTTTGGTGCAGAGGTTTATGCAACCATCTCCGGTGAAAAAACGGCTGAAATGATGAAGCAATATGGAGCTACGGCCATTGATTACACCACAGAAACCGTTGCAGATTATGTGGCTCAATATACGGATGGTGCGGGTTTTGATGTTGTGTTTGACTCCGTTGGTGGGGAAAATATGACAAACTCTTTTGAGGCCGCTGCCCTAAATGCACAAGTGGCAACCACGGTTTCATTGCTGGAGATTGATTTATCCCCTGCTCATTTTAAAGGTCTGTCTTTACATGTGGTTTTTATGTTGATCCCCATGTTGTTTAATCAAAAACGCGAAGAGCATGGGGCAATTTTGGCAAAGTTGGCAGAGATTGTTGATGCAGGTGCCTTAAAGCCCTTACTTGATGAAAACCGTTTCAGCCTTGAAGAAGTCGGCAAGGCTTATGACCATCTCACAAGCGGTCAAGCCATTGGTAAAGTCGTCGTTGAAATCTAAGTGACAGCTAAAAAGAAAAGAGCAGCCGGTTAAATCGCGCTGCTCTTTTTTTGTATTTAAATCATTGGGCGAGGTTTTAATAAGCACGCTCGATACAGAATTGCACAATCCCTTTAAGGGCCTCTTTGGCAGCGCTATCAGGGAAAATATCCAAATCGCTGATGGCTTTTTCACCATATTGTCGCGCGCGCAAAACCGTATCTTCAAGCGTGTTGTGCTTGTTCAGCAGGCCAAGGGCGTGTTCAAGATCGCCGTCTTTAAATTCCTGTTCTTCTTGGGTGCGCTTCCAAAAGGCTTTTTCTTCATCATCACCGCGCGCAACCGCCAAAATAACCGGCAAAGTCATTTTACCATCACGGAAATCATCGCCAACCGCTTTGCCCAGCTCTGCCTGTTTGGCACTGTAATCAAGCGCATCATCAATCAGCTGGAAGGCAATGCCAAGGTTATTACCATAGCTTTGCAAGGCTTCTTCTTGGGCATCAGTGGCACCAGCCACAAGGCCACCTACATGACAGGCCGCTGCAAAAAGCTGGGCCGTTTTGGCCTGAATAACTTCAAGATAGGCTTCTTCTGTGGCATCGGCATCATTGGCTGTGATCAGCTGTAAAACTTCACCTTCAGCAATAACAGAAGAGGCATGAGACAGAATTTCCATGACTTTTAAGCTATCGGCTTTGACCATGAGCTCAAAACTGCGGCTAAAGAGGAAATCGCCCACAAGCACACTTGGCTTATTGCCCCAAATGGCATTGGCGCTATCTTGACCGCGACGCAAGTCACTTTCATCAACCACATCGTCATGCAACAAAGTGGCAGTATGGATAAATTCAACACAGGCAGCCAGCCCGATATGTTTGCTGCCCTGATAGTCAAGCAATTGGGCACTGGCAAGGGTCAACATGGGGCGAAGGCGTTTACCGCCTGCGGCAATCAAATGGCCTGCCAATTGTGGGATCAAAGCGACGGGGCTTTGCATACGCTCCACAATGGCTTCATTGACAGCTTTAAGATCATCTGCCACCAAATTGGTGAGAGTTTCAACGGCAGTAGGGCTTGACGACGTCTTATCCATGTTATTCCATAATTGATAATTATAGTATGGCCTTGTGTTTTATGGTCAAATCATCCAAAAAATTACAAAGGCACAAGTCAAATAGCAGGTTTGGGCGAGAGTTGGAAGAGGGTATCGCATTTTATGAAAGAGTTAGTTGCTTCTGGTGATCCGGTTTTACTATCGGCCCTGAAATACCACCTTGAGGGCGAAGGTATTGAGTATGACCTGTTTGACGGCTTTGTCGGTAGCCTGTTTCCCGGTGATTTTAGTGTGGCTTCTAGCCGAATTATGGTGTCTGATGAAGATTATGATCGTGCCAAAAGGCTGTTAAAAAGTTTGCAAAATGGGGAGATGGCTTGTGAGTGAACTCCCTAAATTAAGCGAAGACCTGTTCTTAAATGGCAAGGTTCATCTGTTTCAACCTGTTGAGGGCTATCGCGCAGCCACAGACCCGGTTTTGCTTGCGGCTTCAATTCCAGCCAAGGCGGGGCAGAAAGTCCTTGATGTGGGCTGTGGTGTGGGGGCAGCAAGTTTTTGTCTTGGGGCACGTGTGGACGGACTTGAGCTCAGCGGTATTGAAATTCAGGACGATCTGGTTGCCATTGCCCAGAAAAATATTGAAAAAAATCAACTCAACAGCACTGTGCGTATCATTCAAGGGGATTTGAGCAAAAGGCCTATGGATCCTATGCCCAATTCCTTTGACCATGTCATGGCAAATCCACCTTTTTATGAGGCAGGCTCTGGTCATCGCCCCCCTAATGAGATCAAGGCGCGCGCCCATATGGAAGAAGATGCTTCCTTGCAAAATTGGGTGGATTATATGTTGCGCATGACCAAACCCAAAGGCACGGTGACTTTTATCAACCGCTCAGAGCGTTTAGAAGAAACCTTAGCAGCCCTTAAAGGTCGCCTTGGGGAGATAATTTTATACCCCATCTGGTCCATGAACCCCACAGGCCCGCAACGTCGCGGGGCCAAGCGCTTTATCTTACAAGGGCGCAAAGGCATCAAGACGCCGATGAAAATATCTGGCGGCATGGTGGTGCATGAAGATAATGGGGATTATACAGCGCTTGCCTCAGACATCTTAAAAAAAGGTGATGGGCTCGACTTAGTCTTGTGATGTGGGCATACGGGTGAAGCGGTCATAATGGCAAAAGCCGTTTTTACCATCTTGCTTGGCCCCATACATAGCCACATCGGCAAAACGCAGCAGCTCATTGGCGTTGGAGGTATCGCGTGGCATCAGGGCAATGCCGATGGAGGCAGAAACCGCCATTTTATCTTCCTTAAAAGTGGTCTCTTTGGAAAGCTCATTGATAATTTTATGAGCGACATTTTCTACCCCTTCAATTGAGGCGGGTTCGTGTAAGATGACAACAAATTCATCCCCGCCCAATCTGGCAGCCGTATCACTTTGACGGATATGTTCTTGCAGGCGTTTGGCAGTGATTTGTAAAACATGATCCCCCGCATCATGACCATAGGTGTCATTGACCTGTTTAAAGCCATCGAGATCAATGAATAAAAGGGCCAGGCTTCTTTTTTCACGAAGGGCGAGCGACACGGCATTTTCTAACCTGTCTTCTAACAGGCTGCGGTTGGGCAGTTTGGTTAATTGGTCAAAGTTGGCTTGGCGCCAAGCCTCATCCATCTCCACCTTAAAATCGGTAATGTCGCGGTTTACAGCCACAAAATGGGTGACCTCACCAAAAGTATCCGTGATGGGGGAAATGAGGCATTCTTCCCAGAAAAGCGTACCATCTTTCTTGCGGTTTAAAAGCTCACCATGCCATTCATCACCCTGAAGTAAAGTGTTCCAGATGTCTTTATATACCTCTGGTGCGGTATGGCCTGATTTTAAAAGACGCGGGGTTTTTCCAATGACTTCTTCCTCGCTATAGCCT
This sequence comes from Candidatus Terasakiella magnetica, assembly GCF_900093605.1. Classification (NCBI taxonomy): domain Bacteria; kingdom Pseudomonadati; phylum Pseudomonadota; class Alphaproteobacteria; order Rhodospirillales; family Terasakiellaceae; genus Terasakiella; species Terasakiella magnetica. Next base: position 234,739 of record NZ_FLYE01000023.1, read on the forward strand.
GTTACCTCACAAAAACGCTTGTTCACATATTCAATGCGACCTTTCTTATCGGTGATAAGGGTCGTTGCCGGGCTGTGAGTTACGGCTTTGGACAGCTTATTGAGTTCGCTTTCGCGTTGTTTGCGATCTGTTACATCAACAAAAGTGACAATCGCCCCAATGAGCTTATCTTGTTCATAAACAGGAGAAGCAAAATATTCGACCGGAAAAGAGGCACCATCTGATTTTTTGAAAAATTCATTGTCACTGTAATGTTCTTTGCCATCTTGAAAACATTGTACAATCGCGCAGTCTTCTTTTTGGCTGGGGCGCAGAGGGTGGATGTGATGACCACTTACATGATGGAAGTCTTTGCCAAGAATGTCTTGGGTTGAGGGCAGTTTGAAAAGGCTGGCGGCTTTAGGGTTGGCAAATGTGCAGACCCCATCAGTATCAAGCGCCACAATCCCTTCAGCAGAAGCATCAATAAACCGCCTGAATTGGGCTTGGGTTTCATGACGTTTGCGTGATTCTTCGCGTAAATCCTGTGTGCGCAGATGAACAATTTCTTCTTGGCGTTTGTTGACATCAATCAATAAGGTCAATTGGTGGCGCAACCGCTTTAGCCCCATTAAAGTCAGGCTGCATAACAGTGCCCAGATGCTTGCATGTAAAATAATCTGGTTCTGTATCTGTTGGTCTTGTGCCGACATATAAGACGTTGCGTTAAAGGATACGCTAATTCCACCGCGCACATCGCCGACTTGATAGCCTTGATGCTCATGGCAATCAAGGCAGGCATTTGCGGTCATAAGCGGGGCCATGTAACGAAAACTTTGAACATCTGCAAATTCAATAAACTCAAACCGTTCTTTTGCCGTTTCTTCAAAGGATTTAAGTGCGCGCTTTTCCCATTCATCGGCCACATTACCCGGATTGATGGGGTTAAGGCTGGTCAGATGGATAAGTGTATCGCTGTTTTCCTTAATGACGCCCGCAATCTGCCTTGTCATATAGGCCGGATTGAGTTTTGTGAGTTTGCGCCCCTTGGTGGTCACAATGTCTTTTTGCGGGTCTTTTAAATAGGGGTTAGATGGGCTTTTATCGGTGGTTTCAACATAAACGCCGCCGTGACGTGCATTCCACAAACGCACATCTTCAACCATCGAAAAGATAAAACGCCCTTTATTGGCAGCTGTTTCAAGGGTGAATTTTTCAATCTGTGTCAGGTTGTGGAAAAGGGATAGAGCGACAATCAAGCTCCAGATCAGAACTGGGATTGCCCAAAAGGCAGGCATGAGGACGAATTTATTGATTGAGGCCTTGTGGTCCCATTGAATAGCGTCAGAGAGATTCTTTGCACTATGTTCCATTCCTAGCGTCCACTTGCTTTCTTTTTGTGGATTAGGTCAATCCTAACACAATCGTATGCTGTTGCCTCGTTAAAATTAGTCTGCAAAGCCTTTTTTTGTGGCGTTTCTTTTCACTCTATGTAGACTATCTGCTAAATCATGGAAAACCCATGTCTTTGTCCAAGGAACTACTGATGCCTGTGTTTGAAAAAACATTGATTTTGAAGCATAATCTCTTTCGAGAAGGGAAGGGATTCGCATGAGCGGAACAGCGACCATAGCCATTACAGTTGGCGTTGCTGTTGCTGTTTTAGTTGGCTTTTTCATTGTCTATTATTTGGGCAATGTTGCAAATTCCATCTACGACATAAAAGTCGGTGTGCGCAAAGACTTTGAGAGCAAAGTCAAAGAGCTTCAGGAATGGATTGATAACGACACCAAACAGCGTATCAACTGGATGCGTGATGAAAATAAGGAAGAGGGCAAACGTTTTAAAGAGTCCATGGAAGGCCATCTAGAAGAAACCTTTATGGAAATGGAAAAAACCATTGAACGTTTGCGCGCAGATGTAAACTCACTACAGATGCAGGTCAATAACCTTCAAGACGGCAAGGGCGTTAAGGTTAAAGTCAGTGATGCCCCACCGATGAACCGCCCCAAAGCTGAAAAAGAACCAATGGGCATTGGTGATGTTGAGCTGGCTAGAACAGGAATGCCGGAGGCTGAAGAAGCCCCCGATATGGCAGCCCCTGTGAAAAAAGAGGCTGATGAGGGGAAGGATGCGATTAAAGATAAGCCCACACCACCACCACCGCCTAAATCTTCAAACCAACCAGCTGGTCGGGCTTCCGTTGAAGAAAAAGCCAAAAAGAAAAAGAAAAAACGCAGAAATCCTGATGCTTTTGAATCCTTTGATAGTTTTTCTGAAGATTTTAAAAGCGGGCGATAGGCGCTGCATTGGGTAAGCGAAAAAAGAAGTTCCTTCCAAGGGGCCATTTTGCTAAAAGAATCACACTTTTTTTGATGCTGTAAGGAACCTTTCAAACAGATGTTTGGATTTAGCCCCAATAAACTCTTATTTACCGTCATTATCATCGCGGCTGTCTGGTACGCCTTTAAATGGCTGGGCCGTATGCAGGAACGCCAAGATAAGACACCTAAAAACGTATCTCGTGATCAGGGGGAAAGCCAAGCACCGCAAGCCTCTCCCAAAGATGCAGAATATGAAGAACTGGTGGCTTGTTCTAAATGTGGTGACTATGTCATTGCCGATAAACGATCAGGCTGTGGCAAAGACGGTTGCCCCTTTGATAAATAATGTTGAACATTGCTTGACCGCAGGCTTTAATTTCCGCTAATTTCGGCACTGCAAAAATCGGTATTTCGAACCTCTTTTCTAAGATTGTGATGACCATGGGCACGACACCCAATAAAAAGACCTGTTTTCAGAATTTGATCCTCTCGCTTCAGAATTTCTGGGCCGAGAAGGGCTGTGTAATCCTGCAACCACTTGACATGGAAGTTGGCGCGGGTACATTCCACCCAGCGACGACCTTGCGTGCTTTGGGGCCAAAGCCATGGAAAACGGCTTATGTGCAGCCTTCGCGCCGCCCGGTTGATGGGCGATATGGGGAAAACCCAAACCGTTTGCAGCATTATTACCAGTTTCAGGTGGTTTTAAAACCTTCACCATCAGACTCCCAAGAGCTGTATCTTGAATCCCTTAAACATCTGGGTATCGATACCGATTTGCATGATATCCGTTTTGTGGAAGATGACTGGGAAAGCCCGACACTGGGCGCATGGGGCCTTGGCTGGGAAGTTTGGCTGGATGGTATGGAAGTCACCCAGTTCACCTATTTCCAACAGGTCGGCGGGATTGAATGTGATCCGGTCGCTGTGGAGCTGACTTACGGTCTGGAACGTTTGGCCATGTATATTCAGGGCGTTGAAAATGTCTATGACCTGGACTTCAACGGTGAAGGCGTCTCTTACGGTGATGTGTTCTTGCAAAATGAGCGTGAGCAATCGGCCTTTAACTTTGAACATGCCAATACCGATATTTTGTTCCAGCATTTTCGTGATGCCGAAACACAATGCTCACATCTGTTGAGCCTTGAGGAACCGCTTGCACTGCCCGCTTATGAACAATGCGTGCGTGCCAGCCATACGTTTAACCTTCTTGATGCCCGCGGTGTAATCTCCGTGACAGAACGTGCTGCCTATATCGGTCGTGTACGGACAATGGCGAAAGGCTGCTGTGAAGCCTGGATGAAGACCCAAACGGTTGAAAAGGCGTAAAAAGAAATGGCTGAATTATTACTCGAACTTCTCAGTGAAGAAATCCCTGCCCGTATGCAGGTGCGCGCCGCAAACGACCTAAAACGTTTGATGAGCGAAGGGCTTAAAAAAGCTGGTCTGGAATTTTCTGAGGCCAAAAGCTTTGTCACACCGCGCCGCTTGACCTTGGTCGTTGATGGCTTGCCGGAAAAACAACCTGATGTGCGAGAAGAACGCAAAGGCCCCAAAGTCGGTGCGCCAGAACAAGCTATTAACGGCTTTTTGGGCTCAACGGGCCTGACGCTGGATCAATGTGAAATCCAAGAAGGTAAAAAAGGCAGCTTCTATGTGGCTGTGATTGAGAAAAAAGGCCAAGACACCATTGCGGTTCTGCCTGAAATCATCATTGCAGCCCTAAACGCATTGCCTTGGGCGAAATCCATGAAGTGGGGGGCAAACTCTTTGCGTTGGGTACGCCCCTTGCAAAATATCCTCTGTATCATGAATGGCGCGGTTGTACCGTTTGATTTTGGCCCTGTAACCTCTTGTGGTTATACACGTGGTCACCGTTTCTTGGCGCCAAATGATTTCTCGGTTGATGACTTTGCCAGCTATGCAACGCTGCTTCGTGAACATAAAGTCATTCTTGATCAAGAAGAGCGCAAAGCCTCTATTAAAGAGCAGGCAGAAAAAGTTGCCCGCGAACAAGGCTATGTGCTCAAGGATGATGAAGGCCTCTTAAATGAAGTGACAGGTCTGGTTGAATGGCCTGTTGTTCATGCAGGCCAAATTGATGATGAATTTATGGCTGTGCCGCAGGAATGTTTGATCACTTCCATGCGCTCTCACCAGAAGTATTTTTCTTGCCTAAAAGAGGATGGCAGCCTTGCCCCGCGCTTTGTTGTGGTGGCAAACAAGGTGGCTCCTGATGGCGGAAAAGCCATTATTGCAGGTAACGAGCGTGTGTTGCGCGCGCGTTTGTCTGATGCGAAATTCTTCTGGGATCAGGATTTGAAAAAGAATCTTGAAGACCTGCTGCCTAAACTGGATGACATGCTGTTTCATGCCAAGCTGGGCTCCATGGGCCAAAAAGTTGCCCGTATGGAGAAACTTTCTGGCGAGCTTTCAGAAATGATTGAAGGTGCTGATTTGGGCACCACCTGTCGTGCCGCCCATTTGGCAAAAGCCGACCTCGTTTCTGAAATGGTTTATGAATTCCCTGAGCTTCAAGGCATTATGGGTGAATATTACGCTGAACATCACGGTGAAAGCCCGCTGGTTGCCCAAGCGATTGCGGACCATTATGCTCCGCAAGGCCCAAGTGATGCCTGTCCATCTGCACCAAACTCGGTTGCGGTGTCTTTGGCGGATAAAATTGATACATTGGTGGGCTTTTGGTCTATTGATGAAAAACCAACCGGATCAAAAGACCCGTTTGCCCTGCGTCGTGCAGCGCTGGGTGTGATCCGCTTGATCCTTGAAAATAACCTGCGTTTGAACCTGTTGAAGGTCTTCTCAGAAGCCCATACGGCATTTTCAACGGTGAATGGGTTGAATTCTGTTCCGTCCAACACGGCGCAGAATGAACAAAATCTGCTTGATTTCTTTGCTGATCGTCTCAAAGTTCACTTAAAAGACGAAGGAATTGCGCATGATATGATTACGGCTGTTTTCTCCAAAGGTGGAGAAGATGATCTCGTGCGCTTGTTGGCGCGCGTTAAAGCCCTAAAAGAATTCCTGTCATCTGATGACGGGGCGAATTTGGTCGCGGCTTATCGCCGTGCCATGAATATTGTTCGCATCGAAGAGAAAAAAGACGGTGTTAAATATAACGAAGCTGTAGAAGCATCTCTTTTGGAACAAGATGAAGAACAAAAGCTGTTTGAGAAGCTGGAACCAGTCATGGGGACTCTGGGATCTGCTCTTAAAGAAGAACGTTTTGCTGAGGCAATGGCGGCGCTTGCCACATTGCGGGGACCGGTAGATGCGTTCTTTGATAAGGTGACGGTCAACTGTGAGAACGCTGATGTACGTGCCAACCGTTTGCGCCTTTTGTCGCAAATCGGCCATGCATTGGACGGGATTGCAGATTTCTCTAAGCTAGAGGGATAAGACTGTTTCCTTAAGTTCGTCATCCCCGTGCAAGCGGGGATCTAGATCCCGGATTACGGTTTGGGATGACGGTGATACTGTGATCGAACTTGAGAGGCAAAAGATCATGACTAAATGGGTTTATACCTTCGCAAAAGGTAAGGCGGAAGGCCGTGCCGATATGAAGGAATTGCTGGGTGGCAAAGGTGCCAACCTTGCAGAGATGAGCAGCCTTGGTATCCCTGTACCCGCAGGATTTACCATGACGACCGAGGTCTGTACCCATTTCTATGATAATGACAGAACATATCCCCAAGACCTTGAAGAACAGGTCTTAACAGCGCTCGCTGAAATTGAAGTCCATATGGATGCCAAATTTGGCGATGCTAAAGCCCCCTTGCTTGTTTCGGTAAGAAGTGGCGCACGTGCCTCCATGCCCGGCATGATGGATACGGTGCTTAACCTTGGCCTAAATGATGAAACGGTTGAAGGGCTTGCACAGCAATCGGGTGATACGCGGTTTGCCTATGATAGCTATCGCCGTTTTATTCAAATGTATTCAGATGTGGTCCTTGGTGTGGACCATTACATCTTTGAAGAGCTGCTTGAATATTATAAGGACGAAAAAGACTATAGCCTTGATACGGACCTCACAGGGGAGGATTGGAAAAGCCTGTGTGATCAATATAAGGAAAAAGTCCTTGAAGAAATGGATGAAGACTTCCCCCAAGACCCCAAGGTTCAGCTTTGGGGCGCTGTTGGGGCGGTGTTTAAATCATGGATGAATGCGCGGGCTAACACATATCGCATCTTGCATAATATCCCGGCTGAATGGGGCACGGCTGTGAACATTCAGGCCATGGTCTTTGGCAATATGGGCGAAGATTGCGCCACAGGTGTCTGTTTTACGCGCAACCCCTCAACGGGTGATAAGCATTTCTATGGTGAATATCTGATCAATGCCCAAGGTGAAGATGTGGTGGCTGGTATTCGCACACCTCAACCGCTGACCATCTATGAAAAAGAAGAAAGCGGCTCAAAACTGCCGAGCATGGAAGAAGTCATGCCCAAGACTTTCGCGGAATTGGTCACGTACCGCAATAAGCTTGAGGCCCATTATAAAGACATGCAAGACATGGAGTTCACCATCCAGAAAGATACACTCTGGATGTTGCAGACCCGTGTGGGCAAACGCACAACCAAAGCCGCCTTGAAAATGGCAGTGGATATGTGTGAAGAAGGCTTGATCACTAAAGAAGAAGCCGTCATGCGCCTTGATCCGCATTCACTGGATCAGTTGCTCCACCCAACGCTTGATCCTGATGCCCCGCGCGATGTAATCAGCCGCGCTTTGCCAGCCTCACCCGGTGCGGCAACGGGACGGATTGTTTTTTCTGCTGAAGATGCGGAAAAATGGGTCAAACGCAAAGAAGAAGTCATTCTTGTGCGCACAGAAACAAGCCCTGAAGATATTGGCGGTATGCATGTGGCAGAAGGGATTTTAACCACCCGTGGCGGCATGACCTCCCACGCCGCTGTTGTGGCGCGTGGCATGGGGACACCTTGTGTTTCTGGTGCAGGGGATATGCGGGTTGATTATAAGGCCAGAACGCTCACCAGTTTTGATGGTAAAGTCTTGGCTGAAGGCGATGTGATTACGCTGGATGGATCAAACGGTGAGGTGATTTTAGGCACCGTGCCAACAATCCAGCCAGAACTTTCCGGTGATTTTGCCAAGCTCATGCATTGGGCCGATGACATTCGTGAACTTGGCGTGCGCACCAATGCAGAAACCCCAAGTGATGCGGAAATGGCGCGCAAGCTTGGCGCAGAAGGCATTGGTCTGTGCCGCACAGAACATATGTTTTTTGAACATGCGCGAATCAATTATGTGCGCGAGATGATCTTGGCGGATGATGAGCGCAAGCGCCGTGAGGCCTTGGGCCATATCTTGCCGTTTCAGCGCCAAGACTTTGAAGAGCTCTTCCAGATTATGGAAGGCCTGCCGCTTACCATCCGCTTGCTGGACCCACCGTTGCATGAATTTCTCCCCCATAGTGAACATGACATGGAAGAAGTGGCGAAAATCGCCAATATGTCGGTTGAAGGGGTGAAAGAACGCGCTGCTGAACTGGCTGAACAAAACCCGATGTTGGGTCATCGCGGTTGTCGTTTAGGGATTACTTATCCTGAAATTTACGAGATGCAGACCCGTGCAATTTTCGAAGCCGCCTGTAAGGTGACAAAGGCAGGTGGCAAGCCTGTCATGCCAGAAATCATGATCCCGCTTGTCGCCATGAATGCGGAGCTGGAGCGTTTGAAAGTTGTGGTGCAAAACACAGCCAAGGAAGTCTGTGAGGCCGAAGGGCTCGAGATTGACTATATGGTCGGCACTATGATTGAGCTGCCACGTGCCTGTTTGCGCGCTGGTGAAATTGCTCAAGCCGCTGAATTCTTTAGCTTTGGTACCAACGATTTAACCCAGACAACATATGGGCTGTCGCGCGATGATGCCGGGCGCTTCTTGCGTGTTTATCAGGAAAAAGGCGTGATTAATGTTGATCCGTTTGTTTCCATTGACCAAGACGGCGTAGGTGAGCTCGTGCAAATGGGGGCTGAGCGTGGTCGCCAGACCCGCCCAGATATCAAGCTTGGTATTTGTGGGGAACATGGTGGTGATCCGGCTTCTGTGGCTTTTTGTCATAAAATTGGCTTGAGCTATGTTTCATGTTCACCTTATCGTGTGCCCATTGCCCGTCTGGCTGCTGCACAAGCGGCCTTGGGGTTGGACCCTGCCTCACAGGATTAATTGATGAAGACAGTTGATTTTGAAAAACTGAAAAGCGGTAAAAAAGCCGCTATGGCCCGTGCCTTGGCACAGGTGGAACGCGCCCCTGATAGCCGTGAAACCCTTGATTTGCTCAATGCCGCTTATCAGGAACCCCAAGGCCATGTCATTGGCATAACGGGTCCACCGGGTGTGGGAAAATCAACTTTGACCAATACATTGATTGCCCAGTGGCGCTCTATGGGGCGCACGGTTGGGGTGATTGCGGTTGATCCCAGTTCAAAGCGCACGGGTGGCGCTTTGCTGGGGGATCGCACGCGTTTTACAACAGACCCGGATGACCAAGGTATTTATGTGCGCTCCATGGCGGCGCGCGACCGTTTGGGCGGTCTGGCAGGGTTAACCGTTTCCGGTATGGTGTTGATGCGCGCTGTTTATGATGTGGTGCTGATTGAAACCGTTGGGGTGGGGCAATCTGAAACCGATATTGTCGGGGTGGCGGATACGGTCTTATTTTGTGTGCAGCCCGGCTCTGGTGACAGTTTACAGTTTATCAAAGCAGGCATTGTGGAAATCCCTCATATTGTGGCCATTACAAAGGCCGATATGGGCGCACCCGCACGCCGTGCAGTTGCCGATATGAAAGGCGCGCTTAACCTTGCGGGGCGTCAAGGGGCGGACCCTTGGGATATTCCGGTTTTATTGCTGTCTTCCATGCAGCAAAAAGGCATTAAAGAACTGGTTGATGCTTTTGATACACATCTGGAATTTTTAAAAGACAATAGCCTTTTAAATGATGCACGTCATATTCAGGCCAAGCAATGGTTGGAAGAGGCTGTGCGCGAAAAATTTGGTCGTGTTGGCATGGGGAAGGTAGAAGATCAGCTAGCAATTAGCGCTGAACACTCCCCATTTGAACGTTTGTTCGATATCTCTCAAGAGTTTGAAAAACGCTGGAGCTAACTGTCATTCTGGCGCAGGCCTGAATCTAGACACTGGCCTGCGCCAGTGTGACGTTATGCCAAGGCTTTATTCAACCGTCTGTTTTGCTTGATCAACTTGCTCTTGGCTCAGTTGGAAAACTTGGCCCAAAGGTTTGTCTTTTTCAATAACAATGGCGCTTAAAGGTGTGCTCAAGGTGACGTCTCCTTCCTGTGTTGATATCTCGACCTCACCATCATCAAGTAAAGCCAGTATGAGTTTATCCTCTGTTTGGTGACCCCAAAAGTCAGTGCCTCTCACACCGATGGTCGCTAAGGGTGTGCGAACACGAAAAGAAGAGCCCGCTATTTTGTTGATAGCGCCGCTGACCATGCGAAAAACACCTTGGCTCAGGCTAAAGAGAGCTTGGCCTTTTTGGTTGGGGATATAGACCAGCTCATCAATGGTGAGGGTTGAATGATCGCCTAAATAAAGCTCTGTCGAATCGTTAAACACCACTTGCAGGCGCGAGCTTGCCCCTGTTTTGAGCTCATCGCCAAAGAAAACAGGGTCGGTGTTGCGTTGCGCATAAATGAGGTTTAGGCGATAAGCTGTTGTTGTGCCCGTTGCTTTTATGGTTGTGCCGATTTTATCATTTGCTGATGCAGCATTAAAACCAAGGCTGAGCACTGAGATGAAGCAGGCTAGAAAAGCAAATCGTCTCACAATATTTCTCCTGTTATTTTCCGCTTTATTCATATCCCATTTGAAATTAAATTTCAAACTTGACCGTATGGTCAGTCGTTTCATTTTAATTTCATCTGAAACTTCGCAAGCCTATTTCTCACAAAAAGATGTAGTTTCGCCCGTTACTACGTGCGTGATAAAAATAACAGGCGCACCTAACTTGGTTATTGGGAAAGTAGAATAATAATGAATTCACGAGAAGAGTGGGGCTCACGCCTTGGCTTCGTTCTGGCTGCTGCCGGATCAGCCGTCGGACTTGGTAATATCTGGAAGTTCCCCTATATGACGGGCCAGCATGGTGGTGGTGCGTTTTTACTTATTTATCTGGCCTTGGTTTTCACCATTGGTCTTAGTGTCATGTTGGCTGAATTTGCCATTGGGCGTGCTGCACAGCGCAACCCTATTGGCGCTTTTGCCACACTAAAAGGTAAGCTCTGGCCTGTGGTTGGCTTTATGGGTGTGGCAGCCGCTTTCATCATCCTGTCTTTTTATAGCGTGGTTGCAGGTTGGACGATTGCCTATATTTTCAAAATGGCATCGGGCTCACTTGTTGGGTCTGCTGATGAGCTGGGTAAAGCCTTTGGCAGCTTTATCAGTGATCCGGTTGAGCCAATCATCTATCACGCCCTCTTTATGGGGATCACGGTTGCCGTGGTGCTTGGCGGGGTGCAAAAAGGGATTGAACGGGCCTGTAAAATCCTCATGCCCATGCTGTTTGTGCTTTTAATCGTCTTGATCGGACGTGCCATTACATTGCCGGGTGCGGAAAAAGGCCTAGAGTTTTTCTTGTTGCCTGACCTTTCAAAAGTCACAGCAGAGACCTTTAATGGGGCGCTTTCTCAGGCGTTTTTCTCCCTTTCCATCGGTATGGGCGCAATGATCACTTATGGTTCTTACCTAAATAAAAAGGAAAGCCTTGGCAAATCAGCCCTTTGGGTAAGCTCACTTGATTCAGGTGTTGCTGTTTTGGCGGGGCTCTTGATCTTGCCGGCAGTCTTTGCCTTTGGCTTTGATCCATCAGCCGGACCGGGTCTGACGTTTATCACCTTGCCAGCCGTTTTTGCCCAAATGCCGGGCGGGGCCTTCTTTGGCTTGTTGTTCTTCTCATTGCTAACGGTTGCAGCGCTGACTTCTGCGGTTTCGCTTATGCAGCCGATCATTGCTTTTTTCAGCGATGATAAAGGTTGGCACCCCAAAGCAGCGGCTGTCATCTTTGGTGTGGTGATTTTCTTGTTGGGTATCCCGTCTTCCCTGTCCCTTGGGGTGTGGAGTGATGTTCACATCATCAGGGAAAAAGGTTTCCTTGATTCAATGGACTATATTGCGTCAAACATCCTGCTGCCCGTTGGCGGTATTTTGATTTCATTGTTTGTGGGCTGGGTTGTGGCTGACAAGATGAAAGAAGAAGTCACCAATAAGGGCGAGGCACCGTTTCCATTTATGGGGGCATGGCTGTTTATCTGCCGTTTTGTCGCCCCTGTTGCGGTTGCTTGGATTTTGGTTAGCGGCCTTTGAGCTAAACAGAGCTTTTGCTTAGAACAATGCCCTTTAGGACAGCAGTCTTAGGGGCAGGACCCTAGGGGGCATATTTTTGTAAGATTTGATCAAGCTTGCCTGAGGCTTTCAGCTCTTCAAGATGCTTGGATAAAAGGTGGGTTAAAAGCGGGTGGCGTTTAGAAACAGCAAGGAAACGCGGCACTTCATTGACCAGAATATCGGTTTCCACAATATTGTCATAACGATACTCTTTAAGCAGATACTTCATGCTTAGGCTGCTGCCAATTGCAAACTCACAGCGTTTAAAGCTTAGCATCTGTAACAGCTTGATGTTGTTTTTCAGGTTTTCGCGACGAAGCGATTGTTCTGCCCAACGCTTTCCCATATTGATATAGATATAGCCATCACGTGCACAAACAGATGTGCCTGTAACCCCGTTTAAAGCGGCAAACTTCGACTTGTTTTCCTGCAAGGCAAAAAGCGTGTTTTTCTGACTAAACTGGAGAGGGACAAATTCTAAAAGGTCATCCTCTTTTGTATAGTTTGGGTGCAGCATGATCAAGTCGACACGGGCATCTTTGATATAGGCATCAATGCGTTTGCGCGGCGCTTCTACAAAATTGAGCTCATACTCTGGCAGGCTTGAAAAGATATCGGGAATAATGCCTTTTTGGACATGATCCTCAATCCAGTAAAATGGACGCAACCCATTTTCTGAGGCATAAAAATTAAGGGTGGTAGCAGCTTTTATCTGTGCAAGATATGAAGGTGTTAGTAAAAGCACCAAGCCTGCCAAGAATATGTAAAATGATCTTTTCATACTCTATAAAGTATTTTCTAAGACCAAAAATACAAGCAATATTTGGCCTTTAATCAACTTTATCACATGTATGATGCCCCTTAGGCCTGCAAGCTAAACCAATCGGGTAAACAGACCCGAAGAATTGCGCCATTTGCGTTTAATTCTTGGTCCAGGGCATCGACCTTCAGTAACGCAAGGGCCATTTTATCTGTGCCGGAACGTACTTCGCCAACCGTTTTATCACCCGCTGTGATTTCAGTACCACTTTCAGGGAGCTCACCCGCAACTTCCACAGGGACAAGGCGTTTTTTAATGAGGGCGCGGTATTTGGTGCGTGCGGTGAGTTCTTGGCCCATATAGCAGCCCTTATCCCAATCCACCCCATGAAGCTCATCAAAGCCATATTCAAGCAGGATGGATTTTTCAACGATCATATCGCGCGCGCCATCACCAAGGCCAAGCTTGATGCGGTGAAGGTCATATGTTTCAAAATCAACTTCTTCTGCATCTGCTAGTGGCTGGCCCTTGGCTGTGAAAAGGCGATAGCCTGCTTCTTCTAATCGGGGGTCTTGATATATGCCGGGGATAAGCTTAATCTTATCGCCAAAGGCGGCCAAGATATCATAACCTTCAGAAATGTCTTCGATCTTCACATCAGCACGCAGCTTATACATGGTGAGCTTTTTCTTAAAAGCGGGCAGGGCATCGGCTGCCATATCAATGAGCAAGCACTCATCGTTCTGTGAGGCTAAAATGAAAAAGTCACATAAGAACTTACCTTGTGGGGTGAGAAAGGCTGCATAAATGCCCGTGGTGTCCGTGGCTTTTGTTACATCGTTGGAAATAAGCCCTTGGAGAAAATCAACACGGTCTTCACCGGAAATTTTCAAGACACCGCGATTAGGCAAAACACTATATTTTAAGGGCATGAATTTCACTTCCATCATCAGAATATTCAGATTTTTTATGAAAGTGGGGTATTTAGATCATTTTCGCAAGGCTCTTCTCTTTGCAGAAGGGAAAAATCACCTTATAACAGCAGGCAAGAAAATTAATTTTGTGGGGAACCATGCATATTACAATCATCGACGATTCCATCCCATATGACGGCAATAGCCCAATGACCCAGCCCTTGGGCGGGACGGAAAAAGCCGTTGCCTCATTGGCACCAGCCTTGGCAAAACGCGGGCATGATGTGTGTGTGGTCAACCGGATTGAACAGGGCACGATGATTGATGGTGTGTCATGGGTGCCTTTTGATGGGCCGCGCCCGCCAGAAACCGATGTTGTGATTTGTGTGAAAAAACCACAATTGCTGGATGAATTCCCTGATGTGGAGAAAAAACTCCTTTGGTTGGCAACACCTGCAAAAATTCTCAATAAGCCGCGCTATCAGGCCTTGATGGAAAAACACAATCCCATCGTTGTCTTTATGGGCGATACGCACTTTAGAACGTGGGAACCTTGGAAATATTTCCGCAAAGGCATTGTCACACCGGGTGTGCGCCGTGAATATCTGACCGAGGCTGAATGTGATCCGGTAAAACCACCGCGCGCGATTATGACGACCAATCCGTTACATGGGATGGAAGAAATGATCGATCTGTGGTGTGATAATATCATCAAGCAGGTGGGCAGTCAGGCCACGCTTCATATCTATTCAGCCGGTCTTTATAAGGCGCAAAATAGCGGTAATGTACCTGATAAACTGCGCCCTGTTTTTGATAAGGTGCAAAAAGCCCATGAACATGGCGTGATTGTTCATAAACCCGGCTCAGACCTTGAAATGGCCTTGGCGTATCGCAATGCCGCTGTTCATATTTATCCGGGTGTGGAAACAGAAATGTATTGTTCCACCTTGGCAGAAACCCAAGCCATTGGCCTGCCGTGTGTGGCACGCCCTGTTGGGGCTTGTTCTGAGCGTGTGAAAAATGGGCAAACAGGTTTCTTGGTGCCAGATGTTGAATCGATGGCAAATGTCACCGTGCATTTACTGACCAAATCAGCTTCGCGTGAAAATATGAGCCGCGATGCGCGCATGATGCAACGCAGCCAGACTTGGGAATTAGCCGCCGCTGAGTTTGAGGCTTTGCTTTAAATGCCAAAACTTTCCGCCCTGATCACCGCCCATAATGAAGAAGACCGTCTGGCAAGCTGCTTGGAAACACTCAGTTTTTCAGATGAGATCGTTGTGGTCTGTGATAAATGCAGTGATGGCACCGAAGAAATTGCCAGAAAATTCACCGATAAAGTCTTTGTCGGGGCATGGAAGCTGGAAGGTGAGCGGCGCAACACAGCCATTTCATATTGCACAGGCGACTGGGTGTTTGAAATTGATGCTGATGAGCATATGACACCGGAACTGGCAAAAGAAATTCGAACGACTATCGAGACAACCAGCTTTGATTGGCATGAAGTGTTGGTCGATAATTATATTGGTGAGCGTTTGGTGCGCCATGGTTGGGGGGCGTCTTTTGGTAAAGCGGCTTATCCCGGTCTGTTTAAAAAAGGTGTTAAAGAATGGGGGCCTGAACGGCTGCATCCATCCCTTAAATGGTCAGGTCAAAAAGGGCCTATGTTAAAGGGGCGTATCAAGCATTTTGTAGATCGCAATATCTCAGACATGATCCGGCGTTTAGATAGCTATTCAAGCGCGCGCGCCATGGATTTGCGCGAAAGTGGGAAGGCGGGAAGTTTTGCAAATAACTTAAGACGCTTGTTTTCCCGCTTCTTTAAATGCTATGTGTCACGCAAAGGCTATCGTGAGGGCGGCTACGGCTTCCTTGTTGCCTTATTTGCAGGGCTTTATCCCTTGCTCTCCTACCTTAAAGCCACATTGGAAAAAGAATAAATGGCCAAGATCGTTTTTGCAGACGATGGAATTGAATTTGACGGTAAAACGTTGGAACAACGCGCATTAGGCGGAGTTGAATCTTCTGTCATCATGATGATGGAAGAATTCGCCAAACGCGGTCATGAAGTGATCGTGCGCAATAAGTGCAAAGAGGCCATGGTCTATAAAGGGGTTGATTGGGCACCCATTGAACAGGGCTTACCTGAAGAGGCTGATCTTTATATCGCCAATCGCGGGGATAAGCTGATTGATTTGATGCCCAAGGCCAAAAAGACGGTCTTTTGGACGCATAATCCGTGTAAGTATATGGTCAAGTGGCGCTATCTAAAGAAATTCTGGAAAGTGCGCCCCACAATCGTATTTATTGGGGAATATCACGCAACGACTTTGCCAAGCTGGGTGCCAGATGGCGGGCGTCGCGTCATCCCATACGGTATTCCTGAGATTTTCCGCCATGCAACTGTACGCAGCCAAGCGCCTGCCCCACGTGCGGTCTTTACCTCAAACCCGCTGCGCAGCCTTAACTGGTTGTTAGACCGTTGGGAGCAAGAAATCCGCCCAGCCTCACCCAAGGCCGAGCTTCATGTTTTTGGCGGGCCTGCGGTTTATGGTGCGGTTGGCGCTGAAAAAGCAGCCTTGATGGATGAAATCTTTAAACGCGCAAAAGCCATGGCAGACCAAGGCATTGTGTTGCGCGGCCCTGCGACCAAGCAGGAACTTATTGAAGAATTACAACAAGCACGCATCATGACCTTTCGCGGGGATATTAATGAGACATTCTGTCTGGCAGTGGCAGAAGCCCAAGCCTTGGGCACGCCAACGGTTGTGCAGGATTATGGCTCTATGTATGAACGTGTTGTGGATGGAAAAACAGGGACCGTGGCAAAAGATGATGAGACCTTCAGTCAGGGGGCGATCAAGCTTTTAAATGATGATGAACACTGGTTTGAACAGCATAAAAATTGCCTGAAGACCCAACGTAGTTGGGGCTGGGAACAAGCATGTGCTGCTTTTGAGGAATTAATTTAATGCGTATCTTGCAAACAATGGCAGGTGCAGAATTTGGCGGGGCAGAAGCCTTTTTTACCCGTCTTGCAGTGGCCTTGCAAAAAACGGATGTGGAACAACGTGTTATTATTCGCGAAAACCCAGCCCGCGCACGTGCATTGCGTGCGGGTCAGGTGGAACCATTGCAACTGTCATTTGGCGGGGCTTTGGATGTGCGCACAGGCATGACCTTGCGCCGCGAGATTAAAAACTTTAATCCCGATGTGGTTTTGACATGGATGAACCGCGCAACCAAAAAAACACCCGCAGGGAAAGGCAAATTTGTAAAAGTTGCCCGTCTTGGCGGTTATTACGATCTGAAATATTATCGAGATTGTGACCATCTGGTGGGCAATACACAGGATATTGTTGATTATCTGGTGAAAGAAGGCTGGCCGGCAGAACGCGCACATTATCTGCCGAATTTTGTGACTGCAACACGGGCTGAACCAGCTTCGCGCATGGAACTTTCCACACCGGAAGATGCACCCTTGTTGCTGTCTTTAGGCCGCCTTCATGAAAATAAAGCGTTTGATACGCTCCTTAAAGCTTTGGCGCGTGTACCCGGTGTTTATCTGTGGCTGGCTGGTGAAGGCCCGCTTCGTCGTGAGCTGGAATTACAGGCTGAAGAATTGGGTATTCGCCCGCGTGTGCGGTTTTTAGGCTGGCGTGAAGATACGGCCTCTTTATTTGCTGCCAGTGATGTTTATATCTGTCCCTCACGTCATGAACCTTTGGGCAATGTAGTGCTTGAAGGCTGGGCGCAAGGACGTCCGGTGATTGCAGCTGATAGTCTGGGGCCGGGGACATTGATTGAACATGGTGAAAACGGTGTTCTGTGTCCGGTTGATAATGATAAAGCAATGGGTGATGCCATTAAATGGGTCTTTAGCGATCAGGACTTTGCCTATAAGCTGGCAACACGGGGTTGGGAAAGCTATCAGCGTGATTTTACCGAAGAAGTCGTGGTGCAGAAGTATCTGGAATTCTTTGAAAAAATCACTCAGGATGTAGCTTAGTCGCAAGGACGACAAGACAGGGTAGACGAACATGTGTGGCATTGCAGGTTTTATGACGATTGATGGCACCTCGCCAAGTGATGAGGTGCTGGATGCGTTTGCGCGCTGTCTTGCCCATCGTGGTCCGGATGGTCAGGGACGTTTTCGTGAAAAAAATGTCGCCATGGTGCAGACTCGTCTTGCCATCATTGACTTAGAGACAGGGCAACAGCCTATCATTGATGAGAAGGGCAATGTGTTAAGTGCCAATGGCGAGGTTTATAACTTCGTTGAATTGCGCGCAGAACTGCCTGATCTGGAAATGAAAACCGCTTCTGATTGCGAACCCCCGCTTCATCTTTATGGGCGCAAAGGCTTGGCTTTTGTGGATGATCTGCGCGGCATGTTTGCCATTTCCATTTATGATAAAGAACGTGGTCGTCTGGTCCTAAGCCGGGATCCCTTTGGCATTAAGCCGCTTTATTATGCAGAAACCCAACGCGGTTTTGCCTTTGCCTCAGAACCTCAGGCCCTGATTGGGGCGGGTTTGGTTAAGCCCAAGGTGCGTGAAGAAGCGCGCAATGCCTTTATGCAGCTTCAGTTTTCAACGGGGCGTAACACCATTTATAAAGGGATTAAGCGCGTCTTGCCCGGTGAAACGCTGGTGGTGGAACGCGGTCTTGTGGTGGAACATCACATGAAGCTGGCCCTTGATGCAGGTGGGCCAAAGTCCATCTCTGAAGGCCAAGCCATGAAAAAGATGGAAGAGGCCTTAATTGATAGTGTGAAGGTCCATCAACGATCAGACGTGCCATATGGTTTGTTTTTATCCGGTGGTATTGACTCATCTTGCCTGCTGTCTTTGATGGCAGAGCTTAATGATAATCCGATCAAAGCCTATACCGCAGGCTTTAGTGGCACTGATGTGCCGGATGAGCGCGAACATGCGCGCATGCTGGCACAAAAAGTGGGCGCGGATCATACCGAGGTTGAGTTTGATGAAAATGATTTTCTTAAGCTGTTGCCGCGCATTGCAGAAGCGATTGATGATCCGGTGGCTGATTATGCCGTACTGCCCACTTTCAAGCTTGCACGTGAAGCCAGAAAAGATGTGAAAGTAGTGCTTTCTGGTGAAGGTGCGGATGAACTTATGGGCGGATACGGGCGTTATCGTGCCTATTGTCGCCCTTGGCCCTTGCGCAAAACCATTCGTGGCACAGGCACCTTTGATGGGCTGGGTGTCTTTTCAAAAGATATTGGGAAAGATTGGCATAAAGGTATTGAGAAGGCGGAACATTACGTCAAAAAATTTGGTTTTTCCCGTCTGCAACGCGCCCAAGGGATTGACCTGATTGACTGGTTACCGCACGATCTATTGATTAAACTGGACCGTTGCCTGATGGCAAATGGGGTAGAAGGACGCACACCGTTTTTGGACCCAGAGGTGGCAAAGGCTGTGTTCTATCTGCCTGATAATATGAAAATTAGCAATAAGTTGGGTAAAAACCTGTTGCGCCACTGGCTGAACAAACGTTTACCCGAAGCCAAGCCTTTTTCAAAAAAACGCGGCTTTACCGTGCCTGTTGGGCATTGGATTGCAAGTCATGGGGCGCAGCTTGGCCCATTGGTGGCGTATCAGCCCGGTGTTGCGGAATTTTGTGATAAAAATGCTGTGATCCGTCTTTTCACCACTGAGGGTAAAGAAGAAGGTTTTGCGGCTTGGACGTTGTTGTTCTATGCACTTTGGCATCAACGTCATATACTTGAATTAAAATCAGATGGCGACGTGTTTGACGCCTTATCTCTTAAATAAGCAAGGAGACACCACATGTACGATATGATCCTTAAAGGCGGCACTTGTGCGACGCTTGCTGGTATCATCAAAACAGATGTAGCCATCAAAGACGGTAAAATTGCAGAACTTGGCGATATTGATGTTTCCAAAGCTGAACAGGTGATGGATGTAACGGGCCTTCATGTATTGCCGGGTGTGATTGACAGCCAAGTCCATTTTCGCGAACCCGGCCTTGAACATAAAGAAGATTTGGCAACAGGTACGGCGGGTGCGGCCCTTGGGGGGGTGACAGCGGTTTTTGAAATGCCAAACACCAAGCCATCCACCATCACAGCCCAAGATATGGCGGATAAATGTCGCCGTGCCAAAGACCGTGTTTGGACCGATATTGCCTTTTTCATTGGGGCTGCGGCTGAAAATGCAGAAAAATTGCCAGAGCTTGAGCGCCAGCAAGGCGTATCTGGCGTAAAAATCTTTATGGGCAGCTCCACTGGTAGCCTGCTGGTTAAAGATGATGCAACGCTTGCAAGTGTGCTGGCTTCTGGTCAGCGCCGTGTGGCGGTCCATTGTGAAGATGAAGACCGTCTTGAAGAACGTTTTGCGCTGGTTAAAGACGGCGCCCCTGTGAAAATGCATGCACAGTGGCGCGATGCTGAAACAGCTGTGCGCGCAACCAAGCGCCTGTTGAAAATTGCCAAGGGTGTGAAGCGCCGTGTGCATGTCTTGCATGTCACCACAGCTGATGAAATGGAAGTGCTGCCTGAATATAAAGACATTGCGACGGTAGAATGTACACCACAACATTTAACGCTGAACGATGAATGGTATGAAAAAATCGGCACCAAAGCGCAGATGAACCCACCTATTCGCGCACAGCATCATGTGGATGCCTTGTGGAAAGCGGTGAACCAAGGTGTGGTTGATTGTATCGGCTCTGATCACGCACCTCATACATTGGAAGAAAAATCAGCACCTTACCCCCAAAGCCCGTCAGGCATGACAGGGGTGCAGACATTGGTGCCTGTTATGCTCAACCATGTTAATGAAGGCCGCCTAAGCCTTGAGCGTTTTGTTGATCTGACAAGTGCAGGGCCGTGTCGTATTTACAATGTGGCTTCAAAAGGGCGCATGGCCAAAGGTTATGATGCGGATTTCACCATTGTGGATATGAATGCAGAGCGCACCATCACCGATAAATGGATTGCGTCTCGTTGTGGCTGGACCCCTTATGACGGGATGAAGGTCAAAGGCTGGCCGATTTCCACCATTGTGCGTGGTAATGTGGTGATGCATGAAGACCAGTTGATTGGTGACCCGCAAGGTGAAGCTGTGCGTTTCGCTGAATGTCTCTAAAGGGGACATAATGGTTCAGAACTCTCAAGACCAGTTTGAACGCCGCAAGGTGAGAAAAGGACGTCGCCTGTTTAATGAAGGTGAAACAGGCGACTTTGCTTATATTGTCGAAACTGGTGAAATCACCGTTTATAAGAATATCGAGGGCAATGATATTGAGTTGTCTGTTCTTCATCCCGGTGAGATTTTTGGTGAAATAGCTGTGCTAGATGGGCGCAGGCGTATGGCCTCAGCCAAGGCAACAATGGATTCAACATTGATTGTGGTCTCACCCAAGGCACTGGAAGAACGTATTGAAAAAAGTGACAAGTTTGTCAAAACGCTTTTGCAGATTTTAATGAGCAACTTGCGTGATACCCATCGTGCATATGAAGATCAACGTCATACGTTTGAAGGGCATATTCAATCGATCAATCGTCATATTAACGGGATGCGTGATTTGGCCCAATTGAGCCATCAAGATGAGTTTATTGAAGAAGTCTGTCCCAATTTGGTGAAGATGCGTGATAATTGTGATAAACTTTCACAATCACTGGATAAATATAGTGAAAAGATCAAAAGTTAGACTTTTTGTTAACCTTTTTGGTCTTTACTAGGCAGAGTCGGGAGAGGGGATTTTCCCGATTTTTAAAGCGTAAGAGTTAAGAGGCGCTTATGGCGGACGACGAAGACGATGATGATCTCTCCGTAGATTGGGGGGCGGCACTTGAAGAAGACCACAATGCTCCCTCTATGGATGAAGATCCCGATATGGCAGCTGCTTTAGCCGATATTGAGGCTGAAGAAGCGCAAAAAGCATCACAACAAAGTGCTGCACCTAGCACGCTGGGCGATGCTTTGGGCCTTGGGGACAGTGTAGAAGCTGTTTATGACGTTGAAGTTAGTGTTCGTGCTGTGCTCGGTATGGCCGTGATGCCGATGAGCCAAATCCTTAAACTGGGCCGTGGCGCGGTTGTGGAATTGGATCGTGGTGTGGGTGACCCTATCGATGTCTTTTCATCAGACCAGAAAATTGCCGAAGGCGAGGTTGTGGTTGTTGAAGACAAGCTAGCCGTAAGCATCGGTGATATTATGAGGTCGAAGCGAAGCCTATGAAGACTGAAACTGAAATCTACGAAACAGCCAATCAGGTTATCGAAAAATTTGGTGATGAAGCTGCGTTATATGCAGCCATCCGTGGCGATGAATTTGAACGTTTGGGCAATCAGGAAGGCGAGGTTCTCTGGCGTCGCATCACGCGTGCAGTAGAGGTTCTCCAAACTAGTGAGCGCCCACATAGCGCTGTACTTCACTAATTTTATTGAGTTCCAAATTCCTGATAATATCTAGAAACCGCTTGGCGTAAGTCTTGCGGTTTTATGGGCTTGGCAAGACAGCCCTGCATGCCCGCCTTCAGGTAGCTTTCCTGCTGTTGCGGCATGATATTGGCACTGATGGCAATAATGGGTGTGTCTTTATTAGGGCCTGTGCCATTGCGAATGGCAATGGTCGCTTCTTCGCCTGTCATTAATGGCATTTGGATATCCATCAAGATCAAATCAAAATGCTGATCTTGGGTGACCTCAAGGCAACGTTGCCCATTCTCCGCAATAGTGACAGTGTGACCCGCATGTTTAAGGATGGTCATCAGGACTTTCTGATTAATCGCATTATCTTCAGTTAAAAGGAGATTGAGAGCCCCTACGTCTTGTAGGGGGGTGATTGTGCTGTTTTCAACTTCTGCATCTGATGTGGAGAAGGGGAGTTCTAGGTAAAAGGTACTGCCTTTGCCAAGCTCACTTTGAACACTTAAGGAACCATTCATTAATTCTGCAAATTCCTTGCACAGGCTAAGCCCTAAGCCAATGCCGCCATGTTGGCGCGACATGGGGTCATCCACCTGATGGAAACGTTCAAAAATGTCGGCCTGATCTTCTTGAGACAGGCCAAGGCCTGTATCTTTAATATGACAAATAAGTTTTCGCTCAGGGCTGGAGGTCACTTCCATATGAACGTCAACTTTACCCTTATCTGTAAATTTAACCGCATTACTGACCAGATTGAACATGATCTGGCGTAATTTTTTCAGGTCAATCTCACCATGACAGCCTTCCGTAAAGATACGATTGACGTGATAGTCCAAGCCTTTGTTGGTCGCATCAACCTTGAACATAATTTCAATCTCACTGGCAAAATTGCTGAGATTAATGGTCTCTGGATTAAGGGATTCACGTCGTCCGGTGGCTTGTGTGAAATCGATAATATCATTGATAATATCAATGAGATGTTCAGTTGAGTGAATGGCGGTTTGCGTCAGTTGTGTTTTTTCATCTTCATTTTTACTTTCACTGACAAGGCCAAGTGCACCAAGGATGCCGTTTAAAGGCGTGCGTAGTTCATGTGAGACCAAGGCAATAAAATCGTTACGTGCTTTGGCAGCTTGCAAGGCTTTGGCTTTTAGTTTTCTTTCTTTACCAATTTCATAGCGTGCAATGAGCGAGGTAATGAGGAGAAGAATAACAAAGAGCGAGGCGATGCCACTGGTTAAGGTAACAGCCATTCGTTGGGTATCTTGTGCAAGATGGGTCAGGTCAAGTGAGACCTCAATCGCCCCAAGGAAATTACCATCTTTCATAATGGGCAAGAAAGCATCGGCAATAACGCGGTTTTCATGTTCTAAACGTAGGATGCGAACATGTTTTTGGCCACGCATGACCTTGGCAATGAAATAGTCTTCGCGGTTTTCATCACCGATCTTTTGATAATCACCAGACCAGACAACCGTGGCATCATCGGCATAAATTTGAAAGCTATAAACATTGCCTACATTTTTGGCTGTGCCAAGGGTGCGCATATCTTCAATGGTTGGTGGGGCACCATAAAGCAAACGAGGTAAATCAGTAAGGTCACGCTGGACAAACTGCGCCCAATGCAGGCTTTCAGAACGCGCCTGTTCTTGCAGGATTGTCTCCGTGCTTTTTTGAACAATCAACCATGTACCACCCACAGCGATGATGCCGATTGCCAAAATAATGAAAAGAAGCCGATTACCCATTTATATTTCTTTTTATATGAGAACACATCACATGTTTTGCTCATGCAATCTATTCATGCTCTATCCTTTTGAGGCAGCATAGCAAATTCAGTATGTGGATGCTATATGGCAATATACTTATTTGAGGGTTTGAAAAGGTTGAGCACACTCATTAAGCATGTTTTTTTAAATGTTTAAGCAGTTCTTCTTGTGAAGCAACATCAGGTACAGCTTCATTATGTGTAACCGCTGGCGAAGTTTTTTTCTTTTTGACGGGCATTGGGGTGGGACGAGTTGGTTTTTCCTGTGGTTTGCTTACAGGGAAGATGATGTTTTGTATTTTATGATTTACTTGCCTGATTTCATGAACATTTTCTTGGGAGAACTGTTCTGAGCGGGCTTTCACATCTGTGGAAAGTTGCAGAAGGTCTGAGCACAGGTTGATGGCTTGGGTAAAACCAGACATGCCAAGTTTTGACCTGAGTACCATAGAAGCGCGGGCGATTTTATTTAAGGTGAGGGGGATCTCGTCCATTTTCTTATTGGATTGTAAAAGTTCCAGATGGCCTGTGCTGAGCTCAAGTTCAGCAGCATAACGTTCAATGAATTGGTCATTGACCATTTTCTTGGTTTTTTCAATCTGCTGCTTAACTTGAAAGGGTGTTACTTTGATACCGGCTTGATCCAAAGGGTTGGGAACAACAAAGGTGCCGACATGTGATTTCTGATCTGCTCGTGTATCTTTGCGCCGATCTGGCCCAAAATAGTTTTCTGTTGCGAGAAACTTTTTTCGATGATGGGCAAGCATATGTAGATGTTTTTCAAGGTTTAAACCACTGACAGGCTTAATCAAAATATCATCAATCCCAGCATTGACGAGAGAGCGAATGATGCCACTCTCAGCCTTTGTGACAAGGCCGATGATAACCATAAAAGGATTCTTGCCAATTTTATCTTGTCGGATATCACTAATTAACTGACTGAGGCATCCCGCTTCTAAATTCGTATCACAAACCAGCAAGTCAACCGAACTACTCTTGAGGATGTTTTGTAAGGCAGTGAAATTAGCTGCGTGATTGATGTCACTGAAGCCTTTCTGCCTAAGCATGGAAACAAAGGCATGACGGGTTGAAATATTACTTTCACCAAGAACGAGTTTGACAGAATGAGTATCCATAGCCACTTAAACAAATGCAGTTTTGTGAAATTACATAATGTACAGCATTCTAAAGCTGATCAAATGGACAAGAAATCCCCATTTGGTAACTATTGGGACTATGGGATTAAATTAAAAAAAGGGCTGACTTAAAGCCAACCCTTTTAAAAATTTTATTCCCACTCAATGGTCCCGGGTGGTTTACTTGTGCAGTCATAAACGACGCGGTTGATGCCGCGGACTTCGTTGATGATGCGGTTGGAAACGCGTGCAAGGAATTCATGGTCAAAGTGATAGTAATCAGCCGTCATGCCGTCTGTTGAGGTCACAGCGCGCAAGGCACAGACAAATTCATAGGTGCGTGCATCACCCATCACACCAACGGTGCGCACAGGCAAGAGAACCGCAAAGGCTTGCCAGATGGCATCATATAGGCCTGCATTGCGGATTTCTTCCAAATAGATCGCATCGGCTTTGCGCAGGATATCACACAGCTCAGCTGATAAGGGCTGGCCGGGAATGCGAATGGCAAGGCCGGGGCCGGGGAAGGGGTGGCGACCGACAAATTTTTCCGGCAGGCCGAGTTCTTTACCCAGTTCACGCACTTCATCTTTAAACAGTTCACGAAGCGGTTCCACCAGTTTCATATCCATACGTTCAGGCAAGCCGCCCACGTTATGGTGTGATTTGATGGTTACAGAGGGGCCACCAACAAAGGAAACAGACTCAATCACATCTGGATACAGTGTACCTTGGGCAAGGAAGTCTGCCCCGCCAATGGCTTTTGCTTCAGCTTCAAATACATCAATGAACAGGCCACCAATGGTTTTGCGTTTTTTCTCTGGGTCATATTCATCACCAAGGGCGTCAAAGAATTGCGCGGAGGCATCTTTGTGAACCAGCTTGATGTTGTAATGATCACGGAACAATGTCACAACTTCTTCAGCCTCGCCTTGGCGCATAAAGCCTGTGTCTACAAACACACAGGTTAATTGCTCGCCAATGGCTTCGTGAAGAAGGACCGCAACAACCGAGCTATCCACACCACCAGAAAGGCCGCAGATGACTTTTTTGTCACCGACCTGTTTGCGAACCGCTTCAATGGCTTGCTCTTTAAAGGCGGCCATGGTCCAGTCACCTGAACAGCCACAAACCGCATGGGTGAAGTTTTCAATCAGTTGTGCGCCATGTGGGGTATGAACCACTTCTGGGTGGAACTGAACGGCGTAAAATTGCTTTTCTTCATTGGCGACAGCCGCATAAGGCGCACCTTCTGAAGTGGCAACCACATTAAAGCCTGGGGCCAGTTTGGTTACACGGTCACCATGGCTCATCCAGACTTGTTCTTTAGCACCGACTTCCCAGACACCTTTGAAAATTGCGCATTCTTTGTTTACATCAACAAAGGCACGACCAAATTCGTGATGTTCTGATGTTTCAACCAAGCCGCCAAGCTGTTGCATCATGGTCTGCTGACCATAACAAATGCCCAGAACCGGAATGCCCATCTCAAATACTTTTTTGGGTGCGCGTGGTGATTCTTCCCATGTTACAGAAGCCGGACCACCAGAAAGAATAATGCCTTTAGGCGCGTATTCATCCAGAAGTTCGTCTGTCACAAGGTTGAAGGGGTGAATTTCAGAATAAACACCGCTTTCACGTACACGACGTGCAATGAGCTGGGTTACCTGAGATCCGAAGTCGATAATAAGAATGCGATCGGTCATGTGGCCACCATATTTATGGTCTTGAAAGAGGGGCGCAACATACAACAAGCGCGCAAACCCCACAATAGTCATATGGCTCTTGCGGGTATAAAAAACGCTTCCCTTAATATGATAAATATCATATAACATTATATGTTAAATGTCATATTTACGGGTGGAAAAGATGGGTTATCCAGAAGGTCATAAGGAAAAAACGCGCGATCGCATTATCGCAGCAGCGCGAAAACTTTGGAAATCATTGGGCTATCAAGGCGCTAGCGTCGATAAGGTTATGCAGGAAGCTGGCCTGACCCGTGGGGGCTTTTATGCCCATTTTAAATCAAAGGATGATTTATTCTCTCAAGCCTTAGATCAGGATATAGCCCAAGGCTTGATGGAGGAAATGGACGAAGAGGGGGTGAACTCCCTTGATGAGAAAAGAAAGCGCATTATTGATTTCTATTTATCGGTTGAGCATCGCGACCACCCAGAATCTGGCTGCCCTTTAACAGCCCTTACACAGGAAAGCGCGCGTTTGGGGGAGGCACCCAAAACGGTGATTTCAGGTTTAGTACAGCGTTTTAGCAGTTGGATTACAGGGGATAAGCAATCAAAGCAAAGTCTCGCTGCCTTATCCATGATGGTGGGGACCGTGACATTGGCACGTGCGACCAAGGATAGCGCCTTATCGGATGAGATTTTGCAGGCTGCTCATAAAGAGTTAGATAATATGCTTAATGATAATCAGCATAAAGAGTATCTGCGCCGCAAGAGCCTCTCGATCCTCAATAAGCAGGCTTAAAAGACCAAGCTGATCCATTGGCGGATGATATGGTCTGGCGTATCTAAGACAAGCTTTCCCGTCATGGCAAAGCAGATGATGACCAGTAAGGGGCGAATGATTTTAGAACCGTGCTTCATGCTCATATGTGCCCCGACATAGCCGCCAATCATTTGCCCCATGGCCATGATCAATCCCACCACCCAGATGACTTGCCCGCCCAAAATAAAGAAGAGGAGGGAGGCAATGTTACTGGTGAAGTTAAGAATTTTGGTATGAGCAGTGGCCTTAAGCAGGTTAAACCCCATCAAGGTGATGAAGGCAACGGCAAAGAAGGAGCCTGTGCCCGGGCCAAAGAAACCATCATAAAAGCCCAAGGTGAAGCCTGCGATGAAGGAAAAACCCCACAGGCCCACGCGTTGTTTTTGATCCTCTAACCCGATTTTAGGCTTGGCAAGGAAGTAAAGCCCCACAGCCAATAATAAAAAGGGAATGATATCAACCAAAATGCTGGCATCAAGGCGTTGGACCAATAAGGTCCCACTGGCAGAGCCAATGAAGGTCAGCATAATCATAGGCCAAACATCATTGATTTTAAGATGGCCCTTTTTGATGAAATTGGCCGTGGCTGCAAACGTGCCAAAACTGCCTTGAAGCTTATTGGTGGCTAAAGCTTGCACAGGGCTAAGCCCCACACTTAAAAGTGCAGGCAGCGCAATGAGCCCGCCGCCGCCTGCAATGGAGTCGACCCATCCCGCGATGAGCCCAATGCAAAAAAGCATGCCGAGCGTATCAAGGGCGAGGAAATCCATTTAAAACAGGCCGGGTTTAGCTTTGGCGTTGCAAGATTGCGCAGAAGAACCCATCACTTTTGTGCAGGTCGGGGCGCATTTGCATAAACTCACCCTCAAACGGACATTCTGTATCAAAAAGATCAGCCCAAGCTTCGCTAACAGGCAGGACGGTATAATTGTCATGACTGGTGAGGAACTTGGCAATCTGGTCTTCATTTTCGCGTTTGAGCAACGAACAAGTTGCATAAACCACATAGCCACCCGGGCGCACCAGATGGGCGCTGCTATCAAGGATACGTTCTTGACGCCCGATCAGGTCTTCCAACAATTCAGAAGTCATTTTCCAGCGGCTTTCAGGCGCACGACGCCATGAACCAACACCGGAGCATGGCGCGTCAATTAATACGCGATCAAGGCGGGTTTCAAATTGCTTAAGCCATGGATCATTTTCTGCCTTGATGGGGTGAAGGTGCACATTGCTCACCTTGGCACGTTCAAGACGCGGGCGCATTTTATAAAGGCGGGTGGGGGAGATATCCAAGGCGTAAAGGGCGCCTTTATTTTCCATCTCTGCTGCCATGGCAAGTGTTTTACCACCAGCCCCTGCGCAAAAATCCATGACCAATTCACAGTCTTTAGGCTGGGTGAGCAGGGAAATCAGTTGTGAGCCTTCATCCTGAATATCAATCAGCCCCTCTTTATAGGCTTTAATCCCGCCCAGCTTGACCTTTTTCGCACTGCGCAAACCCCAAGGAGAATAGGGCGTTGGTTCAGCCTCAATATTCTGTGCTTTTAGGATTTCAACGGCTTTTGCCTTATCGGGGTGAAGGGCATTGATGCGTATATCAAGCGGGGCTTCTTGGTTAAGAGCGTTGATCACCTCTTCAAAATGCTCACCAAGGGACTCTCTTAAGTCTTTATCCAGCCACTCGGGATATTCAAATCGAATAGGATCGGGTGCGTTTGTGACATCATGGTCAGATAAAAGCGCCAATGTGCCGATTTCTTGGGCGCTTAAGGCCTCTGGCGCATATTGATCCCCAGTAAAAAGACTTTGAACATCTTCTTCTTTAAGGGCGGCATCAATCAGCACGAGTGTGCGCGGGGTTGCTTCAAGTGAAACTTGTTCAGCCAGCCAGCCAAGTTTGGCACGATTGCGCAAAGTCTCATACAGACGCGTATTGATAAAACGACGGTCTTTTGATCCGGCATATCGTCTGGCTTTGAAATAATCCGTGCTCAGTGCATCTGCCGGGCGTTTGCCTTCAAAGACTGCTTCAAGGAGTTCAATAACCGATTGGAGGCGCGCTGCTGGTTTCATGATTTTTTCCCTCGCAAAAAAAGCAGGGGCCTATGTGAGGAGAAAAGAGAAAATGGCTCCTGCTTTCACAGGAGCACAATTTGGTTATTTGGTACCGCTATAGTTTGGTGCTTCACGTGTGATGGTTACATCGTGAACATGGCTTTCGCGAAGACCGGCATTGGTAATGCGGTTAAACTCGCAATTTTTGCGCATCTCAGCAATGGTGCCATTACCCGTATAACCCATGGAAGAGCGCAAGCCGCCAACCATTTGGTGAACGATGGCAGAAGCCTCACCTTTATAAGGAACACGGCCTTCAATGCCTTCTGGCACAAACTTCATATCGTCTTTGACATCAGCTTGGAAATAACGATCGGCTGATCCACGTGCCATGGCGCCCATAGAGCCCATGCCACGATAAGACTTATAAGAACGTCCTTGGTATAGGAAGACTTCACCCGGGGCTTCATGTGTACCCGCCAGCATAGAGCCAACCATGACACAAGAACCACCTGCGGCGATGGCCTTGGCAATATCACCTGAATGTTTAATACCACCATCGGCAATGACCGGAACGCCTTGTTTATCGGCTTCTTCACAAGCATTCATGATGGCAGTGAGTTGAGGTACACCCACACCGGCAACAATACGTGTAGTACAGATGGAGCCCGGACCAATACCCACTTTAACCGCATCCGCACCTGCATCAATCAGGGCTTTTGCTGCGGCACCTGTGGCAATGTTACCACCGATGACTTGTACGTTTGAATGGTGCTTTTTAATTTGGGCAACCTGATCAATTACACCGCGCGAATGACCGTGGGCGGTATCGACCACCAACACATCAACACCCGCATCAATCAGGGCGACAGAACGCTCCCAACCGTTATCACCTGTGCCAGTGGCGGCTGCCACGCGCAGGCGACCATGGTCATCCTTACAGGCATTAGGGTGTGTTTCAGCCTTATCGATATCTTGAACCGTGATCAGGCCGATACAGCGATATTTATCATCAACAACAAGCAGCTTTTCAACGCGTGCTTGGTGGAGCAGGCGCTTGGCTTCTTCACCAGATACACCTTCAGGAACAGTGACTAAGTTGTCTTTGGTCATGAGTTCAGAAATGGGCTGGTTCGGGTTTTCAGCAAAGCGCATGTCGCGGTTTGTGATGATACCGACCAATTTACCAGAACCACGTTCTACAACGGGGAAGCCGGAAAATTTAACTTCTTCTTTTTTGCGAAGGACTTCAGCCAAAGTTGCATCTGGCGGGAAGGTCAACGGGTCTGCGACCATGCCGGATTCAAATTTCTTAACCTTACGAACTTCTGAAGCTTGCTCAGCAATATCCAGATTCTTATGGATGACACCAATGCCACCAAATTGCGCCATGGCAATAGCCATG
This sequence comes from Candidatus Terasakiella magnetica, assembly GCF_900093605.1. Taxonomy (NCBI): domain Bacteria; kingdom Pseudomonadati; phylum Pseudomonadota; class Alphaproteobacteria; order Rhodospirillales; family Terasakiellaceae; genus Terasakiella; species Terasakiella magnetica. The sequence continues at coordinate 265,401 of NZ_FLYE01000023.1, forward strand.
TTGCTTTCTGTCACCGTATCCATAGCTGCAGAAACAAGGGGAATGCCCAGTTCAATGCCTTTGGTCAGGTTTGTGGATGTATTTGCTGTCGCAGGAAGGACGTCTGATTCTGCTGGTACGAGCAGTACGTCGTCGAAGGTCAAAGCTTCTTTAATAGTCACGGCCATCTCCATATGCTGAGTGTCTGGATTTGGCGCGTTATATATACATAGGTCTTACCAAACTTCCACAAGATTCATACATCCGGTCAAAGTTTTTTTTGCATGTGCGTAAAAAGTATAAGATGACAATCTTAGCTATAGTCGTTTTTACCACGAAAACCGCTGGCAATCAGATAAGTCTCAGATGAATCTTTGCGGCTTGCGGGTGGTTTTGCATGGCGCACAGAAAGAAAAGATTTTTTCAGTTCTTGCAGCAAGGCGGTTTCTGTTCCCCCTGCAAGAACTTTCGCGACAAACCAGCCATTGGGTTTAAGCACTTCTTGTGCAAAAAAAGCCGCTGCTTCGACAAGGGCGGTGATGCGCAGATGGTCAGTTTGTGGATGACCACTGGCCGCAGCCGCCATATCACTTAAGACCACATCAACGGAGCCGCCGATGACTTCTTTTAAGCGATCTGGTGCATCATTTTCCATGAAATCCCCAACCAGCAAGGTCGCACCGGGAATGTCTTCAACTTCTTGAAGGTCGATACCGATGACGTGACCGTCAGGATTTTTCTCTGCTTCAATACGTTCTGCGGCAACTTGGGTCCAACCGCCCGGTGCGCAGCCAAGATCGACAATTTTTTGACCGGGTTTTAAAAACTGGAAACGATCATCAATTTCAATCAGTTTAAAGGCCGCGCGTGAGCGATAGCCCTTGCGACGGGCTTCTTGAACATAAGGGTCATTGAGTTGACGTTGCAGCCACCGTGTGGAAGACGACTTGCGACCACGCGCAGTTTTAACCCGTACGGTTTTGTCGCGTCGGGCTTGGGTGGTTTTCCATTTCTTACTTTGGGACATATCAACACTTATATAAAAGAAGTCATTTGCTAAGCACTACATAGTCTTCTTTATAACAGAAATAAAGTGTTAAGGCAGTAAACTCGTCAAATAGGCCCTTTTAAGGGGTGAGTTCTTGTTCCGTTGTACGCATCAGCTTAAGCAAGATACCTTCACGAATGCCACGATCAGCAATGGTCAACTCGCCCACAGGCCAGAGTTTGCATAAGGCTTCCAAAATGGCGCAGCCTGCAATGACAAGGTCGGCACGGTTGGCCCCAATACAGGGGTGAGCTGCGCGTTCATCCTCATTCATCTCAAGCAAGTTGTGTGAGACACGATGGATTTCATCAAAGGGCAGGTTCATGCCATCTACTTTTGAGCGCAGGTATCTTGGCAGGTTTAGGTGAATGGCACCAAGGGTGGTGACCGTGCCGGATGTGCCCAACATCTGGACCACACCGTTTGCCACTTCATTTACAATGTTATTGCGCTCACTAAATTCTTCAATTTCAGCAAGAACCATTTCTTGGATGGCCTGATAGCTTTCCTCGCTGACTTCATTATTGTGCGCATATTCTTCAGAAACAGTCACAACCCCGATGGGCAGGGAGATAATATCAACGACCTGAGGGTCGCCCATACGGTCAAGCTCAATCCACATGATCTCCGTACTGCCACCGCCAATATCAAAGACAAGGCCTTTGGGTTTTTTCAGGTTTAAAAGAGAGGCACATCCGGTTAAGGCGAGGCTGGCTTCTTCTTCAGGATTAATCGCTTCAAGCTGAAGACCCGTTTCACTTTGAACGCGGGTGAGGAAATCAAGGGCGTTTTCAGCACGCCGGCATGCTTCTGTTGCAACAGAACGTACAAACGAGACATTGCGGTTCTGGATTTTCTTTGAACACACAAGCAAGGCCTTAAGCGTGCGCTCCATGGCATCATCACTTAAGCGACCACTTTGGGCCACATCTTCGCCAAGGCGGGTAATGCGTGAAAATGAGTCAACAACGCGAAAGCCCTGTTTGGTACGCCGGGCAATGAGCATACGGCAGTTATTAGTCCCCAAATCCAATGCAGCATATAAAGGCATGGTCGCAGATTTTGCACCACGGGTATGGCCTTTTCGTTTTTTCCTATTGTGCATGTAATTTGGAGCCACTTTATATAGGTGCCTTTTATTGCTTATTTAATGTGTTACAAATTCCTTACACTCTTTCTATACGAAGAAGCCCTAAATGCGAAAGACATATTGTATAGAAATGTAAAAAATCACGAAAACCATCAAGGGAATAAAATACCGAATTTTGGAAAAAATATACGCCAAAAGAGGTACTTCTTTTGACAGGTCGTAAGTGATTCTAGGTAATTAGCCATGCAGTTTTCGGATTTCAGGCATGAATTAAACGCATATTGCACTGCACAAAGTAAAAAAAGTTGGCGGTAATACCAGAAACTTAGGCTTTGTGCCGTTTTTTAATTAGAGTGGTTCAAGACTAGCGGAAAATAAAGGGTTGCCGGGGTGTGTCGATTAGGGTTTTCTTGTTCGCAAGTGCAAAAACATGTTTGCGAGCCCTACAAAAAATTAAAATTTCTCAATTTTTTTTGCATTGATTGCTGGACCATGGGTCCTTAGTTGCGGTACAAAATTGCGGGTTACGGCGCTTTGTTTGTAATAAAGTTGTCGTATTTTAATTTTTTGGAACAATAAACCGCTGCATTTTTTGTGGCGGAAGCTCTCATTTGTAGGGGAGGCTTTTTTTTATGAGTAATCATGACGGACAAGGCTACTGGGCTGCGAATATTCGCCTCGTAACTTGGCTTCTGGTTGTATGGGCAATCTGTTCATATGGCTTTGGTATTCTCCTGCGTGACGCGCTGGATGCTATGGTACCGTTTGGTGGTGTTGGACTGGGTTTCTGGTTTGCACAACAGGGTTCAATTCTCGTTTTCTTGGCGATCATTGTGATCTATACTAAGAAAATGTCACAAATTGACGAAGATTTCGGCGTACACGAAGACTAATATCGTCTGGGGAATGACTAATATGGATTTAACTACACTAACGTATATCTTTGTGGGCGGCTCTTTCGCGCTCTACTTTGGTATCGCAATTTGGGCCAGAGCTGGTTCTACAGGTGAATTCTACGCTGCGGGTCGCGGCGTACACCCAGTAGCAAACGGTATGGCTACAGCTGCTGACTGGATGTCAGCTGCATCATTTATCTCAATGGCGGGTCTTATTGCCTTTAAAGGTTACGACGCATCTATCTTCTTGATGGGTTGGACTGGCGGTTACGTGCTTTTGGCACTGCTTCTCGCTCCTTACCTGCGTAAATTCGGCAAATTCACTGTGCCGGAATTCGTTGGTGACCGTTTCTATTCTTCTACAGCACGTGTAACAGCGGTTGTTTGCTTGATCGTAGCGTCTATCACTTACGTTATCGGTCAGGTAAAAGGTATCGGTGTTGCATTTGGTCGCTTCTTGGAAGTTGATTACGCAACTGGTCTGATCATTGGTATGGTTACAGTAGCTTTCTACGCCGTTCTCGGTGGTATGAAAGGTGTAACTTACACTCAGATCGCTCAGTACTGCGTATTGATCTGTGCTTACACAGTTCCTGCTGTATTTATCTCTTTGAACCTCACTGGTTCTCCATTGCCACAAGTCGGCCTGTTCTCTGAAACAGAGGGCGGCATTGCTATGTTGACTAAATTGGACATGGTAATCACTGATCTTGGCTTTAAAGAGTACACTGCTCAAAAGGGCGGGATGATGAACATGTTGTTCTACACCTTCTCCCTGATGATCGGTACAGCTGGTCTGCCACACGTAATCATTCGTTTCTTCACAGTACCTAAAGTACGTGACGCACGTGCATCTGCTGGTTGGGCATTGGTCTTCATCGCGATCCTTTACACGACAGCTCCTGCTGTTGGTGCAATGGCTCGTTTGAACCTGATGAACGCTATCCAGGTTGGTGACGTTGGCGCTGCTGATGGTAACTTGAAGTATGACGAACGTCCTCAGTGGTTCAAAAACTGGGAAGCTACTGGCCTTCTGAAATATGAAGACAAAAATGGCGACGGCCGTATCCAATACTACAACGACAAGAACAAAGATTTCGCTGCTAAAGCCGCTGCATGGGGCTGGAAAGGCAACGAGATGGTTAAAGTTGACCGCGACATCATGGTTCTTGCGAACCCAGAAGTTGCACAACTTCCTAACTGGGTAATTGCTCTTGTTGCTGCTGGTGGTTTGGCTGCTGCCTTGTCTACTGCTGCTGGTCTTCTTCTCGCAATTTCTTCTGCTGTATCGCATGACTTGTTAAAGTCTACGTTCATGCCAGAAATTTCTGAGAAACAAGAACTGTTGTATGCTCGTCTTGCTATGATCGGTGCGATCATCTTGGCTGGTTACTTCGGTCTGAACTCTCCAGGTTTCGCTGCACAGACAGTGGCACTTGCGTTCGGTTTGGCTGCATCTTCAATCTTCCCTGTTTTGATGATGGGTATCTTCTCTAAGAAAATGAACAGTACTGGCGCTATCGCTGGTATGGCAGCTGGTATCGGCTCCACTTTGCTGTACATCTTCTCTTATAAAGGTTTCTTCTTCATCAAAGGTACAGAACTGTTTGTTAACACTCCTGCTAACCACATGTTCGGTATCTCTCCAGAAGCATTCGGTACTGTTGGTGCGATCATCAACTTTGCAGTAGCGTTCATCGTGATGAACATGTCTGCTCCAGTTCCGGCTGAAATCGAAGCTATGGTTGAAGACATTCGTATCCCTAAAGGTGCGGGTGCTGCTCAAGATCACTAAGATTTATTCTTAGAGTTCTAAGCGAACCAATCTAAAGAAGCGGGCTCTGCATTTGCAGGGCCCGTTTTCTTTTGTTCTAAGCTCCTATTTGTGCGCGCAAACGACCCATTCGAAAGTTGCATATCTAATGCGATAGTCTTGCGCTTGACCTTTAGGTCGAAAACGACCAATGTAGTCAAAATTTGATTCGGGTTAAAAAAGGGGACCTTATATGGACATCGAACTGATCGAGATAAGGGATTTTCTAAAAGTACATCATCCTTTTGATCTCTTGCCAGAAGAGGCAATTGAAACACTACCAACAACGATCGAAGTTCGTTATGCCCGTCGTGGCACCGTGATGTTTGAGCCGGGGGATGAAAATAAATTCTTGTGGGTCGTGCGCACAGGTGCGGTTGAAACACATGACCCTGAAGGCCACTTACTTGCCCGCCTGTCTGAAGGGGAATGTTTTGGCGTGCGTGCCCTGTTGCGCGGTGGTGTTGCAGTAAATCGCTGTGAAGCCATTGAAGACAGCTTGCTCTACCTGTTACCCGTCACTGAATTTAATCGCCTTTGTAGTGAATATCCTCAGTTCTCCTTCTTCTTTGCCCCTATGGGCGGGGATCGTTTGCGCTCAGCTCGTGAACATGTGGAAACCGGCGGTGATGACGGTATGGGTCTTATGTCGGCCAAGGTGCGCGACATGCTTAAACGTGAACCAATTACCACGAAGGCAGATGTTACAATCCAGCAGGCGGCTCAAGTCATGTCGGATGAAGGGGTATCTTGCCTTCTTGTCACTGATAATGACAAATTATCCGGTATTGTGACGGATAAGGATTTGCGCAAACGTGTTGTTGCAGAAGGCCTATCTTATGATCAGCCCTTAGCAGAGATCATGACGCCAGACCCTATTCATATTGATGCAGAAGACTATCTGTTTGATGCGTTATTGACCATGTCGCGAAACAATATCCGCCATCTTCCCATCCTTGATGGTGAGAAAGTCGCAGGTGTTGTAACCACAACGAATATTATCCAAAAACAGACCACCTCCATGGTTTATCTTGTGGGTGACATCTATAAACGTGAAACTGTTTCGGGCTTGCGCGAAGTGGTGAAACAGGTGCCATCTATGGTGATGAACCTTGTTGATAGCGGGGCGACGGCCCATAATATTGGTCACGTGGTTTCTACTGTGACTGATGCCATTGCCACACGTTTGTTGCAAATGGCAGAAGAAAAACTCGGCAAAGCGCCGGTTCCTTTTGCATGGATTGTTGTGGGCTCAGAAGCGCGCCATGAACAAACGGCACTTTCTGATCAGGATAATGGTCTGATCCTTGATGATAGCTATGATGAAGCGACCCATGGGGATTATTTCCGTGAACTGGCGAAGTTTGTCAGCGATGGATTGAATGAATGTGGTTATGTCTATTGCCCGGGTGATGTGATGGCAACCAATGATAAATGGCGCCAGCCTTTATCAGGTTGGAAGAACTATTTCTCTAAATGGATTGATGCACCAGAGCCAGAAGCCCTTATGCATTCCAGCATCTTCTTTGATATGCGCAGTATTTATGGCGAGGAAAGCCTCTATACGGACTTGCGTGATTTTGTCCTGAAAAAGTCAACTGGCAACCGTATCTTCTTATCCTTTATGGCAGGTAATGCGCTGACCCACCAGCCCCCCCTTGGCTTCTTCAAGAATTTCGTGCTGATCCGCGGTGGGGAACATGACCATACGTTTGATCTCAAACATAATGGTGTAGTACCGATTATCGACCTTGCACGGACCTATTCACTGGATGCGGGCCTTTCTGAGGTCAATACGGAAGAGCGTTTGCGCGCAGCTGTTGAAAAGAAAATCATTTCTCAAGACGGGGCAGATGATCTGCTTGATGCACTTGAATTTATCAGCATCACGCGTCTTCGCCATCAGGCTAAGCAAATCCGCAATTCTCAAAAGGCTGATAACTTCATGCCGCCTGAAGATATGTCTCATTTTGAACGCAACCACCTAAAAGACGCGTTTAATGTGGTGAAAACCATGCAAGCGGCCCTATCTTCGGCCTACACCTAAGGAAACAAGGGAATGTGGAAACGCATATTCGGTCCTGACCTACGTCGTGAATGGTATCTGATTAAGATGCCAGAAGGGCCGATGAAACAATATTACAGAAAGCCAATTCCTTGGCCGGAGACGGACTATAAGGAGTTGGAATATCTCTGTATCGACCTTGAATTAAGCGGGCTCAACCCTGAAACCGATGAAATTCTCAGTGTCGGGTTTGCTCCGATTGTTGATCAAAATGTCATTTTGTCTGAATCTGCCCATTATCTTGTGCGCCCAAGCGGGGACTTGCCGGAAGATTCTGTCATTGTCCATGGTTTGACCGATGACCGTTTGGCAGAAGCCGAACCTTTAGAAGATATACTGCCCCATGTTTTGATGGCGTTATCGGGTCGTGTCTTGCTTGCCCACCATGCCCCTATTGAGCTGGGTTTTCTTAATGCTGCGTGTGAGCGTATTTATGGCTATCCGTTATTAACCCGTGCGGTGGATACGTTAGAGCTTGAAAAACGCAATCGTCAGCAACGCAACCAGCCCCTTGATGGCGGCGTGTTACGTCTGGCAAAAGCGCGTGAGGCCTATAACCTGCCGCGTTATCGTGCCCATAATGCCTTGGTGGACGCAGTGGCCTCAGGTGAATTGTTCCTTGCCCAAGCTGCACATAAAGCTTCAAAAGGCGAAAAAATCACCCTGCGTGAGGTCATGTTTAGAAATCGGTGATAAAAAATGCCTGAAAGTGAAGGAAACGCTTGAGTTTTTTTTGCTTTCTGCGCATTTTCACATCTCATCATTTTGATTGAATTTTTAGAAGTAGACCTCCTATGTGGGATATTATCATTGCCATTTGCTTGGTAGCCGTTGTTTGCTTGCCTGTTTGGGCAATCTGTAGGTATTTGCGCGTTGACTTACCCAAGTTCGTTCTGCCTATGCTCGCGGGTATTTCCCTGCTCAGCTTTAATGCTTATATGCGCTATACATGGGGTGATCGCACAGCGGAAGCTTTCCCGCCAGAAGTCGTCGTTCTAAAAGAATATCGCCATTCAAACCTGTTTGAGCCATGGACTTTCCTCTGGCCGCGTGTTTCACACCTGATTGCTGCTGACACAACCCAGACCCGCACCAATCCGGCCTATCCTGATATTATTATGGGCTCTACCGTGATGATGCAGGAACATCAAGATACAACGCAAATGAGTGTATTGGTAAATTGTAAAAAAGGTCAGGTTGCTGTATTGCCAACCAAGGCGATTGCACAAGGTGTCAATCCGATTGAAACCGCAGCATGGGCAGATAGAAGTGATTTTCCCTTTATTGCCGGGTTTTATTGTAAGTAATTTTTAGGGCTCAATACCGCGCAGCAGGAAGCTTTTAATTTGCATATCCTGCTCGCCCAGATGTTTGAGCACCAAGGCACGCAAGAAAAGAACAGAAGCATGTATCTCTTTAGAGCTATGTGCTTTTTTCAATTCTGCAAAGATATCAACAGCATCAGATAAAAGCTGGGCATGATGTCTTTTATGTTCTTGAATGGATGAATAATTGATATTCATCATCAACTGTTCTTCACAGCGAAAATGCGCTTTCGCATCGGTGATGATTTTCTCAAACAGGTCACAAAGGGCAGCAACAGGTTGCTCTGTTTCTACAGCCTCTAGAAAATCATTGAATAGATCAATAAGGCCGTGGTGCTGTTGATCCATAAGGGAAATCTCAATAGAGAGCTTTTCGCTCCATTCGATCTTTTTAAATGGCATACTCTTCTTTCCCTTTAAGGATTGAGCCTGCATCTTACTTCAATTCTTGTTAATTTCAAGCTGATAGCTGTTTATTCAATAAGCTTTGCAGCCTCAGAGATAACTTCAGCACCAACACCGGGCTGGAACATATGTTCACTTAAGTAACGTCGCCATGCTTTGGCACCACGTTGGCTTTGGAACAGGCCGAAGAGATGTTTTGCCATATGACGAACATAAACATCATTGGCAACTTGTTCTTCGACATAGGGTAGAAAACGCTCTAAAGCCTCTTGTCGGGTGATGACTTCTTTGTTCTCATTACCAAAAATCAGCTGATCGGCATTGGCCATAATATAAGGTGTTTCATAAGTAGCCCGTCCAATCATAACGCCATCGACTTTATCAAGATGGCTGGCGGCTTCTTCCACGGTTTGGATGCCGCCATTTAAGATGATTTCCAGATGAGGGAAATCTTTTTTGATCATATGAACAATATCATGGCGCAAGGGCGGGACTTCCCGGTTTTGTTTGGGGCTCAGGCCTTTAAGCCAGGCTTTGCGTGCATGAATGATAAAGGTTTCACAGCCCGTTTGGGCAACACGATCAACAAAGCCAGCCAAAAGCTCATAACTGTCAAGATCATCAATGCCAATGCGGTGCTTCACCGTAATGGGAATATCGGTTGCATCCTGCATGGCCTTGATGCAATCAGCCACCACATCAGGCTCCGCCATCAAACAGGCACCAAATCGCCCGGCACTTACACGGTCACTGGGGCAGCCACAGTTCAGATTAATCTCGTCGTAATTCCAGTTAGACGCAATCTTGCAGCATTCAGAAAGTTGCTTGGGGTCACTCCCGCCCAGCTGAAGGGCAATGGGGTGTTCAATATCTTGATTGTAATCCAAAAAACGACCGGGACCATCTTTACTGAAAATAATGGCAGGCGCCACAACCATTTCCGTATAAAGCAGGGTCTGTTTTGTCAGCCCACGCATGAAAACACGCTGGTGACGATCCGTCCATTCCATCATGGGGGCCACGCTAAGGCGGCGGTCTGGTTTTTTGGGTAAATTGTCCATGTGGCGCAATATACGCCTTCATTTAATTTGTTCAAGAAATTATGATTAATTGACTTTTTTTGAGTGTATTACAGCATGATTTTGCTTTTACTTATCTTCTTGTATTGATTGAGAAATACAATTGGACATCTGTTTTTTTAGGCGAAAAAGCGTCACAATAATTTTATAGGTTTAGGAATGCGAATATTCCTTTAGGTTGATCTGGTTTTTAGGTAGTATCAACAAAATCTCCTGATGAAAAAGTGACAGAAAATGACCAAAGATAGCCAAGAGCAGAAAATCACTGAATTGGAAGCTAGAATTGCAAGCTTGGAAAGCGAGCTTGAGGAAGCCCAAGATAGTGAGCAAAGGTTTCTTGATGCTTTGAAAGTCAGTCCCATGGCTTTGTGTCAGCATGATACAAAACTAAGCTATACGTGGCTGTATAATTCGCATATGGGTTTTGTCGATAATGAGGTGATTGGCAAAACCGATTGGGATATTTTGCCCACGGATTTGGCGGACCGAATGGGGGTTATCAAAAAACGCGTTCTAAAAACAGGGGTCGCAGAAAGGGTTGAAATTCCATCTGTTGTTGATAGTCCAGATGCTGAATATTTTGATCTGGTTGTCCATCCCATTACGGCAGAAGATAGTGATGAGGTCATTGGCTTGACGTGCGGTGGCATTGATGTGACTGAGCGCAAGAAAATGGAAAAGCAGATTCAGGAAGCGCGCGATGCGGCCCTGATCAGCCGCCAGCATATTGCCGACCTGCTAGACAGCTCGGGCCAAGGGTTTATTTCCTTTGGGAAAGATATGATTGTTGGCAGTGAATATAGTAAAGCCTGTAACGATTTTTTCCAATGTAAGCCGGAAGGTCTCAATGTTCTTGACCTGTTTTATACAGAGCAAGAGGTTCAAAAGAGAGAATTATTCAAAGAGAGTCTGATCAGTGCGCTTGGATTTGATGATGAATTTGCACAAGGCATGGTTCTCTCACTATTGCCAGCATGCTTTGAGATGAACAGCTATGTGCTCAAGGTCGAGTATAAGGTACTTCAGAGCTCAAAAATTATGATTGTCCTGACGGATATTACCAAGGAAACAAACCTGAAAAACAAACTTGAGGGCGAGTATAATCGCTTGAACATGATTGTTACAGCCGCCAGTGAACAAGGCGAGTTGTTTGAAGTCATTTCGGATTTCAGGGCGTTTCTGGCTGGTGAACTTGAACCTTCAAATTGGGTCAGTATCTATCGCCAAATTCATACCTTTAAGGGACATTTCAATCAGTATTCATTTATTGAATTGCCCCTTGTTCTGCATGATATTGAACAAGAAATCCAGCAACAACAAGATCATGTTTCTCTATCTAAAACCAAGATGATAGAGGCCTTAGAGACTGATTTACAGGTGATTACCGATATCCTTGGTGAGGATTTCATCGATAAAAAAGGCTATTCGCAAGTCAGCAATCTATTGCTTGATGCCATCAAACAACGTGTGGCTCAGCTCAGGGAGCAAAATCCGGCTGCTCTTTCAGATGCGAATATTAATGAGCTGTTGGAAAAACTCGACAGCATTTACACCATTGATTTCAAACAAATGTTAAAGCCACTTGCACGTGGAACCTATAGCCTTGCGGAACGTTTTGATAAAAAAATCAACATTGATATTCATGGTGATGAAATTGTTGTTGAGCGCGAAAAATTCCATGACTTGGCCTCAAGCCTGATCCATGTGTTTAGAAATGCAGTTGATCACGGCATTGAAGATGAGGAAGAGCGCGATGAAACCGGTAAGGATGAAATCGCGACCATTGATTGTCACTGTCGAGATACCGATGGTGAGATCATTCTTCAAATCAAGGATGATGGGCAAGGCATTGAACCTGCAAAAATCAAGGATGTTCTGATCAGTAAATACCATATGGCTGATAAAGAAGTCGATGAGATGTCTGATCAAGAGTTACTGCAAACCGTTTTTGACGATCAGTTTTCATCACGTGATGAGGTGACAGAAGTGTCTGGACGTGGTGTAGGCTTATCGGCAACACGAATGGTTGTTGAAGAGTTTGGCGGCACCATTGCCATGTCTTCTGTTCCCGGTCAGTGGAGTATGGTTGAAGTCCGTATTCCTAGAGCCTCATAAGTAAATAAGGGCTCAAAGAGTGAGTAAACTTGAAAAACTGATGCATGTGGTTGAGCGCAACGTCAAAGACTATTTGCGCGAAGAAGCTGGTGTTAAAGACATAAAATGTAAAACAGCTTTGCGCCAGCTCAGTACATTGCAACTACGTGAAGTCACCTCAACAATCAGCGTGGCTGGCAGTATCAATATGTTGCTCGGCTTTAGTTATGATGAAATGCTCTTACAGCGGGTGGCAAGTGCCTTTTTAGAAGAAGCTCAAGCCAGCAAAGAAGAATGTATGGATATGGCTGGGGAGTTTATTAATATCATTCTTGGGCAGGGGGCCAACGAGATTGATATGAATAACCCAAGCCCAACTCTTTTTTCACCACCGATGACCATGTTGGGGGCGAAAAAAGTGATACAGCATAAAGCCAGTCAGTATTATTCAATTGAGCTGGAAACAGAATATGGCAATCTACATATTTTATGCATTGGGCCAAAGGAACTTTTTGATACGAGTTTGAATTACTTGGGGGGAGAGTAATGAAAAGATTGAACGTAATGATCGTTGATGATTCTCAGATCATGATCAAGAAGATCAAAAAGCACCTTGAAGCTTTAGGTCATCGTATTGTGGCCACGTGCCATTCCGGTAGTGAAGCGCTTGTACAGTATAAAAAGGTCAAGCCAGATCTGGTCACGATGGATATTACCATGGCGGATATGAACGGCATTGAAGCAACCAAAGTAATTGTTAAAGACAATCCATCTGCCTTGATCATTATGGTGACATCCCATGGGCAGGAAGGCATGGTGCTGGAAGCCATCAAGGCAGGGGCAAAGGGATATCTTTTAAAGCCAATCAATGAAGACCAGCTTCAAGATACCCTGAACACAATTGATGCGAAATATTTGAAGTCGGCTTAATCGAGCCTGAAGCCGACTTTTAGCACGACCTGATAATGTCCGACTTTTCCATCCACAATATGCCCGCGTGTTTCTTTGACTTCAAACCAATCCATATGGTTGATGCTTTGGGAGGCTTTGGCCAATGCGGTGTTGATGGCATCTTCAATAGTTGTCGTTGAAGACCCGACAATTTCGACTTTTTTATAGACATGACTGCTCATAACTAAATCCCTGATATACAAGTTAAAATATTTTATTATTATAACTCATATAGGAATAACTAGGCGCAAGTCGTAGAAAAAAATGCAAGCACGTCATTCCTCGTTAGCAAAAAGGCGGTTGATCAGTTTCGTACTGTTCGCCTTATTTGGCGTGTTTTGTTCTATTGGTGCGGGTTTTTTCGTCAAAACATGGCATAAAAGCAACGAGGCTGTTTCTGAGAGAAACTGGGGGGTAAGTGTTGGTTCCCAAATTAAAAGTGAATTATCGCGCGAAACCGAAATTCTACATGTTCTGAGAAGCATCCTGCTTGCCAATAGAGATTTCCCAAGAGATGCGTTTGATATTTTTATCTCCTCTTCACTGGTGCGTTTCCCCCATTTAGAAAATATTTATTGGGCTGAACGTAGTGGCAGCGATTATGGTGCAAAATCAAAATTTCCAATCATTGCGACTTATTCGCGAAGTGGGGTCGATCTCTTTGGCCGTGATCTTATGGGCTTGGCGGATGTTGAGAGTTTGGTTGAGCGGGCAAAACGTAGTCGTCGTTTACTTTTGTTTCCTCAGTTAAATGTGAAAGGCAGCGGGTTATTTTATGCTGCCTTACCTGTGATGGGCAGAGGGGCGCATCCCATTGGTGAAATTAGCGGAATTTTATTGGCGCAGTTTGATTTTGAAACGCTTTTTAAGCGGGTGTTGCTGACCCGTGGGGACCGGGTCGTTTCGGTGCAGTTGCGTGATGTAACCATACCTAATGTGCCTCATGTTTTATTTACTCATAATAAGGAAGGCTTGAAAAGACAGGCCCTTTCATCGCGTTTTTCCGTTTCTGGGCGTATTTTTGAGTTGGAGTTTTCAAGCCAAGCCGGCAATCGTTATTTTTCTGTCTGGGGAATTGTCACCGCATTGGGCTTGGTGATTACAGCCCTGATCCTCTATTTGACCATGCGCATGAACAAGATGGAGTTTTTGATTGAGGACGGCGTTGCAATACAGATGAAGGAGCTCAACGAGAGAAACCTTCTTTCGCGCCATTTTCTTAATTTCACGCTTGAAGCGTTTTTTGCCTTAGATGAAAAAGGTATTATTGTAAAAAGTAACAACCGTGGTGATGAGCTGTTTTTTGATGGTCTAAGTACATGTTTAGGCAAGCATATATCTGAATTATTCCCCCCGCAGGAATTCTCTCAACTGTTTTTTCAGGGCAAAGAAATAACGCCGGTTGAGCTTAATACAGCCATTCAGTTAGAGGGGCGGGCGTATGATAATGAAACAATTCCACTTGATGTGCGTGTAACTGAAATTACCAATGCCACAACCTATAAATGGTTGGTTATTTGCCGTGATATTACGGCAAGAATGCGTTCTGAAAAGAGACGTGAAAATAGTGATAAGCAATTTAGGCAGGCTTTCACATTAAGTTCTGTCCCTATGGCGATTTTAAACCCCGGTGGCTTTATTGTTGATTCAAACAAAGCGTTTCAGAAGTTCTTGGGCTATAGCGAAGTTGATCTTTCGGCAAAGCCGATCAGAAGCTTCATGCATCCCGATATGGCACATCCGCTTGATGAGTGGCTTAAAAGTGCTTCGGCAAGAAAGCTGGAAAGTTATCAGTCAGAACAGCGCTTGCTGAATAAGGCTGGGTTTAATTTGTGGGTCGTGGGGAGTTTTACGGCCGTTTACCGCTTTGATGGCAGCCTAAAGCATGTGATTTGCCAGTATCAGGATTTTACCGATCAGCGTTATGCAGAACAGGAATTGAAACTTCACCGTGACAAACTCAAAGAAATGGTGGTTGAGCGTACCAAGGAAGTGGAAGGCACGCGTGAACGCCTTGTCACATCCATCAATGCGGCTGATAGTGCCATCTTTGTTTATGACAGTGACATGAACCTTGAATTCTGTAGTGATTTAGCTTCTGAAATGTTCCCTGAAATGAAAGCCGGGTTTGAGATCGGTACAAATGCATCTGAGCTTGTCAGGCTGTTTTCTTTTTATACGGATGAGGGGCATGAGGAGCAAGAATCCCGTATCAACCGTTTGAACCAGGGTATTTTTGATGATGATATCCAGTTAAATGATGGCCGCTGGATCAAGATCAGTCGCCGCAAAACACCTTCAAACGGCACTGTTGCCGTTATGTCGGATGTAACGGCCTATAAAGAACAACAGGAGCTTTTGCGCATTCAGGCAGAAGGTTTGGCCCATGCCTTAAGGTGCCAGCAAGAGGTCAATGAGCAACAAAAGATGTTCACTTCTGTGATCTCTCATGAGTTTAGAACGCCATTGGCCATTATTGACAGTACGGTGCAACGCATTGTCAGAAAAGGCCAAAACCTGAGTGATGAAGAACTCCATGACAGGTTGGGACGTATTCGAAGTGCAGTAAACCGTTTGTTAAAGCTGATTAAAAGCATTCTTACAGCTCAACGCCTTGAAACGGGCAAGCTGGAATATAAACCTCAAAATATCGAGGTCACAACATTTGTTCAGGATGTTTGTCGTTCACACAAGGAACTCTCAGAGAACCATAATATTGAGGTTATGGCTGATGAGGTTGATCATCAGGTGAGAATCGATAGTGAATTGCTTGAGCTTGCCTTGGTGAATTTGCTGAATAATGCCGAAAAATATTCGCCAGATGGTAGTGAAATTATCGTGGAAGTCTGGGAGGATACTGACAATGTAGGTATTTCTGTGAAAGACCAAGGCATGGGAATTTCTTCACAGGATCAAAGCAAAATCTTTGAGCGTTTCTTCCGTTCTTCTGAGGTCGGCAGTAAAGAAGGCACCGGCGTTGGGCTTTCAATTGTGAAAATGATTATGGTTTTGCATGGGGGCGATGTGAGCTTTGAAAGCCAAGAAGGTGAGGGGAGCACATTCACGCTCCTTGTTCCTAAATTAGTTTAGTTGCGCTCTTAATCGCTTTATGGCTATGATAATACAGCGAAGTTTTTTGCGCATAAAAACATAAATAACAAATTAAGGAGGGGAGATGTTTGGGTCATCCCTTAATACGATCAGGATCTGCTTGGGTGGAGCACTGTTATTAACAGTGGTGCAGGTTGTGATATTGCTTTCTTCAGGCGCGATGCTCTCAAGTGTTGTTGCACTTGCGGCTTTGGTTTTTTCTGCTATTGCCTTGATATATGTGGCAAAAGTCTCAAGAAATATTAAGGGTGCAGTCTCTTTTTGTCGCAAAGTTGAAAGCGGTGATTTTGAAACCCGCATCACCAATATTGATGGCAAGGGTGAAATTGCCGAAATGTTATGGGCCATGAATGGTCTGGTTGACCGTATGGATGCATTTGTGCGCGAGGCCATGGCCTCTATGGAAGCGGTGAGTGATAACCGTTTTTATCGCCGGATTCTTGAACAAGGTATGGTCGGCACCTTCTTACATGCTTCGCAAACAATCAATAACGCCACGGGCGCTATGGAAAAAGTTTCAAACCGTATGATTAAAATGGGGGACGAGCTGGAAGAAACTGTTGGTAATGGGGTTACGGCAATTTATGGCAGTGCGTACCAGATTATGGAACGTACAAAAAATATGGGTAACCGTATTGATCGTTCTTCTACGCGTTCTGTTGATGTGGCAAAAGCAGCCCAACGCACTAATGAAACGGTACAGATTGTGGCTGAAGCCACCTCGCAACTTTCAGCCTCAATCACAGAAATCAGCTCTCAGGTCAACCAATCTGCCTCAATTGCGCGTGATGCGGTGACCAATGCACAAGCTGCCACCAATGCCATGGATGGATTGAACGTTGCGGCTGATAAAATTGGTGAAGTCGTTCAATTAATTACAGCCATTGCGGAACAAACCAACCTCTTGGCGCTCAATGCGACAATTGAGGCCGCACGTGCAGGTGATGCAGGAAAAGGCTTTGCGGTTGTGGCTGGTGAAGTGAAAAACCTAGCCAACCAGACAGCCCGTGCAACTGAAGAGATCGCGCAACAAATTGGCGGCATCCAAAGTGCGACAGAAGAAGCCAGTGATGCGATTTCCAGTACGGGCAGAACGATTTCTCAGATTGATGAAATTGCAACAGCCATTGCCTCAGCTGTGGAAGAACAAGGTGCCAGCACGGAAAATATCGCCTCAAACATGCAAGAGGTCGCTGAAAACTCAGAGATGGTTAGAAGCCGGATCGTTAAGGTAAACCAAGGTTCTGCAACATCTTATAGTGCGGCCATTCGTGTGATGTGGGCGGCGCGTGACTTGAATAAGCCTGCACAAGAACTAGATGATGAAGTCAAAGCATTCCTCAAGAGTTTGCGAACACAATAAACAGGGATATTAAAAAATATGGATCATTCAATTACAGAGAACAATGGCGTCATTCAGGTTAAGTTGACCGGAGAATTGACACTCAATGATGAGGAAAAGTTCCGCTCTTTGAGCCTTGAGGCCTCAGAACAGTCTGGAAGTAAATGTGTCATTGATCTTAGCGCACTTGAATTCCTTGATTCCGCAGGGCTTGGGCTTTTGCTTGTGCTTAAGGAGTTTTGTGAGGATGCGTCTAAAACCGTCTCTATTCGACCCGGTGGTGGTGAGGTGCGTGAGATTTTGGATATTTCAGAATTCTCAAGCCTGATCCCTTACGAAGAATAATTACATCTGATGGAAAGCTGGAAGAGCAATTGCCTTATCGTTGAAAGCGACCCTGAACGCCGCAAGGAGTTACGCGAGTGTGTGACTATGCATGGGTTTGGGGTGATGTACTGCGATAGTCTGGCAAGTTGCCCCCTTCCTAATGATGAACCCGATGCAGTGATTTTTGGCCCCGGGGCAGAGATCGGTGATGATGAAGTCAATGACGTTGAATTGCTGATCCGTGAATGTCAGGTTCCAATTCTATGCCTGCCCTCTCAGAAGGCTCAACTGATTGAACGTTATGAAGATGTTCATGCCTATTTCACACTTGATGATGCCAGCCATATGGTTCTGTCCTTTGTACTAAGCCATCTTCGCAGGCGAAATATCCGTGAAATGATGGTCAATGCTGTGGCAGGTATTACACAGCTGACCAATGGGGAATTTACCTTTAAAAGCCTTGAAGAAGCCCAAGCGCTGGCTCTGTTAATTGCATCGCTTGCACCTGAAAAGAAAATCTTACGTCTTGGTTTGATGGAACTTTTCGTCAATGCCATTGAGCATGGCAATCTTGGCATCACCCATGAAGAAAAAATTCAATTGCGCAATGAGGGTAAATGGATTGAAGAGGTTGAAAAGCGCCAGTCGGATGAAAAGTTCCGTGACCTTTATGCTTCTTTGAAGTTAAAACGTGATGGCGATAGGCTCAAACTATGTCTTTGTGATGAAGGCCAAGGCTTTGATTGGAAAAAGGTTTTACAAAAAAGCAAAGAGAAGATAAACCTAACAAAATCGGGTCGGGGGATCGTGATTATTCAAAAAGCGGGACTTGATGATATCTGCTATCAGGGATGCGGAAATATCGTCGAGTTTTCCTTTAAAATCACGAGGGTTGAGGAACTTTAATGGCGAAAATTCTCTGTATTGAAGACGAAAAAGATTTACGTCATGATATTTGTGAAGAGTTACGTGATAACGGCTATGAGGTCATTGATGCTTGTGATGGCGCACAAGGGCTCGACCTGATCCGCACAGAACTGCCGGACCTTGTTTTATGCGATATCCGCATGCCTATTATGGACGGGTTTGAGTTGTTAGATAAGGTGCGCAATAGTTACGGCCAATGGGCAAATGTGCCTTTTCTATTTTTAACCGCTTACGGCGAACGCGATGAGATGTTGAAAGGCCTTGAAAAAGGGGCTGATGACTATCTGACCAAGCCTGTTGATTATGATATGTTGATCGTGCGTGTCTCAACCATGTTGCGTCAGGTTAACCGGGTGACGCAACAAGCGAAAACGATCAACGCGATATGCAAAAAGAGCTTAACCGCGCCCATGCTATGCAACGCGACCTTCTGCCTTCTGATGAAAAAGTCAGAATGCTGGAACGCGCCTTCCAAATCCGCCTGACCAGCCATTATGAACCTTCAACAGAGCTGGGTGGCGATATCTGGGGGGTGCATCTGATATCGCATTCCAAAGTGATGTTCTATCTGGTGGATTTTTCCGGTCATGGTATTGCAGCGGCGATGAATACATTCAGGCTGCATAGTAAAATTGACAGTGAACCCATTGGTGAGGCAACACCGCGGGAGTATCTGGAACATTTAAACCAGTGGCTCTGTACCCAATTGCAAACCGGGCAATATGCGACTGTGGCCCTTGGTGTGATGGACTTTGAAAAAAGCCGCTTTGATTATTCTGCGGCGGGTTCAACCGCGCCTATTCGCATTGATCACAAACATAAAAAGATTGAAGTTGGTTCCGGCAAGGGCATTCCATTAGGGATGAGCCCCAAGGCGAAATATGAAGACCGCTCCATGGAATTTAATGTGGGCGATGGCTTGTTTATGTATAGCGATGCCTTGATCGAACATGGGCGCAAAGAAGGTCTGGCCCTTGGGCGCGATGGTGTTGAAAATCTTGTTTTAAAAGCACTAAGTGAACAAGACGAAATCGAAATGGGCGAGCTTATGGAGCCCTTTATCTCAAAAGCCCCACGCCCACTTTCTGATGACCTCACCGCTTTTTGTTGTGTCTGGCAGGGCTAAGCTTAATTTCAGGCACGGTCATATGTTACAGCATATGGCGTGTGATACCGCCTAAAACCACCTCGCGCCAAGGTCTGTGGCCGTATCCACCCATGACAATAAGGCTTCAATTTCCTGTGCGTGTGTAAGTCACCATGATTTCCATCAGCTCTAAAGCTTAAAAGAGCAAAAAACCAAAAAAAGAAACTTGGACACAATGAGGTCACAATCATTGGGTAGGACTCTGTAACAGATAGATAGGGGACCCGGGCTATTCACTATTCCCGGTACGGAGAAGAATATGAATTACGAAAAGTTTTTTGCCGAACAAATCAGCGACCTTCAAGATGAGGGGAACTATCGGGTTTTTGCCGATCTGGAACGCAAAGCGGGTAACTTCCCACAGGCGAGTAATTATCGCGATAGCGGCGTGGAAGAAGTCACCGTCTGGTGCTCTAATGACTACCTCGGTATGGGCCAGAATGAAGAAGTTATGGCAGCCATGCATGAAGCATTGGATAAATGTGGCGCAGGTGCGGGCGGGACACGTAATATTTCCGGCACAAACCACTATCATGTTCTTTTAGAAGAAGAGCTGGCAAATTTGCATAAAACCGAAGCGGCGTTGATTTTCACATCCGGTTATGTGGCAAACTTTACAGCCCTTTCTACATTGGGTTCAAAAATGCCCGGTATGTTGGTTATCTCTGATGAATTAAATCATAACTCCATGATTGAAGGTATTCGTCTGGGCCGTAGTGACAAGACAGTCTTTAAACATAACGATCTGGAAGATTTAGAGCGCATTTTAAAAGAACAGCCGCTTGATCGCCCTAAAATGATCGCTTTTGAATCTGTTTATTCCATGGACGGCGATATCGCGCCTATTAAAGAAATTTGTGATTTGGCAGATAAATATAATGCCATGACTTACATTGATGAAGTTCATGCCGTGGGCCTCTATGGTGAGCATGGCGCTGGTGTGGCTGAGCGCGAAGGGCTGATGGACCGTTTAACGGTTATTCAAGGCACCATGGCCAAAGGTTTTGGTGTTGTGGGTGGATATATCGCAGGGACCAAAGCGATGTGTGATTTTATTCGCTCATTTGGTCAGGGCTTTATCTTTTCAACTTCCATTCCACCTGCTGTGGCAGCAGGTTGTCGCGCCTCTATCCAATATGTGGCAAAGCATAATGAGATCCGGGTGAAACATCAGGCAAATGCCAAAATGTTGCGTGAGAAACTTGATGCTGCTGGGATCCCACATATTGAAAACCCCAGCCATATCGTACCGGTCATGGTGGGGGACCCTGTTTTATGTAAGCAGGCAAGCGATATGTTGATGGAACAATTTAACCATTATGTACAGCCCATTAACTATCCGACAGTGCCAAAAGGTACAGAGCGTTTGCGCTTTACGCCATCGCCTTTCCACACTGAAGAGATGATGGATGAACTTGTTTCTTGCCTGTCTAAAGTCTGGGAAACTTTGTCTTTGCAAAAGGCTGCTGCACAATAGGTTTTCTCTCGTTTCTCCCCTATGATTGAGAAGAGACAGTGTTTATGCGCTGTCTCTTTTTTTATTTCACGAAGCTATTGCAAGGCATTGTGAAATAAGCCATATCTGAACTGCGCTATAGTAGCGAAATATGCTACAGTCCATGAGGAACAATAAAAGTGGCTTACCATGTATGCTGATAACACATTAACACCAAAAGAAGCCGTCAGGCTTTGTGCGTTGGGTACCCTTGCCCAAGGCGGTGTTGCCCTGCGTTATAGTGTGCTCGCCCATGATGCCCGTCATTTTATGAGCCGCGTGACCGGCCCCTCGCTTGAGTTGATGGGCACATCGCTTGAGCTTTTAAAGTTTGAAGGCTTAATTGCGCCATCAGAAGGCCAGGGCATGGAAGATGATGCCTTGATGGAGTTGACAGATAAAGGCCAGCAAGAACTTCAAAACTTGCTGCTCGCGCGCGTTCGTGCAGAAAGCAGTGATCTAAACAAGCTGATCATCACATTGAAATTCCGTTTCTTGCATCTTTTGCCCATGGAAGAACAATGTAATCAGGTTGATAGCCTGTGTGATGCCGCCCAAGCAGAATTGGCCCGTCTTGGTGACTTGCGTGATAATCACTGTGAAGAGACAGGCCATCTGACAGACTGGCTGGATCATGATCTTGATTTGATCGAGAAACGCCTTCAATGGCTGGAAAATATGCGCAATGCGCTTTATGAAAAGGCGTTTCCTGAGGGGGCTTAAGCGCTTTTTAAATGAACTTCCAAACCGTTTTTAAAGATATCTGAAGATAGCTCTTTTTGTAGATACCCAGCAGCACCATAGTGAATGCAGCTTTCAGCAACCACTGTGTTATTGTTAGCTGTGAGCATAACAATCTTTGCAGTAGGGTCTGTCTTTATAAGGCTCTTTAAGGTATCAATCCCGTTTCTGTTAGGCATTTCAATATCAAGCAAAGTAAGATCAGGCTTGAGTTCATGAAACATTTCTTCAGCTTCGATACCATCATTGGCTTGACCAACGACAGTTGCACCCATTGTTTCAACAATAACTGCCATCATAGTGCGTATTGTCTGGGTGTCATCTACAATTAAGACCTTTGGATTGTTCATTTAGCGCCTATTATAAAAAGTTGTGAACTTGATTTTATCTATAATTAAGAATTAATCGCATTTGTGAAAAATTCAAATTAAAAATTATATGAAAATCAAATTAGCAAGCTTCAAGGGTTTTATTTAAGCGTTGTTTAAACAGGTGCGGGGATAGACCTTTTTGAAGAAAATCACGCGCACCGTTGCTCATACAACTTTCAGCCACAGCTGTATCATCATGGCCTGTCAGCATGACAATATTGGCTGTTGGGTCCATCTTCTTTAGGCTGCGCAGGGTTTCAAAGCCATTTTTTTCCGGCATCTCAATATCTAAGAGGGTGAGGTCAGGACGGTGTTTAAGGTACATTTCTTCTGCTTCAACACCGTTTTGAGCTTGGCCAACCACATCACAGCCCAGTGCATCCATTAAGGTGGACATAAGCGTGCGGATGGTGGGGGCATCATCCACAATGAGTACTTTTGCTTTCGACATATCAATTCTCTTTTTCTCATAATTATTTTAGGGATATATATGCCTAATTTACTCAAAAAGATAGTATTGATACTGCTTAAGTATTAGTCCGTATTAAAACAGGTGCTGTCCACCCGTGAGCCACATTTCAGTTCCGGTGACATAAGATGAGTCGTCGGAGCAGAGATAATAGATGGAAGAGGCCACTTCATCGGTGGAGCCCATGCGATTAAGTGGGATGCGCGGGATGAGGGTTTCATATTCTGGCTGGATCATGTCGGTTTGAATTTCACCCGGTGCTACGGCATTTACGCGCACACCAATGGCGGCAAATTCATTTGCCATCTCGCGGGTAAGGGCAGAAAGGGCGGCTTTTGAAATGGAATAGGCCGAGCCTGCAAAGGGATGGATATAATGTCCAGCAATGGAGGTCACATTGACAATCGCCCCACCACCACGGTGAAGGGCAGGCGCAAAGCCGCGCGATAGTTTGAGTGGAGCATAAAAATTAAGGTCAAACACCTGGCGCCATGCATCCAAATCCCCATTCAGGCAGCCAAGACGTTCCTTATAAGGTGTTTTGGGCGACATGCCTGCGTTATTGACCAATGCATGCAGTGGGTCATCCCCTAAAAGCGCGTTGGCCTCTTTGACGAAATTTGCAAGACTGTCGTCATCACTAAGATCAGTTGGATAATGAAAGGCGTAATTGGGGTCACGCATACATTCTTCAGGGACATCTTTGCGCGCACATGTAATCACCCGCCAGCCTTTTTTAAGAAAATGCTGTGCAGTTTCATGGCCAATTCCTTGACTGGCCCCTGTAATCACTGCTGTTTTTTGTTCTGTGTTTGACATAGTATGAAGAGAGTAACCCTACTTTCTTGCAAGGACAATCATAAATGCAGCAAAGCGAAGTTATTGAATTTCTTTCAAAACCTGAAACATATGGTTTGCCTGAGGGCGAGCGTGTTGAGCGTTTTGATACTCATATCTCCATCGTTTTTTTAGCAGGGCCCTATGCCTATAAGCTCAAGCGCGCCATTGCTTTGCCCTTTGTTGATTTTTCAACCCTTGAAGACCGTGAGAAATATTGCCGCCTAGAGCTGGAAATCAATAAAAAACGTGCTGAAAATTTATATGTAGATGTCATCCCGGTGTGTTTTGATCAGGTCCTAAGCCTTGATACCAATGGCTCTGCGGTGGATTGGCTGGTGAAAATGAAGCGCTTTGATCAAGACCAGCTGTTTGATTTTTTATGTGAAAAGGGCTCATTGTCAGCAGCAGATATGGAAGCCCTGACAGATCATATTGTCTCTTGTTATGAACAAGCTGAGGTTAATCAAGAATATGGTGGGGCGAGTGGGATAAAGCGGGCATTTGAAGGCCATTATCAGGCTTTTGAAAGCTGCCCAGAGGGTGTTTTACCCCTTGATGAAATTACCGCCCTTAAGGAAAAGGTTGCTGCAGAGATCAAGCAGCATGAAGCTCAGTTAGAGGATCGTTGTAAAACAGGCTATGTGCGCAAATGTCATGGGGACTTACACTTGCGCAACATTTGTTATTTCCAAGACCAGATCACACTTTTTGATGCCATTGAATTTGAGCCCGATTATGAAATCATCGATGTACTCTATGATCTGGCCTTCTTATTGATGGACTTATGTCATCGCGGCAGGCTTGATCTCGCCAATGTGGTGATGAACCGCTATATGGGGCTAACAGGAGATGTCTCAGGCCTCAATCTGTTGGGGCTGTTTTTATCATCGCGCGCAATTATCAGAACCCATGTGAATGCTGTGGCCTCGCAAAACCAAGCAAGCCCTGAGGCTCGCAACTATTGGGAAGAAGATGCACGTCACTATTTGGATGAGGCACAAGGCTATTTAGAAAAAGGTCAAAAGCCAGCCCTTATTGCCATTGGTGGTTTATCAGGCACAGGAAAATCACGCCTCGCAATGGGGCTCGCACCCGAATTGGGGCAAAAGCCCGGAGCCTATATTGCACGCACAGATATGATCAGAAAACGGATCATGCGGGTAAAGCCCCATGAGAAATTATCAGAATATGGCTATCGGGAAAGTGTCACCAAACATACCTATAACACGCTTTATGTTGAGGCTCAGTTCGCCCTTCATAGCGGTTATTGCGTTATTGTCGATGGGGTTTTTGCCAAAGAAGAAGAACGCACAAAACTCGCTGAAATTGCTCAGGCGATGGAGGTGCCATTTGCGGGTTTCTGGCTGGAGGCTCCGCAAGAAGTGTTGGAAAAACGTGTGGCGGCGCGCGAAAATGATGCCTCTGATGCGGATGTTGAAATCGTTAAGATGCAAGCAGGGTATGAGCTTGGCGAAATGACATGGCAGAAACTTGATGCAACGCTCACGGGGGATGAACTTATTGAAAAAGCACAGAAGTATTTGACCAAAATCTAGTCAGTCGTGCCAAAAAAGCGTATGATATTAGACTGATAAACAAAGGAGGCTGTCATGTGCATGAAATCTATCCTTGCGCCCATCGATGGTGCAAAATCGTCTCATGCGGTGTTAAATGCCGCCTTTCTCATTGCGCAGGAGTTTTCCAGTCATATCAATGTGCTCAATGTTAAACCTGATCCCAGATCAGCCATTCCGTTATTAGGCGAAGGTATGTCTGGGGCCATGATTGAAGATATGATCAATATGGTTGAGGTTGAAGGCACAGAACAACGCGCCAAAGCCCATAGCTTTTATAAAAGCGCGCTGGAAAAATACGCAGCCATTGAGGCCTCGCAACCCGTTGGTGACGATAAAGTCACGGTGCAATGGTTGGAAGATCAGGGCCGTGATGATGAAATTATCGCGCGCTACGGTCGTTTGGCTGATATCATTCTTGTGCCAAAGCCTGTGGAAGAAAATGAGGTTTATTCCACCCTTGCCCTTAATGCGGCCCTGTTTGAAACCGGGCGTCCCATGATGCTTTTACCTGAAATGCCCCTAGAGCATTTTCCCAAAACCGTTTCAATCTGCTGGAATGGCTCCATGGAAGGTGCGCGTGCTGTGTCAGCTGCAAAACCATTTTTAAAACATGCAGATGCCGTGCATATCATTACAGCAGATACTTCTGCGACAGATAAGCCTGTGGGTGGGGAGTTGCTTGATTATCTGCAATGGTACGATATTAAAGCAGAAGCGATCTTTTTCACCCCTGCTGGAAAATCCGTTGGTCAGGCGTTGCTGTCAGAAAGTCAAAAACTCGGGGCAGAATTGATGGTTATGGGCGGTTATACCCACAGCCGTATGCGTGAACTCATTTTAGGGGGTGCGACACGTGATGTGATTGAAAATGCGCAAATCCCCGTGATCATGGGCCATTAAAAGAGTTTGAGCTGTGTCTGTGCGGGCTTTTCTTCGCTCACCTCAAAAGCGATGTTTTGCGGTGGGGCGAGCAGCTTGCTGAGGTCTTGTGTTGGTATAGCTGTATCAAGCCATTGGTCATAAGCATTGGGTGCAATAAGAACGGGCATGCGATTGTGAATATGGGCAATTTCTGGGTGGGGTGCGCAAGTGAGAATGCAAAAATGCTCATTTGCTATAATGCCAGCCATAGCAAATTGATCCACAGACTTAATCGTGATCCTGTTTTTAAATTTATCAGCTTCTTCTTTGCGATATTCAAACCAAGCACTTGCCGGGATAAGGCATCGGTTTTGATGAGCCTCTCTAAAGCTGTGTTTTTCAAACAAGGTTTCACTGCGGGCGTTGATGAGAGGCTTTGGTGACCAATCTGTTTTAAAGCCCCATTTCAAAAGGCTTAGCGTCTCTTTTGTAATTACCGCTGTTTCATCGGTTGGGCGCACGGTTTGTTTGTCTGGCCTTCTTTCAGGCACAACAGAAATGGCAAAAGTTTTTATAATTTGCTGAAAGGTGAGTTGGTTTTCAAAGGTGGAACACATGGTTATATCTGAGGTCGTCTTTCTTTGATAACCGCTTCTGTTGGCCAAAATTCAGGCCCATCGGCATAATACCAGTCCGTCATGATGTTTTTACCTTCATGGTGGCGCAAGCGTCCGATAAAGGCCCCCATTGAAGATTGGTGATCGCTTTTTCGAAAATGCACCATGCCAAGGGGCCTGTCAAAATAGAGCCCTTCAAAATGGCGATGAAGGTCGTTTTTATCTTCCTCTTTATGCTGCTTATAGGCACTTGCGATAGAGAGAAGGGTCATATAACCCACAAGAGAGCCCAGCATGGGCGGTTCTTCAAACCGGGCGAGGTATTTTTTGACAAACTCTTTATGGGCATGGGTTTGGATTTGGTCCCATGGATAGCCCGTGACAATCCAATTATCACAGGCGGGTGAGGTGATCCTATTTAAATATTCCGGCTCACCCGTAAGGAGGCTGACAACGGATTTATCTTTAAAAAAGTCGCTTTTTTCTGCCTGTGTGATGAGCTTTTCCAAATCAGATGAAAAGGTCACGTTAAAGAGGGCATCAATGTTTTTATTGGAAAGATTGTTGATCACTTTTTCAGGATTGATGTTGAACAGCTCGACCCATTCATCATGGATAAATTCCACATCGGGGCGTGCTTTATTGATGAAACTTTTGAAGTTCTCAACAGCGGAGCGACCATATTCATAATCTGGCGCAATGCAGGCCCAACGCCCAACAGGAAGTTTCGCGGCCTCTTTTGCCAGCATATGGGCTTGGGTATAGGTACTTGGGCGCAGGCGGAAAGTATAAGGATTCCCTTGTTCTAAGGTGAGCTCATCACTTAAAGGTTCCGCTGCAATAAAAGGGATTTGGCTTTGATGGGCATATTTTGAAACAGCTAAACCCACATTGGAAAGAAAAGTGCCACTAAGGATATCAACGCCTTTTTGTTCAACAAGGAAACGTGCTGCATTGACAGCTTCTGAAGGCCGTCCCTTATCATTTTGCGACAGTACTTCAATGGGCTTGTTATTAATCCCGCCACTGATATTGACCTGTTCAAGGGCAAGGGTCCAGCCTTTGCGATAGGGCAGGGTGAAACGGTTGATGCTGGGGATATAGCTGTTGATGTCGCCAATAAGGATGGGTTTGTGACGGGCATGGACAAGGGAGGGCAGGCTCAGTGCGGCTGCACCTCCAATTGCGATTTTAAGTACATTGCGTCGAGTGAGCATAGGGCACTTCCTTCACATTCCACCTTGTTCATAGTATAAGCTGACATGCATTCCTGCAACATGTTCCCCACCGCCGTCTTAAAGTTAATGAGAAATCCATGAAAGCTGAACTTCCTGCAAATGTAACACTTGGTTCTGACCATATCTGGTGTCAGGTTTTTGAAAGTGCAAAACGGTTTGAAACGCCAAGGCCCGCCTTGTTTCTGGATCGTGACGGGGTGATTGTGGAGGAAGTGCATTATCTGCATAAAGTTGAAGATGTCGCCCTGATAAAAGGGGCAGCAGATATTATTGCACAGGCCAATCAGCGCGATATTCCGGTTGTGATTGTTACAAATCAGTCAGGGCTGGCGCGCGATATGTTTGATTGGCAGGATTTCAACGCCGTGCAAGAACGCATGCATGAACTGCTGGTAAATGAAAATGGGGCTTATGTGGATGCGGTTTATGCTTGCCCCTTTCATAAAGTGGGCAAAGAGCCGTTTAACCATCCCTCACATGAAGCGAGAAAACCTAATCCGGGTATGTTGTTGCGTGCCTTTGATGCAATGGCTATTACAACGCAAGGCTCATGGGTTGTTGGGGATAAGGCAGGGGACTTAAAAGCCGGATTAAACGGTGGGATTTCAGGTGGTATGCACGTGCTAACAGGCCACG
This sequence comes from Candidatus Terasakiella magnetica, assembly GCF_900093605.1. Taxonomy (NCBI): domain Bacteria; kingdom Pseudomonadati; phylum Pseudomonadota; class Alphaproteobacteria; order Rhodospirillales; family Terasakiellaceae; genus Terasakiella; species Terasakiella magnetica. Next base: position 293,845 of record NZ_FLYE01000023.1, read on the forward strand.
GCCGTGATGATGGCGAGGTGGAGAATGCACAAAACCTGCAAAGTGAGACGTTTGAGGTCAAGATGTTGAACTCCATTGCTGAAGTTCAAATCAACTCGATATTTTAGTCATTAGGCCCATAATGGATATAATCGGTCCATGTGCGCTCAAGACGTTTTAAGGCTTTTAGCGTCACTTCAACTTCAATAGGTGTTAAACCAAACGCTTTCATGGTTTGAGCGTGATGGTCTTCCATTTTCTTTAAGTTTTCAGTGAATTCAAGCGCTTTTTTGGTCAACTTTACGTTGACGGATCGACGATCATGTGGAGAGCGTTTTTGCTCAAGAAAGCCCGTTTCGGTTAGTTTCTTAATATTGTAAGAAACGTTGGAACCTTGATAATATCCTCGCTCGATTAAATCCCGTATCGCGATTTCTTCATCGCCAATATTGGCAAGAAGCAATGCTTGAACAGCGTTTAGATCTTTAATTTCCAAACGGTTTAATTCAGCGCGCAACACATCAAGAAAGCGACGGTGCAAACGTTCGATCATTCGGGTGAGATCGAGATATTCTTTTTTCATCCTACTGCCCTAGAATCCCTATACCTGATTTACTTATGACATGATCATGATTTGATTTCAATCAGAGATGACTTGTGAAAACCTCTTCTAGCACATCGGGAATGTCTTCAAAACACTCAAATACAGATTTTGCGGTTTTTACAAGGCAGTAAAGGTCGCGCACGCCTTCATGGGCAAATCCTCCCGCAATGGTTGCTTCTACAAGTTGATGAAATGGTTGCCAGTAATCTTTGGTATCTAACACAATGATGGGCTTGTTATGCAGGCGTAGTTGTTTCCATGTCATAATCTCAAATGTTTCATCCATGGTGCCCAAGCCTCCGGGCAGTACGATAAAACCGTCTGATTTTTCAAACATGGTGCGTTTTCGCTCATGCATGCTTTCTGTGATAATCAGCTCGCTCAGGCCATGGTGACCGACTTCATGTTTTTGTAAAAACTCTGGGATAACGCCTGTTACACGCCCGCCATGATCAAGGATTTCTTGGGCAATGATACCCATAATGCCGATTGAACCACCGCCATATACCAGTTCAATTTCCTTCTTCGCCATCATGCGGGCCAGTGCTTTGGCTTCTTCAACATATGTTGGATCATTGCCGTTTTTTGACCCACAAAATACACATAGGGATTTTGGTTGAAAGCTCATTTTAGCCCCGCTTTTTGAAACGCTTTGGTAACTCTTTGGCGTTATCTTAACATCATGACGGATTTATTTAACAGCGCCTTGTTTCTCTCTCTTCTTTTCCCCGCCATTACGGTGATGGGGGTCGTGCCGCTTTTGCGTTGGGCACTGAGTGGTGAAAAGCAGGAAGTCTTTGCTTCGCTCAGCATCGGCCTTGGCTGCCTGATGGGGGTGATCACAGCCTTTGGACGGGTGGGGGAACCTTTCCAGTTTGGTATGAATGCCATGGCCTATGGCCTTGGTTTTGTAACGATATTTGCGTTGGTCTATAGTCTTTTATTTAACAATCAAATACTTAAATTGCTCAGTAGTATCGCTGCTATCCTTATTTGGGTGTGGATATTAACCGGCATGTCCCTTGAACTTGAGATGTTGATAAAAGCATCTTTGGCAGGAAGTGTCTTGTTGGTGCTTAGTCTCGTAATTGGGCTTAAATCAAGAGGGCAGTTTGTTACAGCTCAAAACTTGGCAAGTTCTGTTATTCCCTTAATCATTATGGCGGCCACATTAGGCCTGTTTGCTTCTTGGGTGGGCGATATCATGGCGAGAAACTTTGCCATTGCCCTTTGTGTGGTTGGGGTTTGTGCATTATTTTGGAAAATCCCGAAATTTGCTTTTAACTTTCAAGAAAATGCCATTTTACCACTGTCTTTAAGTGTGGCGGCATTGGGCTGGGATATGTGGCTTCAAGGTCATACACCTTTATTGAGTTTGGCTTGCCTGAGCATGGCCCTTTTTAGTCATCGCGCTGTTGAAAAGCTACTTGAAGGGCGATCTTTGCGCATTATAGGTCTTCAACATCTGGTCTTAGTTGCATTTTGTCTGCTGCCTGTGGTGTTGAGCCTTGTTTTTTTTGATATTTTACGGGCCTTGTAAGATTTCTTGAATTGCGCTTACACTCGTTTAGGTCTAGTCTGTTTGATAATTGAATAGGACATATACTTACGGGGTGGAGAGTAATTTGCGTTCAATCATTCTTATTGGCTTAGGTCTTGTTGCTGCTGGCGTTGCGATTTTTTTGACAATGTCGGGCGATGATGATGCCACATTAAAGGCACAGCAGAATGAAGCGCAAAAATCAGCCCCTGCTGTGACGGCGACGAAAAAAGCCACCAAGAAAACCCAAAATGTCATTCCAAGCTTTGATGTGGTGCGCCTAAACCCAGATGGGGATGTGGTGATGGCAGGGCGTGCAACGGGCCTTGCAGAAGTCACCGTGTTAGATAGCGATACGGTCCTTGGGAATATTAAAGCAGATAATCGTGGGGAATGGGTGTTTTTACCCACAAGCCCGCTTGAAACGGGTGAGCGCGAATTAAGCCTGCGCAGCTTGAACCCTGATGGTTCGGTTATGACATCCAAGGATATTGTCGTATTGATCGTGCCTGAAGTTAAGGGCGAGACAGCCTTGGCTGTGACCATGCCACGCGATGGTAAAGGTGCTGTGAAAGCCTTGCAAGTGCCTGGTGCGCAAGGGCTAACCCTTTCCATTGATGCGGTGAATTACGATGAAAAGGGCCAATTGTCCATTTCAGGTGCTGCACCGGAAGATGGCGTGGTCTTTTTATATCTGGATCAAAACTTCTTGGGCAATACGGTTGCGGATGATCGCGGCAGTTGGACCCTTTCACCAGATAAAAGCGTTAAGCCGGGTGTCTATCAGCTACGTGCAGACCATGTCGATGAAAACCAAAAAGTCCTCAATCGTGTGACTATTCCTTTTGCACGTGCAGAAAATGATACTGAAATTCCAAAAGAGCGCCGCATTGTCGTGCAGCCGGGCAACAGCCTATGGCGCATTGCGCGTCGTGTTTACGGAACGGGCTATGATTTTGCGGTGATCTATCAAGCTAATGAGGATCAGATCAGTGACCCAAATCTGATTTATCCCGGTCAGGTTTTTGAAATTCCTGAAGGGCAATAAGCTTAATTCGCTTTTTTATTTAGGTTTGATTTTTACTTTTGGAGTCAGTTTGACTTTAAAGGTTTTATGGGCTTTGACCACAGGCTTTAAAGTAACGTTTACTTTTTCAGCATCCGTTTGTTCTTCTTCAACAAGGCTATCTTGTTTCTTTTTATAATGCGCTGGTGCGGGGGTGCTGGCCTGTTTGGGCGGCTGTAAGATTGTTACAAGCTGCAAGTAAGGCTTGACCATTAAGAGGACTTTGGTTGTTTCTGCCAAAACCACTTTGGGCGAGAGGGAGCCTTCAAACTCGATCGTATCAATCAAAAGAATGTTTTGTTTGCTATCTACTTGGACACTTCCGCCCAAGGCGCGCCCTGCTGCGCGCACAACGGCGAGAACATTGGCGCGCGAAAAAGCGCTTTCATAGGTATAGGGTAATTTACCAATAGCCCCATGAATATGCAGGTGGGACTTGGTGCCACGTTGTTCTACATTAACCGAAAACCAGTAACCTTGATATTCGACCATAAAGTCGAGATCACTTTTACCCGAAGACAGCATGAGTTCTTTGCCATCTGCTTCAATTCTATCTGTTAGGGATAAAGCGCCGCTTTGGACTGCGCTAAATTCCACCAAACTTTTGGCTGCTTTTGGAAAATCTGTCGAAGTACCCACCAAAACAATCCTATTTTTTATACATTTAGCTCAATCTAACATGCATTGTTGATGCAAACAAATCATATAATTAAAGACAGTTGAGTTGTAATTTGATAGCTTGTGGCTTAAGAAGGCGGGCTGAAAAACGGTTCGCCTCTAATAAAATTAAAGACCTGTGCACGGGTGAAGTGAGATAAAATGACAGAGAAACCTCGTCCCAAACTAAGAAGATTACCGATCAATCGGTTGATCCCCAATATGTTGACGGTTTCTGCCTTGTGTGCAGGGATGACAGCGATTAACTTTGCTTCTCGTGAAATGTGGGAGGCTTCTGTTTTTGCCATTGTGGTTGCGGCAATTTTAGATGGGCTTGATGGTCGCGTGGCCCGCATGTTAAATGCACAAAGCAAGTTTGGCGCAGAACTGGATTCTTTATCGGATTTTGTCAGTTTTGGTGTGGCCCCGCCTATGATCCTGTATTTCTGGGTGTTAGAAGGTGCGGGCCGCGTGGGCTGGGTGTTTGTGCTGTTCTTCTCTGTCTGTATGGCGTTGCGTTTGGCACGCTTTAATACCGCCCTTGAAGATCCAAATAAGCAGGCATGGGAGAATAATTTCTTCACAGGCGTGCCAGCTCCGGCTGGTGCCTTGTTGATTATGTATCCGCTGGTACTGTCTTTCATGTTTGGGGATGATCTCTTTAGAAGTCCGTTTATGGCAGGCTTCTTCCTGTCTATCATCGGGGGCTTGATGGTCAGCCGCATTCCAACCTTTTCCTTTAAAAAGGCGAAAATTCCAGCAGCTTATGTCTTGCCGGTGATGATTGCAGTGGGGCTTTTTGTCGCCTTTTTGGTCAGCGCACCTTGGGCGATGCTCTCGGTTATTGGAGCGATTTATCTGGGCAGTATCCCCATGTCTTTCCAATCCTATCGCAAATGGAAAAAACGCGCTGCCGATGGCGAGTTGGAAGAAGACGAAGAAATAGATGTAGATACATCGGTCAAAGAAGATAACTAAAAAAGAAGGGCTCCAAAATTGGGAGCCCTTTTAGTTTGTCGGGGAGGGTATGAATGAAGGGGAGAGGGCTTAGCGCATTGGGCCTTTGAAACCTGTTTTTGGGTCAACCACAAAGGTTTCAACAAGGGAATTGTCTTTGGTGACCAGCTGGGCAATGATTTTGCCGTCTTTATCCAGTGTGACTTCACCGACTTTTAGATTGTCGTTGCCGCGCCACGCCAGCTTGCCTTCCATAATTTCTTTTACGCGCTCTGGTGTGAGTTTGAGGTCAAAATCACCATCTTTCATGAAGCGGGCCATGTGTTTGCCGCCCATAAAGCCCATGCCCATATGCTCACCACGGTGCATGTGACCATATTCACCACCTTTGCCATATTTGCCTTTAGGGCACCAGCCGCGACCATCGTCATCGTCATCGGCAATGGCCATTGTGGTTAAGCCAACAAGGGCGAGGGCACTGACAGCGCTAAGAATAAGTGTTGTGCGTTTCATTGTAAGTCTCCTATGAGGTAAGATGTTGGCGATCAGTGTGTTCGCCCTTTCGATACATTCATTAAACACCCTGCCTGTAACGCTTATGTGTCGAAAAACGCCCTAAAAGGTGACTGATTGTTTCAGAGCCAAATTCTGTTACAGTCTGTTACAGTAATGCCCGATACCTGTTTAAAAGAGTGCGATATAGTAAGGTTATGGATAAGCAAGCACATATACTCGTCGTTGATGACGACCGTGAAATCCGCGATCTGGTCGCGAAGTTTCTCAAACAGCATAATCTGCGTGTAACCACCGCACAGGATGGACGCGAGATGAAACGTGCTATTGAAGACTGGGCCATTGATCTGGTAGTTCTTGATGTGATGATGCCCGGTGAAGATGGCTTGACCCTATGTCGTAACCTGCGCGCGAGCTCAAACCTGCCTGTGATTATGTTAACGGCAATGGGTGAAGATACTGATCGCATCATCGGGCTTGAAATGGGCGCTGATGATTATATCGCCAAACCTTTTAACCCGCGTGAATTGCTGGCCCGCATCAAGGCTGTCTTGCGCAGAACAGGCGCGATGCAAGAGGCACCCGTTGATGAAAATGTGGAATGTTTCAGGTTTAATGGTTGGGAGTTTAAGCCCGATCAACGTGAGCTTTTAAATGAAGAAGCCGTGCTTGTGTCGCTAAGTCGGGGGGAGTTTGAACTGCTTGATACATTTGTGCGCCACCCCAACCGCGTGCTTAATCGTGACCAGCTTTTAGATATGGCACGTGGGCGTGAAGCCATACCGTTTGATCGCGCTATTGATGTTCAAGTTAGTCGCCTGCGCAAAAAATTAAAAGATGATCCGAAAAACCCAGCCACAATTAAAACAGTGCGTGGCGGGGGCTATATGTTTTCTGCCAAGGTGGAGAAGTGATCATGCGCTTTATCCCGCAAACCATGTTGGGGCGGACCCTTGCCATTGTTATCGGCCTTATTTTGCTGGTGCAAATTGGCGGCGGGATTGTACATTATCGTGAATGGCGTAATTTTACCGAAAATGCTGAGCGCACCCAGCTCATTGAACGTATGGCGACCTATGTGAAATGGATGAATGCAGCAACGCCTTTGCAACGCAAATTTCTGCTGCAATCAAATCGCTTATCGGGCATGCGGGTATGGCAGTCTAAAACCTCATCCATCCATGAACCTTCAGATTGGTTTGGGGTTGAGTCTTTTGTGCGCAAACGTCTGGCTAAAAAGCTTGGCGGTATTGATGAAAAACGCATTCGTGTTGAAGATGCGGTTATTAGAGGCGGTTTTAAGGATCGGTTTTATCACCGCGATGATGATGACGACGATGATGAGGAACATGAATGGCGCGAACATCGCCGCCATATGTTTGAGGGTCGCCAAAAGCCGAAAATCCTCGTGGCTGTGCGTCTTGATGATCGTAGCTGGCTCAATATGAAAGTCGCTTATGAGGGATTGGGTAAACCGGTTTTACCTCCTTTTGTCTTGCCGTTTTTTGTCATGACCATTGTGATTGCGCTGCTTGCCATTTTTATTATGCGCCGGGCAAACAAGCCTTTGAGCATGATGGCAACAGCCGCAGACCGATTGGGTCGTGATGTAAACGCCCCACCTATGGAAGAAACGGGCCCGCGCGAAGTACGTGAGGCTGCCCATGCCTTTAACGAGATGCAAACACGCTTGCGTCGTTTTGTGCAGGATCGCACCCATATGCTGGCGGCAATTTCCCATGATTTGCGCACGCCCATAACCCGTATGCGTCTGCGTGCTGAATTTGTTGATGATGACCAACAACGTGAAAAAATGCTGGCTGATCTGGATGAAATGGAATCTATGATCGCTGCCACCATGGCCTTTGCACGCGATGATGTGGCAAATGAAGCGGTTTCCCAGATTGATCTGGCGGCACTGGTGGAAAGCCTGTGTGAAGACATGCGCGAAACAGGCGGGGATGTGACTTATGAGGGCATGGATGAACTTGCCTTTAAAGGCCGCCCTGTGGGGCTTAAACGTGCGGTGAGTAACCTGGTTGGCAATGCGTTGAAATACGGCACAGCCTGTACGGTGAGCTTAGCCCAAGAAGAAAAACAAGTAGTCATTTGCGTGAGGGATGACGGTCCCGGTATTCCTGAGGCGGACCTTGAAGAAGTCTTCCAGCCCTTTAGACGTGTGGAAGCCTCGCGCAATAAAGAAACAGGCGGTGTTGGCCTTGGCTTGGCTGTGGTGCGCTCCGTCGCCCATGCCCATGGCGGGACAGCAGAGTTGCGCAACTGTGGTGAGGGCGGGTTAGAAGCAAAACTGATTTTGCCTGTCTAAAAGAAAAGGCCCCTGTGAAGGCAGGGGCACAATCTTTTTTTTTTAAGGCATCAGCATCGGCACAACGAAATAGCCGATAACGCCAAGGGCAAGGATTTTAACCGAGACCCAGAAAGCGAGTTTCTTAGGTGTCATTATTCACCGCCGTGCTTTGAGGACCAACCCAGTGGGTCTTCAAGGAATTCTTTTACGCCTGCGATCTTTTCAGGGGTGAAGTAATCGCCTTTTTCGGCCACATGCAGCACATCCCACCAGTTACATAAGTAGTGCAGGGTAACGCCTTCTTTATCCAGTTCTTCCAACGCACCGGGGATAACACCGTAAAAGAAAACCACAAAAGCGTCATTACAGTGTGCACCCGCATTGCGAAGGGCATTTACGAAGTTGAGTTTTGATCCGCCATCCGTTGCGAGGTCTTCAACCAGCAAGACGCGCTTGCCTTCTTCCATATGACCTTCGATTTGGGCGTTGCGACCAAAACCTTTTGGTTTTTTGCGCACATAAAGCATGGAGGCTTCAAGCTGGTCTGCCATCCAGGCTGCATAAGGGATACCAGCGGTTTCACCACCAGCGGCATAATCAAAGACTTCAAAACCGGCATCTTGCTGGATTTGGTGTTTTGCAAGGTCCATGACAGTGCGACGGGCACGGTTAAAGGAGATGAGTTTGCGACAATCAATATAAACCGGGCTGGCTTTACCAGAAGTCAGGATATAGGGCTCTTCCGGGCGAAAGTTAATGGCTTCGATTTCGAGCAGAATTTTTGCAACGGTTTCACCAGTTTTCTTGTGTTCATCAGAACGCGCGATAATAGCCATATGTCTCTATCCTTCGAATTGGAAAATATTTGACATGTTTGTAGAATCAAATGAGGCGAAGATCAACAAAGAACACGATGTATCACCTCTGGAATAAGCAAAAAAAAGGGCCGCCATAACAGCGACCCTTAAGGTAGTAGACACATGGTCTAGGTTGATTATTTATATCCTTGCATCTGATCAATAAAGTTCGGCAGGAAGAGTGAAATCTGCGGAATATAAGTGATCAGGATCAAGAAGATGAGCAGGAGTGACAGCCATGGCAGGGCAGCTTTAACAGCCCAGCCGATGGAGTGGCCCGTAATACCTGCCGTTACGAACAGGTTGAGCCCCACAGGCGGCGTTATCATCCCGATCTCCATGTTCACCACCATGATGATACCCAGATGGATCGGATCAATGCCGAGCTGAACAGCAATTGGGAACAGGATCGGTGCCATGATCAAGATGATCGCAGAAGGTTCCATAAAGTTACCAGCAGCCAAAAGCAACAGGTTCACTACAATCAGGAAGCCCCACCAAGGCAGGCCCCAGCCCACAATGGTTTCAGCAATGGTGTGTGGGATACGTTCCGTTGTTAGTACATGGGCAAACAGCATGGCATTTGCGATGATGAACAACAACATGATGGAGACTTTTGTCGCATCAAGGAGAACCTTGCGCACATCCGGGTCGTTGATACATTTTGGCAGGGCAACGACGGATTGCATGACGGCGCGCCCAATTAGGGCAATGCCGTGCTCTTTTTCATTTTTCCATGCTTTTTCTTTTAAAGGCCCCATGTCGCGATAGACAAAGACCGAAACAAAGAAAGCGTACACGGCAGAAACAGCCGCGGCTTCAGTTGGTGAGGCAACCCCACCGTAGATGGAGCCGAGAACGATCACGATCAACATGATCCCGCCCATGGCACTCATCATGGATTTGAAAAGCTCTTTTACACCGGGGAAAGGTTCAGACGGAAGGTTCATGACGCGCGCTGCGATATAGATGGCGATCATCAAGATCAGGCCCATCATAATGCCCGGAATAAAACCAGCCATAAACATTTTTGAGGCGGAAACCTCAGTTGCGGCAGAATAAACCAGCATCACAATAGATGGCGGGATCAAGATACCGAGCGTTCCGGCATTGGCGATAACGCCGGCACCGAATTTTTCAGGATAACCAGATTTAACCATACCTGCGATCACGATGGAACCAATGGCAGCAACCGTTGCAGGGCTAGAGCCTGATACAGCGGCAAACAACATACAGGCCAGTACCGATGCCATGGCCAGACCACCTTTAATATGGCCCACAACAGCAATGGCAAAACGGATCAAACGTTTGGCAACACCACCTGTGGACAAAAAGGCAGAAGACAGAATGAAGAAAGGAATGGCAAGCAGGGTGTAATGTTCAGATAGCGCCTCAAACATTTTTAAGGCAATAGAAGCCAGTGAGTCACTGGAGAACAATAAAATAGTACTTACAGAAGATAGGCCAAGCGCAACAGCGATGGGCATACCCAAAAACATACAGCCAAATAAGGCGACAAAAAGGAATGCAATAGTCATTATTTGGTTACCTCTTCATCATCACTCATATCATCAAGGTTTACTTTGTCAGCATCAATGCCTTGTTCTTCCAAGGCTTCTTTTGCTTCATCAGCCATGTGCATTTCAATCCATTCACCTGTGACCAGTTTCTTGAGAACTTCAAGGAAACGATAGGCAAGCAGGAGAAAACCGATCAAAAGCGGACCATGGGCAAACCACATGGGCAAGAGGGGTTCTTCTTCATCAATTTTGAAGGTATCCCACATCATGCTCTCAGGAATAAGGGCCATTAAAATAGACGGTGTCGGCATGTCTTCCATGGCGAGACCGATTTTATAAACTTTGGCAAGATAGACCCACGCACCCATCAGGATGAGAACGCAATATAAAAGGCAAAGCAGAACGGCAACGATACTCACAAGACGTTTGACTGGTGGGCTCAGTAAGCGAACCACGGCATCAACACCAATATGTGCGCCAACTTTTACGCCATAGGAGATACCAAAGAGGACAAACCAAGCTGATGCGTGAAGCGTAAGCTCCTGCGCCCAGTGAATGCCCGTGTTAAAGCCAAAACGAAGGACAACTTCGATAAATACAAGAAGTGTCATAAAGACGAGCAGGAAGCTCAAGACGCCTTCTTCTAATTGGCGGGTGAATTTTGCAACCATCACAATGCCCCGATTTGATTGATACGGTAATTAAATATTCAGATAGATAAAGAAACACCCCTTAGGTGAATGAACGCCTAAGGGGTGTCTTTTGCAGACAGCTTAGTTATTGGCTGCGATTGCAGCATTCAGAAGGTCTGTGCCAACAGCGCCTTCGAACTTAGCCCATACAGGCTTCATAGCTTCAACCCACTGCATGCGCTCAGCAGCAGTTAGATCGAGAACCTTAGAACGACCAGATGCTTCGATTGCAGTGCGGTCACCCGTTGCTTTTTCAGCAGCGATTTTGTTACCGTGAGCAATAGCTTCATCCAGTGCTTTTTTAACTTGTGGGCGGATGTCAGCAGGCATGCCGTCCCAGAATTCAGTTGAAGATACTACAAGGTAGTCAAGCAGACCGTGGTCGGATGCTGTGATGTATTCTTGTACTTCAAAGAATTTCTTAGAGAAGATGTTTGACCAAGTGTTTTCCTGACCATCGATCGCTTTTGTTTGCAACAGTGTGAAAACTTCAGAGAACGGCTTTTTCAGTGGAACTGCGTTCACAGCTTCAAACTGAGCAGACAAAACGTCAGAAGACATGATACGGAATTTCAGGCCAGATGCATCAGCAGGTGTGCGAAGTGGCTTGGAAGCAGAGATTTGCTTCATACCGTTGTGCAGGTAACCCAGACCAATGATGCCTTTTTTCTTCATAGAACCAAGAAGTTTCTGACCGGCAGGGCCTTGCTGGAATTTTTCAGCAGCAGCCATGTCTTTAAACAGGAATGGAAGATCAAACAGTTGCAGTTTCTTTGTGAATTTTTTGAATTTAGACAAAGAAGGTGCAGCCAACTGAACGTCGCCAAGCAACATAGCTTCAAGAACTTTGTTATCACCATAAAGCTGTGAGCTTGGGTAAACTTCTACTTTAACTTTGTCGCCAAGACGTTCTGCAACAAGGTCGCGGAATTTGTTAGCCATTTGGCCTTTTGGAGTGTTTTCAGCAACAACGTGTGAAAACTTGATTACTATTGGATCTGCAGCAGTTGCAACAGTTGCAGTCATCATAGCAGCAGCGGCAAAAAGGCCAGCGGTTAGCTTACGCATAAGGAAAATTCCTCCCAGTTAATACAAGATAGCGAAGGCGGCATGTTAGTTTCATCTGTAGGGTCATAAAACCAACTTTCCCATTGCCGCGCTTTCGCTGAAGTTAATTACTTTAAGCAAAGAAAGTACGATTAAGGTGACAAAGCAGAAGCCTGAAGAGAAGAAGGAAAAAGCCCAAAAGCCGCAAAAAAAGGGATGTGCAGTGCAATATTAGATATTTTCTTGCGTTGGCAAAAAACGATGGGTGGAAACCCGCCAAAAGGGTAAAATACCTATGGCGGATTTCCGCCAATCTAAATGTTCATCTGCTGAACAATGCCTTAGCTATGCAAAAAATACATAGCTGAAATGAGGGATTCGCAGTAATACTCAAGCCAATTTTATAGGTCAGGCCCTTACTCCCAAAATATGATAGGCTGGGTACTGCCTGATTTATCGACGCTGAGAGTATTATGAGCTAGCCAGGACGTGCAAAGCCTCAGAACTCTTTATGCGTCTCATTATATTATTGCACAGGATGGTTATTGTGAACGCCCCCTTAGCTCAAGAACATGCAGCCTCTATAAGTACGAATAATCTGGGGCGCAAAAAAAGGCTTTATTTGCTAAGTGCTATTGTTTTTGGTGTTCTCATCACACTGGCAGCCATCTGGGATATTCGTACATCTAAAGCACTTGTTTTTAAGCAGGCAGAAGAACAAGCCCGGTCTTCCTCATTTCTTGTCTCCGCCTGGATCACGGGTTCCTTTGAGGTGGTGAAACATGAGAATAGAGCGCTTCGGGCCAAGATAAAGCCCTCTGATTTGATCATTCCCCCCATAGATATAAAGCGACATGAAGAACTTGCAAAGTTTGTGGTAGAGGAAGGGAAAACCATTCCTCAGATATTAAGTCTGGGGTATATGGATGACGAATGTCGTGTGGTTGTAGGGGCCACAAGAGGTGTTTATCGCTTAAACGGTAAGGCTTTCCCCAACAAAGCGTTTGAAGGGGTGACGATCCCCATTGGCAATTCTTATAGTTATCAGGATTTCTGTCGTGGCTTGATGGATTTTCCAGAAAGGGAGGATTATCTCTCTAAAATATATGAAGGCTATACCAAAGAAAATACCATGGCCTATGTTCATCGCCTGCGTGATGAGAAAGGGGAATTCGTCGGCATTTCAGCCATTTCCTTTACCATGTCTTTTTTCCAGCAATGGCTTAACAGGTTAGACCTTAAAGATATCGGTGTCTTTGCCATTACCGACCTGGAGGGCAACCTCCTTGCACAGTTGCCCCAAACAACCAAGCGACTTCATAAGCAAAAGCTGGATGAGGCTTTTTTTAAGTTTTTACCTAAAGAGACAAAAAACAGCCAGTCAGAAACTAATCAGAATATTGAGGGTGAAAATCATATCCTTCACTTTGAGCGTGTCACAGGACTGCCTTTTTATGTTGTAATCGCTTTGGAAAAACATGCATTGCTTGGTGCGTGGCGCGGTAAATTATATGGTTATAGCGTTGGTTTAATTTTGATCTGGTTACTTATTGCGGTTTCTGTGCGCGAACATTTTCGCACGGTGGATCAATCTGTCCAATTGCATGGTTTTGCCATGCAGGAACGATCAAAAAATGAAGAAAAAGCCCGTTTTCTGGCCATGCTTTCCCATGAGCTAAAGACACCGCTTTCTGTGATCCGCATGGTTCTTGGGGCAAATACGATAAGTGATCAAATGCGCGAAACTGCTGAACAGGCCGTTAATGATATGGATTTTGTCATTGGGCGGACTAAGGATGTGGAACAGTTAGATGCAGAGAAAATTGAGCTGCATCTTTCAGACTGTGACATAGTAGAAAACTTGAATGAAATTATTGAAACATTGGCACAAGCAGACCGCTTCACGATTGTAGGTGGTCCTCTTGCAATCATTGAGAGCGATAAGCATTTATTGATGATGGTTTTGTCAAACCTTCTTCATAATGCCATCAAATATAGTGACCCTAAAAAAAGCATCATCCTTGAGCTTGGCCATATTCAAAGAAATGGTGTTGAGATGGTGGAAATCAGCATTGCCAATTATCCCGGTCAAGCGGGTTGGCCTGACCCTGATATGGTTTTTACTAAATATTATCGCCATGTAAAAGCCCATCGCATTACCGGAAGTGGTCTGGGGTTATATCTTGTCTCGGGGCTCACCACCTTATTACAAGGGGCTATTGAGTATAAACCGGATGAGGAGTTGATCCGCTTTGTTGTGCGTTTGCCACTGTCACTGAAAGGGTGATGAAGGTAACTGTAGGTTTTCTTTTTGCAGCTGCGGTTAATTTAGGCTTTGGCTTAATGAAAAGAAAGGGAGACTAGAAAGTGCATGTCGTAGTTGTTGAAGATCATGACGCGTTGCGTGACATTACAGCAACTGTTCTGCGTGAGGAGGGGTATTTTGTAACTGATCTTGCCTATGCTGAAGATGTTGATGGCATTGTGGACGGCTCCCCCATTGATATTATTGTTATAGACCTGAACCTTCCCGGAGAAGACGGCATCAGCCTAGCCAAGCGTTTGCGCAAAGCCCATCCACTGGTCGGCATTATCATGATGACAGCTAGAGATTCAGCAAAGGATATGGCAATCGGCTATGACAGTGGTGCTGATGTTTATCTGGTCAAGCCTATATTACCGGAAACATTACTTTCTGTAATTGGTTCTCTTCAGCGCAGGCTCCATAGTACTATAGAAGGTCAATCAGCCAAGCTTAATCAGGCTGAGAATTTGCTGGTGGGCCCAAAAGGAGATGCCACCTTGCAAGAGGCTGAAACTAAATTGTTAACCGCATGTATGCGCGCAGCCAACTGTGAATTGGAATATGGTCAGGTTGCCAAAATATTTGGTATGGATGAAGTTGGCTATAATAAGAAAAACCTTGAAGTTAGAATCGTGCGATTGCGCAAGAAATTAAAAGAGGTAACAGCGGGAAAAGTGAATATTTGCTCCGTTCGCCTAAAAGGCTACAAACTAACCAAACCCCTTAAAATATACTGATTTTTCGAGCATAGCTTAAACAATCCTCTTTCCATTAAGGGGGGATGTAGGCAAGTGAAGGCAATGCTGAGATGCATGAATTATATAGCATTTAGAAAAATTAAAACGCCTTAGGGGATAATTATGCTTAATAAGAAGAATGCTCTTATTTTATCAACTGTAGCTTGGATTGGGATGCCTGCATTGGCTCAAGCTGAAGACTTCTCAAAGAATTTTGAAGGCTTTAACGTATCATTAGGTGCATCACTACAATCATCTGAAGTTGATACAACACAAACAGGCAATGGCACATGGGATGCAGTTGTTGACTCAAGCCCAGCTGGTGCATGGACAAATGGTTCAAACGCAGCAGGTAATACAAATCTTTCAGGTGTCTTTAGTTATGACAAGCTGATCCAGTGGCCATCAACTGATCAAGCTGTTTTGCCAGAACTAGAAATTAACTATAACTTTGCAGTATCTGATAAGTTTTTAATTGGTCTTTCTGCTGGTACTGACTTTATGAAAAAGTCTACCCGCTCAGACAGTACAAGAACGACAAGCTCTGTAACTGGCGGCCGTAGTGATAACGATGGTTCCGGTGGTGGTGGCGCTGCTCACAACCATTCATATGATTTGAACCCATCGATCAGTTATGATCCAAGCCTGTCTACTTCAGACAGTTCGGTTGATATTAGCAAGCACTTCTTTCTCGCTCTTAAACCCGCTTATACTCTGACTAAAGATACAATGGTCTTTGCTAAAGTCGGTTACCATGTGGCACAAGCCGCTGCAGGTGAGTATGACGCAACTATTCATGGCCCCGGTATTGGTGGTGGTTTTGAAAGCAACGTTGGCAATGGTTTCTTCTTGCGCGGTGAAATTGAAGCTTATCAAATGAGTGGAACAACAAGTGATAACTCTACACTCGTTTCAAACTTCTCATCTGCCGGTGGTACAAGCCTAACAAGCTTTACTCCTGTTTATGCAGATGATCGTGAGATTGAGTTTGATACAAGCACGATCGCAGGTAAAGTTTCTTTGGGATACCGTTTCTAAAGAGTGGTTCGTAGCGGAGTTTTTGACATGTTAAAATCAAAACTTAAAACTCTGGTCTTATCAGCAACTATATTGCCTGCGGTTATGAGCATTGATGCTTTTGCAGGCGATGATAGTCATTTTGATGGCTTATATGCAGGGCTTTTCACAGGGTATGGCGGGGCTAGTCTTGATGGACTTGTCGATAACGACCACCTTCCGGCCCAGCCTGAAAAAACGGAAGACCTGTCGACAAGCTTTTCTAAAGGCGTCTTGTATGGCGGGACGCTCGGCTACAACACTGTGCATGATAATCTTTTGTTTGGTCTAGAGGCTGACTTGGGTTCTGGTCGCATTGAAAGTGAAACGGCTTTTGATGATTCATCTGATGATTATGCCGAGCATGACCTGAAACTATATGGGTCCATTCGTGGGCGTGCCGGGGTTCTTTTTAATGATGAAACTCTGCTTTATGGCACGCTTGGTCTCGGTATGACACGTACAAAGCTGTCAGCCTATGATGATATGGATACAGATAAAGACACAGGGAGCAGAACACTTAGCAAATACAGCCTCATCTTAGGGGCTGGTGCGGAGCATTTTGTTTCAGATAAGGTGAGTTTCAATGCAGCGGGTCTATATAGCCTGCCTTCAACAAAATATAAGTTTGCTGAAGATGAACTGACACCGGATATGGACCAGGGTGATTATGCGCGCGTTAAGGGCCTGTTCCAAATTCGTGTTGGTATGTCTTATCATTTTTAGGAAGTGACTTAAGGAAAATTCATTTTTCTTATTGAGTAATAAATAAGGGCGAGGTCTTTCTGTAGACCTTGCCCTTATTTTATTTAGGATCACCCTTCAAAGCCTTCGAAAGGCGAGAGTGCCTTTTTTTCTTGATGTAGGAAAAGGTAAATAAGAATAATTAAAGAGCTATGTATTAAAGGAGGTATTATTTTCAACTACACTAATGACTAAGTGTTCAAATGGAGGCTTTAAGGCGTTTATCCAATGTTAATGTCCCCATATGGGAATACCCCCTTAGGCCTTTGTTCATTTATAGTGCGGTGTCGGAACGATTAGGATTCTATTTAAAATGCGGGTATTATTTGTAGATGATGAGGTCAATGTCTTAAATGCATTGGCACGTACATTACGTCATAAAAAAAATGAGTGGGATATCGATTACGCCACTTCTGGCTTTAAAGCGATTGAGCTTTTTGAAGAGCAGCCCTATGACGTTGTCGTTTCTGACATGATGATGCCGCAGATGAGTGGCGAGAAATTACTGGACCACATCTGGCGCACATATCCAGAAACCGCGCGGGTGGTGTTATCAGGCCATTGCAATCAGGCAACGGCCTTTAGGCTGGTGGGCTCAGAGCATTTTTATCTCTCCAAGCCCTGCTCATACGACTTGCTGGTCTCCACGTTGGAAAATGCTCATAAAATTGCACTGATGAAGCATGCAAGCCACCATGCCATGAACCAAGCTGAGCTTGAAGACAGTGTGAGCGGCTTGTTATCCAAACTGATTAAACAGAATAAAATTAATACGTCTGACGTGCCGGTGGAGCTGAAATATTTACTTTCAGAAGAAACAGCTGAGACCACACAGCCGCTTTATTTGCGCAACGAAGCCTTGGAAGGTTGCGTTGAACAGGATTGTATCGATTGGGGCCTTGTGGCTGAAAGCTCCTGATTAAAAACGTTATTTCTGCTGAAAATCGGCTTTATCAATTTCGTATTTTTTACATTTATCACTGAGTGTTTTTCTCGGGATATCAAGAAGCTCCATGGCTTCTTTGATGCTGCCGTTTGATTGTTCCAAGGCTTGCATGATGAGCCCCTTTTCAAAGGCTTCGACTTTATGTGCCAAGCTTTGGTTTTCTTCTTCTAACGGTTCTTGGGTTTGGGCAAGCGGGCTTTGACCATCATTAAGCACGTAACGCTCAGCCGCATTTTTAAGTTCACGCACGTTACCGGGCCAGTTATGGGTGATTAAAGATTGGGTTTGGCCTTCGCGAATGGCGGGACAGTCGCGTGAAAACCGCGTGCTGGCTTCTTCTGCAAAATGCTGGAATAAAAGCGGGATATCTTCTTTCCATTTGCGCAAAGGCGGGGTGGAAACCACAACCACACTTAAACGGTAATAGAGGTCTTCCCGAAAGTTTCCTTTTTGAACCTCGGATAATAGGTCGGTCTTGGTTGCGGCTAAAATGCGCAAATTAAGTGGGATGACCGTGTTTGAGCCCAGCCTTTCAATGGAGCGTTCCTGTAAGACCCGCAGCAGTTTCACCTGCATGGACATGGGCAATGTTTCAATTTCATCTAAAAACAACGTGCCGCCGGATGAATATTCAATCTTGCCAATGCGCCTGTTGGGGTTGTTGGGAAAGGCACCGGGTTCATACCCAAAAAGCTCACTTTCAAAGATGGTTTCCGGCATAGCCCCGCAATTTACTGCCACAAAATGGGCGTTATGGCGGCTACTGTTTTCATGAAGGCAGCGCGCAACCATTTCCTTGCCTGTGCCTGTTTCCCCCATAATCAGCACATCGGTATCGGTATTGGCGATATTGCCGATAAGTTTTCTGAGCTGTTCAATAGGTTGGGATTTTCCAAGCAGGTTTTCAGCAATGCCGGACTGGTTTTTAAGCTTTGCGCGCAGTTCCTTATTTTCACGAATAAGGGCGAGTTTTTCCATCGCGCGCCCAGCCACATCTGTGAGCAGTTCTGAAGGAAAAGGTTTTTCAATGAAATCATAGGCCCCATCGCGCATGGCCTGCACTGCCATGGTCACATCACCATGACCCGTGATTAGGATAATGGGAATATCTTTATCAATCTCATGGGCTTTTTCCATAAACATGATGCCATCCATAGAGGGCATTTTAATGTCTGAAATAACAATGCCGGGCCAGCCTTGTTCCAGTTGTTTTAGCGCATCTTCTGCACTTTCAAGGCAGACCACATCAAAACCAGCAAGCTCAAGCGTTTGCTTGGCTGAAAGGCGGATATGCATTTCATCGTCTATAAAAAGGACCGGACCTTTATATTGATAATCAACCATGTGAAGCCTGTAAAAGTTCAATTGTAAAGACTGCCCCGCCATCTTCATGGTTATGGGCTTTTAAGACACCGCCGAAATCTTGAATGATGCGCGAGGAAATGGAAAGGCCTAATCCTAAGCCTTTGCCCACTTCCTTGGTGGTGAAGAAAGGATCAAATATCCGATCCAGTTCGTCTTTTTTAAAACCGGGACCATTATCACGGATAATAATGGACATGCGGGTTTGGGATTGCTCAGCCGATATCCAGATGGCGGCCTTGTCTTGGTCTGTCATGGCGTCAAGAGCGTTGCGCAAAATATTAATCAAGACCTGTTCAAGACGGATGGCCTCACCAAGGACCATGGCATCAGTCTCACCAATGGCATTATGGATATCAATATTGCCCATTTTGGCGCTGCTTTCTAATAAGGCGAGGGTCTCATTAATCACCTTAGATAGGCTGATGGGTTCTTTCTCAGACGGTGTTTTGCGCGAAAAGACTTTAAGCTGCCCCGATATTTTACCCAAACGCGCACATAGATCAGAGATTTGTTCAAGGTTTGAATGCACATCATCAAGGCGGTTGCGCTCAAGCAAGATGGTCGCATTATCAGAATAACTGCGAATGGCGGTTAAAGGCTGGTTCATCTCGTGGGTAATGCCCGCTGCCATTTGCCCAAGGGCGGCGAGTTTACCGGCTTGCACCAGCTCATCTTGCGCCATATGAAGGTCATCTTCTGCCTTTAGGCGTTCTTGTATTTCTTCTTCAAGGCGTTGGTTGGCCTCACTTAGGGCCTTGGTGCGACGATCAACACGGTGTTCAAGCTGAATAGCGGCTTCTTCAAGTGTTTTTTGATGGCGTTCTTGAAACTCAAGACGGTGCGTGATCATGTTTCTGCGTTGCAGGATGTAAAGGAAGCTTAAGATAATGACCAGCCATGCAAAGGCTGCGAGGATCAAGGTATTGATCACATCATCGCGCAAATTGGCTTCTCTAAAGATATAATGTATTGTCCAGTCTGTGCCTAAGACAGAGCGTGAGCGAATATAAATATCTTCCCAGTTTTTTGCATCTGGCGCATCCACAAGGGGATGGCGAATGGCAATGCGTCGGGTTTGGTCATCCACAATATTTTCGCGCCCCATATCAATGGGCAAAAGCTTCGCATCAGAATATTGCCGCGTTAAGATAAGGGCGGAACGTTTTTCATCAGAAAGCGGTTTAAGGGTTCTAAATTTCCATTCCTCATGGCCTGTGATGATGATGACGCCGTTGCTATCGGTCACCACAACTTCTTCATTGGCGGTTGCCCAAGCTTCTTCAAGGCGCGCCACGCTGACTTTTACAACAACCACGCCTGTGATTTTGTCACTATCTCCAATGGGATGGGAAAGATAATAGCCCGGTATTTTAGAGGTGGTGCCAAGGGCAAAATAATGTCCGGTTTTGCCAGCCATGGCATTTTTAAAATAGGGGCGAAACTGAAAGTTTTTTCCCACAAAAGAGCCCTCTTCAGCCCAGTTGCTTGCCGCAATGGTCTTGCCTTGGCGGTCCATCACATAAACGGCAGAAACTTCAGCGGTTTCACGAATAGCGCTGAGGTGACGATTGGCACGATCAATGTGGGCGGCGCGTTTTTCATCTTGAAAAAGGGATTTTAAAATAGGGTCGCGCGCCAAAATCGTCGGGAGATATTCGTATTTTTCCAACTCACTGACAATGTTGGAGGAATAGAGCTTCATGCGCGAATCTAGTTGCAGGCGCAGATTATCCAGTGCGGTCTCATGGGTCCATTTGGCTAAGCCCCAAAGGCTAAGGGGCATGGCAATGGATAACAAAACAATCAACAGGATTTTGATTGATTTATTTTGCAGGAGGTCAAAGGTCGTGCCATTGAGTTCCGGTTGGGAAAGCTCAAAAGATTTATCAGTCATAAGGTTTAAGTCAGCTTGTGAGCGTTGCGTTATTTTTAACACGGTTTGATCCGTAAAACCTAGTGGATATGTCGTGATCTATTTTAAAGAGGGTTGAGAAAATAAAAGATTATGAACCACACCCTTTATGTATTAATGATAGTGTTCATATCGTTAATGAGTGGTTTTACAAATGAGTATGGGGCCAACCATCTGGGTTTTGTGCGATGATCGCGCGGGAAATGTCAGCCAATGTTTAGGGGTTGCTGAAGCCTTAGACCTGCCTTTTGAGCAAAAAGACATTGCTTATAATGGGCTGGCGAAACTGCCCAATTTTCTGCTTGGCACGTCCTTACAAGGCTTAAACGCGCAAAGTAAAAGTCAAATCAAAGCACCATGGCCTGATCTTGTCATTGCAGCAGGCAGGCGCACAGCCCCCATTGCACGCCATATTAAAAAAGCCTCAAAGGGTAAGTGTAAGATTGTGCAGGTCATGTATCCCGGCAATAGTGGGGCTGATGATTTTGATTTAATCTGCGTGCCTTCGCATGATCAAAATAGTTATTCAGCAAATGAAATGACCATGACGGGCGCCCCGCATCGGGTTAACCAGCAAAAATTAAATGAAGCGGTTGCCCATTGGCTGGAGCGTTTTTCATTTTTGCCACAACCGCGCATCGGCCTGATTGTTGGTGGGGCGACAAAGAATAAAGCCTTTAGTGCTGATATGGGCAAAGAGCTCGGGCGCAAGGTTAATGACATTGCCAAAGCCAAAGGTGCCAGTGTGCTTGTCACGACATCGCGCAGAACAGGCGAAGCCGCCGAGCCTTTATTGGAAGAAATCACGGTTCCGTCTTTTAAATTTAAATTCGGTGATGAGGGTGAAAATCCTTATTTTGGTTTTCTTGCTCTCTCAGACGTTTTAATCGTCACAGGCGATAGTGTTTCCATGTGTTCTGAGGCTTGTGCAACGGGCAAGCCGGTTTATATCTATGCCCCTGAGGGCATGATCTCAGAAAAACATAAACGCATGGTCGCTTCGCTTTATGAAGGCGGCTATGCCTATCCGTTTGCAGGCTCGTTAGATATGAAACTGACCAATAAGCTCAATACCACCCATGAGATTGCCGAGCGTATCAGAGAAATTCTCTAACCCACCGTCCAGAAATAGGCTGAAGCGGCAAGAATACAGGCGCTGGCAAAGAAGCTCCATGCCCAGACATAGGTGGTGACCATGGGCTGGCTGTCATCAAGGCACCGCAGGCTTTTGACTTCAATGTAAGGCACGGGGGCGCGGCGATACCAGCCCGTAACTTCCACCTCTTGACCAATATATCTAGGCGTCATAACAAAGCCGAAGAAAAACTCCCAAATGGAAAGTGGGCTGCGATGATCCAGATAGATCAGTCCGGTTTCATCCTGAATATAAAAATCATCACTGAAAAAGGAACCCGGATTGCCCTTACCGATGATTTTACCGCGAATGGTGCAAGGCGTGGGGCGCACGGCGGAGACTTTGACTTTTTTAAGCAAGGCGGCAATGCTCATTTCGCAAAAATGCTTGAGGGGATATTGAAAATAGGTGCGCACCATCAAGCCAAAACCCAGACCTGCAAAGGCAAGCGGCACATGGACGGCTTCTTTTAAATCAATAGCAGTCAGAATAACCTGCCAACTTTCCATATGTGTACCCACCAATAGGTGGAAAAAATGAAAGATAATCTGGCTTATGGGCAGGCCAATGAGGGCGAGCATGGGCAAAAGGTGGATTGAAAGATCAATCGCGAATTCATCCCAATAAGATTCTGGCTGTTTTAAATCAAAATCCACATAAGGTTTTTGCCCCAGTGATTTTGACTGTTGTGCAAGATAGTTTAGGCGACGTGAAATTAACGGATGGGTGGATTGCAGCTCATACCAGCGTGACCACGGGTTCCACATATCCCATTTCATCACTTGCTTTAAGCTTTCAGGGTCGTGCGGGGTGTCTTTTGCTTTGGGTGGCATCATGAGTGAGCCCGTTGAATGCACCCCCATGATGTTAAGCGCTTCAAACTGTTTTTTTGAATGATGCTTATGGGGGGAGGGTACATCTGAAAAGCCATGCACCAAGCCATAGCCAATTTTCACCAAGGCAGAAGAAAGCAGCGCGGGATTGCCTTGTGTATGGGCGGCAAAACGATCGGCATGAAGTTCACGAATGCGCGAAAGGGCAAGGGTGAGATATTCTGAGGCCACATAAAGGAAATAGGCAAAGGCACTGATGCCGCCTGCTTTGGCATCACGCTCACCATTGCTCGGTAATGTTGATCTGAACAAATGATAAAACAGGGTCGGGTAAAGCTGTGCCCAACTCATAAAAGCGATATCCCAATGAACCGCATGACCAACCTCATGGGCAATCACGGCTTCGAGCTCTTTTGGGCCAAGGATTTTCATCAAGCCTGTGGAAATGACGATACGCGCATTATTGGGTGTGTGACCATAGGTAAAAGCTTGCGGGGCACCGTCATAGATCAGGCTAATGCGCGGATGTTTAATGTTATTCTTGCGTGCAATCTCTTCAATAAAGTTTTGAAGGGACAAGGGGAGCTCATCAAGGGCATTTTCTTTGGATTTATAAAGATAGAATAGGGAGGCATCGATTATCCAAGGCGAGACGAGATAACTAAACAGGCTCACGAGAAGACTGATGAATAGAAAACCGCCCCAGTTTGTCTCCATCTCCATCAGGCTGGAGATACCAAAACACGACAAAACGAAAAAGCCATTGAGCAGAACCACCATTTTTGCCGTCTGCCACCACAGGTTTGGTAAGCTTTTCTCGCTTTGTGACGAAGGGTTGGATGTTTCTTCAATCAGTTGGTAGTCAAGCAGGGGGGACCATTTAAGCACTTTGTCCCATTCTTCTTTATCAAACCACAGACCGCCCGTTGTTGGACATTCTTCAAATTGCGCAATGTCTTTAAAGCTACAGCACCGCATGGCCTCACCCGTGCGCGGGGAGGGGTGACCTTGTGAGTTATGATAGGTGTAATATTTACCATAGAGTTGTTCTGTGAGATGTCGCTTTTTTGAAAGCAGGATAAATTCCCCCTTATCCAGCCAGATGCCGCCTGTCTCAGGGCAGATGTCCACTTCAATGCCCGTTGTTGTCAGGCGGGCAATCAGCTGGGTCTCTTTAGAATTGGGGGAATACATAGCCATATCCTTCATTGTAAAATACTTACAAAGGGCTATGAAAAGTCTAGGGGCGTTTTTTTAAAATCTTGCCCGGGTTCATAATGTTATTGGGATCAAGGCTGTTTTTAATGCTGTGCATCATGTCCAGTTCAGGGCCTTCGCGAAACAGTTCCATCTCGTTTGTTTTTAACAGGCCAATGCCATGTTCTGCACTAAACGAGCCACCGTATTTCTCTGCCATCTCATGGACGATTTCGTTAAAATCACTCCAATGGGCAAGAAAAGCATCCTTTTCCATGTCAATAGGTTGGCTGATGTTAAAATGGATATTACCATCACCCACATGACCAAAGGCGCAGATGCGCGAATTCGGCACTATGTTACCTATCATATGTGAAGTTTCTTCAAGAAATTCAGCAATATGAGAAAGCGGAACAGACACATCATGTTTAATGGAGCCGCCTTCACATTTTTGTGCCTCAGACATATTTTCACGCAAGGCCCAAAACTGGCTTGCTTGGCTTAAATCCTTTGCCACACTGGCATTATGCAAAAAGCCTTTATCAAAAAGCGGGTGGAGAGCCTCTTCAAGGGCGGTTGTTAACTGGCTGTCAGGGCGCGAGCTGGCAACTTCCACCACCCCATACCAGTGATAAGGCGCATGAAAAGGGTCACGCGCAGCTTTCATATGTTTGGTGACCATCTCAAGGCCAAAGCGCGGCATGATCTCAAAAGCGCTGAGCTCTTCGCCAAATTGGTCGCGCAAAATGGCAAAGACTTCCATCAGGTCGTGCGGTGTTTCTGCCCCTAAAAAGGCAACCGCTGTGTCTTTTGGTTTGGCAGAGAGTTTCAAAACAGCACCCGTGATAACGCCCAAGGTGCCTTCTGATCCGATAAACAGATGTTTGAGGTCATAACCCGTATTGTCTTTTCGCAAAGCGCGCAAACCATCCCACAACCGCCCATCGGGCAGGGCCACTTCAAGGCCCAGCGTGAGGTCGCGCATATTGCCATAGCGCAGCACATGTACCCCGCCTGCATTGGTGGCAAGGTTTCCGCCAATTTGGCAACTGCCTTGGGCAGCAAGGGAGAGCGGGAAGAAAAGCCCGGCTTTTTCAGCTGCTTCCTGAATGGTTTGTAAAATACAGCCTGCATCAACGGTGATGGTGGCGTTTAGTGGATCAATCTGGCGAATTTTATTAAGCCTGGAGAGGTTGAGCAATATCCCGCCATTGGGTACCGCCCCGCCGCAATGCCCCGTATTTCCCCCTTGGGGGACGACTGCCACATCATGGTCATTACAAATGGCAAGAACCTCGGCAACTTCTTGGGCGCTGGCGGGTTTGATCAGCACATCGCACTGGCCTTTAAACTTATTGCGGCTTTCCACCAGATAGGGCGCGATTTCAGCTTGATTGGTGATGAAACCTTTATCACCCACAATAGATTGGAGCGTTTGAAGTATGGCAGCGGAAAGGGGCATTGTTTCTTATATTTTCAGATCGGCTTAAAGGTTACTCTTTTTTCCACTCTACCCCTTGTTTCTTGTCCGTGCCAGTGCTACTTTCCGCACCGCTATTTTTCACATTATGAGTAGGTCCGTGATACTGGGCCGATAAGGGACGAAATCGTCATGTCTTCACTGGACAAAGATACCGTCAAGAACATTGCTTTTCTTTCTCGCCTAGAAGTGGCTGATGAAAAGCTTGAGCCGATTGCTCAGGACTTGACTAAAATCCTTGATTGGGTTGAACAACTTTCTGAAGTTGATACAGACGGCGTAGAGCCGATGACATCCGTAGCTGCACAGACTTTGCACTGGCGCAAAGATGAAGTGACCAGCGGCGACCAGCCGGACTTGGTTCTTAAAAATGCACCGGATCAAGACGATCATTGTTACCTCGTGCCTAAGGTGGTTGAATAATCATGACAAAATTGACCAATCTCACATTGGCTGAGGCCCGCGATGGGCTTAAGGCTGGTGACTTCAGCGCTGTTGAGCTAACCCAAGCTCACGTTGATACGATGGCTGCGCGCAAAGAGTTAAACGCGTTTATTACAGAAACACCTGAGCTTGCCCTTGAACAGGCCAAAGCATCTGATGCCAAGATTAAATCTGGTGATGCGGGTGCCATGGAAGGTCTGCCGATTGGCATGAAAGACCTTTTCTGTACCAAAGACGTGCGCACAACTGCGGCCTCCAACATTTTGGATAACTTCATCCCGCCCTATGAATCCACTGTTTCTTCCAACCTGAAAAAGGCGGGTGCCGTGATGGTTGGTAAAACCAACCTTGATGAATTTGCCATGGGCTCTGCCAATATCACATCTGCTTTTGGCACGGTTAAAAACCCTTGGGGTTCTAACGTGGATAAAGATTTGGTTCCCGGTGGATCAAGTGGTGGGTCTGCTGCGGCTGTGGCAGGTGAGCTTTGCTTGGCAGCCACAGGCACGGATACGGGTGGTTCCATCCGTCAACCAGCATCCTTTAGCGGCATTGTTGGCTTAAAGCCAACATATGGGCGTTGTTCGCGCTGGGGCATCGTGGCCTTTGCGTCTTCTTTGGACCAAGCTGGCCCCATGACCAAGACGGTACGTGACAGTGCCATCATGTTGCAATCCATGGCGGGTTATGACGTGCATGATTCCACATCAGCACGTGTTGAGCTGCCAGACTTTGAAGCTGCCCTTACAGGTGACATCAAAGGATTGAAAGTCGGTATTCCAAACGAATATAAAGTCGATGGCATGCCAGAAGAAATCACTGCGCTTTGGAAACAGGGTGAAGAGATGCTCAAAGATGCGGGTGCTGAAATCGTTCCGGTTTCCTTGCCCCATACAAAATATGCGTTGGCGACATATTATATCGTTGCGCCTGCAGAAGCCTCTTCTAACTTGGCGCGTTATGACGGTGTACGTTACGGTCACCGTGCAGAAGGTGAGCTTGAGAACCTTGATGATCTTTACATGAAGACACGCGGTCAAGGTTTTGGTGAAGAAGTGCAACGCCGTATCATGATCGGCACCTACGTGCTTTCAGCAGGCTATTATGATGCTTATTATGCCAAAGCACAGAAAATCCGCACACTCATTTCACAGGATTTCGCTAAAGCGCACGAAGCGTGTGATGTGATTTTGACACCGACTTGTCCGTCTGAGGCATTCGGCATTGGTGAGAATGAAGATGATCCGGTGAAAATGTATCTCAACGACGTCTTTACGGTCCCGACTTCACTGGCAGGTTTGCCGGGGATTTCTGTTCCGGCTGGTTTGTCACAGGGCGGTTTGCCTTTGGGCTTGCAGTTGATTGGTCGTCCGTTTGATGAAGAAACACTGCTGCGTTCTGCAGAAGTATTGGAAAAGGCGGCTGGTTTCAGCGCCAAGCCTAAGATGTTGGAGGCCTAAAAGATGGGTTACGTAATCAAAGGTGAAACAGGCGATTGGGAACTGGTCATCGGTTTGGAAGTTCACTGTCAGGTGATCTCTAATGCCAAGCTGTTTTCTGGTGCATCCACAACGTTTGGGGCAGAACCAAACCATAATGTGGCTTTCTTAGATGCTGGTATGCCGGGCATGTTGCCTGTTATTAACGAGCAATGTATTGAACATGCTGTTCGCACAGGTCTGGGCTTAAAAGCGCAGATTAACGAATATTCTGTTTTTGCACGTAAAAACTACTTCTATGCAGATTTGCCACTGGGCTATCAAATCTCACAATTTGATAAGCCAATTGTGGGCGAGGGCACCATGATCCTTGATTTGGAAGATGGTGAAACCAAAGAAGTTGGTATTGAACGTCTTCATATGGAAATTGATGCGGGTAAATCTCAGCATGACCAGCACCCAAGCAAGTCTTATATCGACTTGAACCGTGCAGGCGTCTGCTTGATGGAAATCGTGTCCATGCCGGATATGACCTCACCTGAAGAAGCGGGTGCTTATGTGCGCAAACTGCGCTCTATTGTGCGCTACCTTGAAACATGTGATGGCAACATGGATGAAGGTTCCATGCGCTGTGACGTAAACGTTTCAGTGCGCAAGGTCGGTGAAGAAGGCCTGCGCACCCGTACAGAAACCAAAAACGTAAACTCCGTTCGTTTTGTGATGCAGACTATTGAAGCTGAATCTGCACGCCAAGTTGAAGTTTATGAAGAAGGTGGCGAGATCGTTCAGGAAACACGCCTGTTTGACAGCACGACAGGAACAACACGTTCCATGCGTTCTAAAGAACATGCCCATGATTATCGCTACTTCCCTGATCCTGATCTTCTGCCGTTGGAATTGCCAGCAGGTTATGTGGATGAAATCCGCAAAACGTTGCCGGAACTTCCAGATGAAAAGAAAGATCGCTTCATCAATGAGTTGGGCCTATCACCTTATGATGCCTCCGTTCTGGTTGCTGAAAAAGAAAAGGCGGATTACTACGAAGTTGTTGCCAAGGGCCGTGATGGCAAACTGGCGGCAAACTGGGTCATCACCAACCTGTTTGCAGTGTTGAACAAGCAAGGCGTTTCCATTCAGGAAAGTCCGGTTTCTGCTGAAAACCTCGGAAAACTTGTTGAGTTGATCAGCAACGACACGATTTCTGGCCGTATCGCCAAAGACGTTTTTGAGATTATGATTGAAACAGGCGATAACCCTGAAAAGATCGTTGAAGAAAAAGGTCTCAAGCAGATCACGGATACAGGCGCGATTGAAGCCGCCATTGATGAGATTATGGCAGCCAACGAAGATAAGGTTGAACAAATCCGCGGCGGTAAAGATAAAATGCTGGGCTGGTTTGTCGGTCAAGTCATGAAAGCCACACAGGGTAAAGCCAACCCGGGCGTGGTGAACAAACTGCTTCGTGATAAAATTATGGGCTAAGCTTTTAGCGCATTAACGTTTAATAACGCTCTCAAGGAAACTTGGGGGCGTTATTTTTTTGTCTGGCCGCGATTGGGGATGTTTGAGGCCACGCGGCCTTTTTCTGTAATGGTTGTTTTATGAAACCCTGCACCAAAAACAGAACGTCGTACCCAGCCCTTTTTCTCACATTCTTCAATAGTACGTTCCAAGATCGTATCGGAAATATCATCAGCAACCGCAATGTCACCGGACATGACAAGCAATTCAAGAAGGAGGCGCTGTTGAGGAAGAACATCTGGCATAAGGACACCTGGCTAAATTAGTTTTCTCACATAAAAATTACAAAAGAGAGAAGTGTGAGGTCAATCATATTTTTTGTTTTTGAATAATTTAAAATAGCTTAGAATTCTTAAAACTCTCTAAACGGTGGTATTTATGATTGATCTTTATTCCTGGCCGACCCCAAACGGCCATAAAGTCCATATTATGTTGGAAGAAACGGGGCTGGATTATACTGTCCATGGCGTCAATATCGCCAATGGGGAACAGTTTGAAGAAGGTTTCCTTGCCATAAGCCCTAATAATAAAATCCCCGCAATTGTGGACCATGATGGTCCAGAGGGAAAAGCCATTAGCCTGTTTGAAAGCGGGGCAATCCTGATCTATCTGGCAGAAAAAACAGGCTCAAAGCTTTTGCCAAGCACGCCTGACAAACGTTATGAGGTCCTGCAATGGCTGATGTTCCAGATGGGCGGCCTTGGCCCCATGTTGGGGCAGGCGCATCATTTTAGAAAATATGCCCCTGTGCAGGTCGATTATGGCATTGAGCGCTACACCAATGAGGCCACGCGCCTTTATGGGGTGATGGATAAACGATTGGGGCAGGCTGACTATCTGGCAGGTGACTATTCTATCGCCGATATCGCAGCTATGCCGTGGATACGTTCATATAAAGATCAGGGCCAAGACCTAGACAGTTATCCAAACTTGAAACGCTGGTTTCTTGCGATTAAAGAGCGCAAAGCCGTGCGCCGCGGCCTTGCTGTTTTGGACGAACATACCCGCAAAACCCCTTATGATGATGAAGAACTTAAAACCCTGTTTAACGTTGAGAGAAAATAATTCGCAAAAAGCAGTTTTTGAACATTGACAGCGCCTCCATGTATTTGTAGAACCCTTGAACCACACCGTGGATAGTTGGCCGAGTGGCTGAAGGCGCTCCCCTGCTAAGGGAGTATGGGTTAACGCTCATCGAGGGTTCGAATCCCTCACTGTCCGCCAGAATTTTTAAAGCGAACCGCTGATTATCAGTTGGTTCGCTTTTTCTTTGTAATATGCTTTATAAATCAAATAGTTGCGGGCGGCAGCGCATCATTGTAGTGCGCTAAGCTGAACCGGAGACGGCGAATTCGGAGCCGAATATCTTAAATATCTCTGTGACGATTTGACCCAGTTTAATTCAGCAATAAAAAAGCCCTCCACACCGGGAGGGCTGGGCGGTCATATCTGACGTATTTAGATTCCAAAAAGCTGTTCTTGTTCACTCCAGTCCGAAGGCAAGGTCTTCAAGGTCATGAGCTTATTTGCCGTCATGGTTTGAGGCTGAGTACCTGTAATAATAGCTTCCTGAATTTTTGGAGATAGGGCAGATACGCGAAGTAGCTTGCCGATATAGGTCAGCGAAACACCTTCTTGCCGGGCAAGCGCGGACAGACTGAGCTGATCCGTTGACGTCAACTTTTCCATAAGGGTATGAGCTTTGGCTAAAATGGTGATTAAGGTCGCATCGTTCTTTGGCTTCCTTTTTACCTCACCGAGAACAATTTTCTTCTCCATGCCACAGCGTTTGAGTTGGGCGGGAATGTTTAGGGATGCGAAGCTGTCTTCGCTGTCCTGCTTATCATTCAGTTCAATATTGGAAACCTGAATGGTCACTTCTTTCGTATCAACCGTGATGGAATGAACAAGTTGTTTGACCAGAAAAACACGCTTGAAGCTGTTGTCATCTTTTAGAGTTTTAACGAACTCCGCGTATCGATCAGCATCTTCAGTCGTTTTGATGTTCTTCGGGTCGTTTAAAAAGGCACAGAGATTGATGATTACAATTTGTTCGATATCGGCTGCAGGAAGCCTGAGGCTTTCATTCACGTAATAGCGATAGCGTTTCTTCCCAGAAGCCGTTTTCTTAACCGCATGACTGGGCGTCAAACGGTTCCCGTCCCTATCAAAGATCAAACCAGTGAGCAGGCTTCCATTCTTGCAATTAACCTTGCCTTCTTGGTTGTTCTGATTTTCATCCAACACGTCCTGAACCTGTTGCCAAAGACCCATGTCGATAATCGGTTCATGCTTTGCGTCATACACATTCTGCTTATGCCTGATCTTACCGATGTAAACCGGGTTTCGTAAAATGGTGTAGAGTGCGCCTCTGGCCAGTGAATTGCCTCCCGTTAGATTACCTGTTTTAGAGATGCGGAGTTTGCTGACTATGCCTCGTTTATCCAAGTTAGCTTTCAGCTCTCTGACTGATTTAAGTTTCAGGTAGGTCTGGAAAATATCACGTACCGTGTTGGCTTCGTCCTCATTGATGACAAGCAGCTTGTCTTCCTTGTCGTACCCAAGGGCCAGTAGGCCACCCATCCACATGCCTTTCTTCTTGGAGGCTGCAATCTTATCTCGTACTCGTTCGCCAATCACTTCGCGTTCAAACTGCGCAAACGACAAAAGGACATTCAAGGTCAGTCGCCCCATGGAAGTGGTCGTATTAAACTGCTGGGTGACGGAGACAAAAGACACGGGATGATCCGGGTTATCAAATATCTCCACCATCTTGGCAAAATCAGCTAAGGCGCGGGTCAGGCGATCAATCTTGTAAACGACAACCGTGTCGATCAGGCCTGCCTCAATATCCGCCATGAGTTGCTTCAAGGCTGGACGATCCATATTGCCACCAGAGAAACCGCCATCATCATACAAGGTTGGCAACGTTATCCATCCTTCGTGCCGTTGACTTTGGATGTAGGCCTCACATGCTTCGCGTTGTGCATGAAGCGTGTTAAAAGTTTGGTCCAATCCTTCCTCGGTGGATTTGCGGGTATAAATGGCGCATCTAACAGTTTTCTTGCTCATGATCTAACCCTCGGCGGTGTCGGGCGTTTATTGAGGCCGAAGAACCGAGGGCCGGACCAGTGTGATCCGGTGATCAGTTTTGCGATGATAGAAAGGGAAGAATATATCTCTCCTTCATCTTCAAAATCCAGGCTTAGTTTAGTGCTTCTTCGACTGTCGTAGATAAATTCAATAACTGGATTATCCCCGACAAGTTTAACCACATGACAGGGCTTTTTATAAAAACGGTTATAGCTGCTGCCAATCTTGATGCTATCTAGGATGACATTATTCAGTTTGAGATGAGCCTGGCCACCTTGGCTTTCCCTTTTAAAGATACAATGCTGTGGATCAATCATCTTCCAGCTTTCAGCATGGGCCTGCTTGGAGCCAAAGGTGGTGTAGTTGAGGACCTCTTCCCCGAGTTTGTCATTTTCTGAAAGATTGGCAATCCGGTGCGCCTCAGCCTGTTCAGCGCGTTTTTTCTTTTCCGTAGTTTCACGTTCCTTTTGCTGCTGATCAAGCTTTGCCTGCTCTTTTTGTAGCGCTCTTTCGTGTTCACGCTGTGCTTGCTCGGCTGCTTGTTTTTCAGCCCGTGCTTTTTCTGCCTTTTGGGCTGCTATGCGTTTTTCTTCACGTTTGCGCTCATATGCCGCCTGCTTTTCTTTTTCCACTTCTTTAAGCCGCGCCTGATAAGCGGGCAGCAGGTTTGATAAAGACCGGGCATTTTGTCGAATGGCATCCGGATTTGTCTGACTGTAACTATACTGCAGATCAGAATGGGCCTGAAGAATATCATCTCTAAGCCTGATTTCCTGATGGGCTTTAATGGCGTTATAGTCTTTCAGGATGCGGTCAGCATATTTTTTGGCCTCATTCAGTTCGGCCTTTTGTTGGCGCTCAGCTTCCTGTTTTTTCTTTTGGTCTTCCTGCTGTTTCTGTTTCAGCATGCCATCGCCGATTTTAACGGCATCACCCAAGCTGAAGGCTGATGCCGGTTGCAGAAAAGAAAACGCCAGAATAAAGGCCGGGATCATTAGCAATGATTTTTTCATGATCCAATCTCCCTATTCCTGCACTTCAAAGGTCAGCATGTAGCTGCCATTATCACGCAATGCTAGTTGATAGAGAACGGGCACGGTGTTGGCGTTATTCATGGTGATTTTGGCAAAACAGTCCTTTTTCTTATCAATTGAAGAAGTGAGTTCTGTACTTTCCTTAATTTCAACAACAGCTAGGCCCATGTTACGAGCAAATTGGGACTGGTCAAAGGCTTTGGCCAGCGTGCCTTTGGCCCGGGAACTGTCGCAAGCAGGCAATCCACCACCTCCGGTAAATTGTCCCAGCAATAGTGATAAGCCAAGTAAAACCAGCGGTATTCTGAACCACCAGCGTTTGTAAATTGGTTTCTTCGTTGAAGTTGTGTCTTTCTCAGACATGGTCCTACTCCCATAAAAGCCAGAGCCTCGCGGTACGCCCCCGCGAAGGGTTGCTCAATTGATCTCTGGTGATCGGGGAGTTAGTAAACCGGTATTAGACGGTCCCCATGGCCTTTAGTTCGGAGAACCTGGACATACGCCACAGGCTCCCCGACCATAGAGGTCAGGAAGATATCATTACGGTCGATATTGACCGCTAATACAGAGGTTACTAAGCCCCAGAGCTGTGCGTTCCAGCTCCAAAAACACCTTAGATCAGGTGCTTAGGGGAGTGAAGTGTTTTTTGTATATGAATGACTATATTTAATTTATGTGTTCTCTATACAGAGGTGAAAATAGTCTTTCACAATTCAAATGTCCCTATTCCTGCTTTTCCCAAAAGCAAGAGTAAATTGAATATACTCATACGAGAGATTAAGCAGTTTTAAAACTAAGCCAGTTAATAACTGAGCTTTCTTTTTAGGAAGCTCGGTTATTGTGTTGCATCTATTGGGTATGTGATTTAATTTAGTACACCTTTAAGGTGATAAATTTAAAGATAATTAGGAATTATTAACAAAACAGTTTTCAGTTTTTACTTCTGCCTTCATGTAGAAAACAGACCAATAATCATGCGCATCTGAATGACTGTTCTTAGCCGA